>JAYSXP010000437.1:0-11243 GCA_043717125.1 Polyangiaceae bacterium | reverse complement strand
AGGAGAGAACGAATGAAGCTTTACAGCATCCAGCCCTCGAACAATGCCCGGCGGGTGCGCGCAACGGCGGAGCACCTCGGCATCGCGCTCGAGATCATCGAGCAGCCGATGGCCGAGATGAAGGCGCCGCCCTATCTCGCGCTCAACCCGAACGGAAAGGTGCCGACGCTCATCGACGGTGACCTCACGCTCTGGGAGAGCCGTGCGATCATGCAGTACGTCGCGAGCAAGAAGCCGAGCGCGTTCTGGCCGAACGACGACCGGCGCCGTGCCGAGATCTCCAAGTGGCAGTTCTGGGACGCGGCTCACCTCTCGCGTGGGACAGGCGCCTACGCGTTCGAGAACCTCTTCAAGAAAATTTTCATGAAGCAGGGTCCCGACCCCGCGCAGCTCGCCGTCGGCGAGCGGGAGTGGCGCACGTGCGCGCCGATCCTGAATGCGCAGCTCGAAGGCAAGACGTGGATCCTCGGTGACGAGCTCACCCTCGCGGACTTCAGCGTCGGCGCCTGCTTCAGCTTTGCCGAGGCGTCGGGACTGCCCTGGAACGACTATCCCCACATCACGGCCTGGTATTGCCGCCTCGGCGAGGTGCCGGCGTGGAAGAACACGGCCCCGAAACTGGGCTAACGAAGAGTCCACGAAATCGCGGAGCCGTCCCGAAGGGCGGTGCGTGACTCCTTCCCCATGAAGGTCCGCACCGCACTCGGGACGTCGCGGGTCGCGGATCAGGCGTTTTCGACGAGAGGCCTTGCCATCGAGGTGCTCACCGACATACACGCTGGTCATCCCTGTGACGAAGACGAAGACGCAAGCGAAGCCCAAGACGACCAAGACGACCCCGGCGTATCGCCTCCGCCGTTCGCGCGTTCACGGGAGCGGCCTCTTCGCGACCCGCACGATCCCGAGCGGCGTTCAGGTCATCGAGTACGTGGGCGAGCGCATCTCGCACGCCGAGGCCGACCGGCGCCACGCGGACAAAGCCGACGACGACGGACACACGTTCCTCTTCACGATCGACGCGAAGACCGTCATCGACGCCGGGGTCGGCGGAAACATCTCGCGGTTCATCAACCATTCGTGTGACCCGAACTGCGAGGTCGTCCTCGACGACGGGCGGCCCTTCGTCGAGTCGATCAAGGTCATCGCGCCGGGCGACGAGCTCGCGTACGACTACAACCTCACGCGCTCGGACGACGACTCGCCTGAGGTCGCCAAAGTATTCGCGTGCCGTTGCGGCTCGGCCAAGTGCCGCGGCACCATGCTCGCGCCGATGAAGAAGGCGAAGCCGAAGGCCGCCAGGAAGAAGACACCTGCCAGGAAGAAGGCGCCTGCCAGGAAGAAGGCGCCCGCCAGGAAGAAACGCGCCGCCTGAGACCTACCCGTGGGCTCCGAGGTCCACGCCCGCGACGAGCGTGAGGAGCGTGCCGGCGATCCACAGCGCGATCAGGATCGTGCGCTGGCGCGGTGTGCGCTCGAGGGCCACCGGTGACGTGAGGTGCGCTCCGCCGATCGCTGCGAGCAGCGAGAGCAAGACGAGCACGGCCGCGACGAGAAAATCCGCGTTCATCGCGCTGTTGATCGCCGTCGCGGCGACGAGGCAGAAGAAGAACAGGAGGAACGCCACCAGCCCGGCACCGATGGAGCGCCAGACGAGGTGCGTCGTGGCGCGAGGGGGCACCGCGATACGGCTGCGCCGCATGTTCGCGATCCAGGCCACGAACGTCAGGGACGCGACGAGCAAGAGCGCTTCGCTGCTGCGAACCTGGATGCCAAGTGACCACGAGCTCGCAAACTGACCGGCCACTACGAAGCTCCACAGCATGACGGCGAACACGCTGAGCGCTGGGCCAACCAGCGGACGCGGCTTCCGAGGTGTCGGTCCGAAGTAAATCTCGGGCGTCATCAACTCCGTGGCGGGCGGGGGAGCCGGCACGCGATAGGGCGCGCCGGACGCCACAGGCGCCTCCAGCGCGCTCGGATCGGGCGCGACGACCGCCGTTGGATGGGCCTCGACCGGCGCAGGCGGCGCAGGCGCCGCTTCGAGCAACGCGTTCGAAACCGGCGGCGCCGGCATGGGCTCGTCCGGATGGCTCATTCGAATGCCTCCCCGTTCCACCGGAGCTCGGTGCCCTTGTCGCCCGACGGCACGTCGACCTCTTGCGAGACGAGCCTGGGTTTGCTGCGATCGCTTCCGAGCACGAGCGCGGTCACGAGGCCACGCGTTGGGCGCGAGCCCGCGAGCCCTGCCGCGCGACGCAGACGTATGCGCGCGACGCCTCCTCCGCGTTCGATCCGTACGGCGGAGAGCCCCATGGCCGACGCGTCCAGGTCTGCGGGCAGCTCGTCCTTGTCCTTGAGCTGGCGCGCGACGAAGACCTCGACCTTGTCGTCGGTGAGCGGCGTCCGCACGAGGATCACGCTCGCCACGTCGGGGAGCGGAGTCTGCGCGAGGCGGCGTGCGAGGAGGGCGTCCGCCTCCGCAGTAGGTGAGCCTTGACGGGCCTTCGCGATGAGCGACGCCGAGACGACGGACGCAAGCTCGCCGAGTCGTCCGTCGTCGCCGCGTCCGCCCGTCTGCGCGACACGATCGAGCAGGCGCGTCGCGACGTCGAGTCGCCCGGCGCCGGCGTGCGCGAGCGCGAGCCGGAGCGAGACCGCTGGATCATCCGGCATCGCCGCGTCGAGTCGCAGGTACGCGGCGAGCGCGTCCTCGTAGAGGCCCTCGGCGCGCAGGCGATCGCCGACATAGCCAAGGGTCCACGGATCACGTGGCGCGCGCTCGACCAGCTCTCCGAAGGTGCGGCGACCTTCTTGATCCATGCCGAGGCGGCGCAGCGTGGAGGCACACTCTGCGAGCAGGCCTGCGTCCGCAAAGACGTCGTTGCGGATCTGCTCGATCGTCTCGAGCAGGGCTCCGCGGTTCTTCGTCGCCTCGAGCTGCGAGAGGAGGAGACGCCGGCCGAGGGGGCTGTGCGGCGCGAGCCGCAAGAAGCGACGCAGCACCGCGAGGCGAGCGTCGTCGGTCTTCGCGGCGCGGAACGCCTTGTCCAGCGCGCGATCGATCTTCGGCTCGTCGTCGATGAGCAGCTTGCGGAGCTCCTGGTACCCCAGCGAGCCGAGGCTCACCTGGCGCAGCAGCTCCTGGCGAACGAACGCGGCGGCGTCGGTCTCGCCTTCGGCCGAGAAACGAGCGGCGAGGGCCGTTCCGGTCTGCGCGTTCATTCCCGCGACGAGGATGCCGAGCAGCGCGCGCCGATCGCCCCACGTCGGGAGCTCGCACGCGTGCGCCGCCGCAGCGTGATCGAGCACGCCCTTGGCCTTGCGCGCGCGCCAGATGCCTCGTCGCACGGCGAGCGGGAGCGTCGACGCCACCGAGCACTCGGTGCGCCGAGAGCTCTGGCCGGGCGGAAGCGAGATGTTCTGGCTGAATGAGATCGATACGCCTGCGCTGAAGAAGGGGACGGCGTTGACGACGACGCGGACACAGCGATCGAGGAACGGATCGTCGTCACCCGTTTGCCTCGCGGCGACCGAGACCTTCGTGGCCTTGCCGTCGGCCGAGACGGACACGTCGACGCGCAGGTCACCGCTGATGCCAGGCTTGATCGACGCTCGCGCATCACGGCACGCCACCATCGCGGCCATCGACTCCCGGACCGAATGGCGCGCGGCGATCTCCGCGGCCTGCTCGATCGACGCTTCGCCGTCGAAGACGGGCGGCGGCTCGAGGAGCAGCGAGGGAGGGGGAGGCGCCGGCTCGATCTTGGATGCGAAGGCCGTGTCGAGCCCTGGCGAGAGGCCAAGGAGGCGGCTCTCCCACGGCGCGGAGTTGGAGCCTTCGAAGAACCAGCTCGTCCAAGGCGTGAGGAGCTTTGCCTTCGTGGCGAGCGCGATCGCGGGCTCGATGCCGTCCGCGTGCGTCACGGTCTCCTCGATGCGCTGCGCGGCCCATCGGCGCGCGACGTCGGCGAATGCGGGGGAGGGAACGAGCTCGAGGGGACGAATCTCCTCGACGAGCTCGGTGCCGCGGCGGTAGCGAAGCGCGATTTGCTTCGGCAGCGCGCCGCGCAGTCGGCCGGCCACCGTGAAGGTCGTTCCCGCCGCGACGGCGCGTGCGTCGCGCGGGTAGATGCGGTCGACGGTGGCGCCGAGAGAGACGGAGACGTCGCGGAGGGTCGGCGTGAGCGCATCGGCCACGAGCGCGGAGCTCGCGCGAGCCGCGTCGGGGCGGTCGAGGACGTCGAACACGGGGCCGCCGCCAGCGACGAGCTCGGCGAGCATCCAGCGATCTGCGCCCTGGCCGATCGCGAGCGCGCCGATGCGCGGTACTCCGCCGGCGCGACGTGCGAGGCGCTTGCGCAGCTCGCGTGCGTCGGTCTCGCCGACGGTCGGACGCCCGTCACCGAGGTAGACGACCATGCCGGAGCCAGCGCGATCGCCCTGGAGATCGAGGAGGTCGGCCGCGCGCTCGAGCGCACCGCCGAGGTTCGTGGCGCCGCCCGCATGGACCAAAGCGAGCTCCTTGCGGAGGCGCGTGCGGAGCTCGGGCGTCACGGCTGTCGGCTTGTCCGGACCGACGATGGCCGTGCCTTGATCGGCCGCGAGGACGACGACGGAGTCCTTGGGACCGAGCGACTCGAGGACGGCGTCGACGGCGGCGCGCTCGGTCTCGAGGAGCGCAGGCCCGACGCTGCTCGACACGTCGACGACGAGCGCGAGCGTCACGCCGGTCTCCGAGAGCGACGGCACCTCGGTGCGGACGAGCACGTACGGGTCCTCGTTCGGCTCGCTCCTCTCGACATAGGCGCGGGCGACACCCGCGCGCACGACCGACGGAACGAGCTCGACGACGAGATCGCCGGTCGGGCGGATGTCGGCGCGGCGAAGCTCGATGGCGCCGCCCACGACCATGGCGCCGGTGCTCGCGGAGAGCCATTGTGCCGGGGCTTGCGAGCCGACGCGCACCTCGAGGCCGCCCACCATCGGCGACTCGACCTCGCTCGCCATGGGGAAGCGATACGTCGCGCGTCCGTCCTTCTGCGGGAGCCATTCGACGTAGTCGACGAGGAGGTCGACCGACGCTCCGGCCCTGATGTTCATGAGCTGACCGCGGAGCCAGCCGCCGCCGGCCCATTCGAGGCGGCTTCCCGAGCCAGCGTTGCGGTTGCCGGTGCCGAGCGACGCGTCCTGCTCGGAGCTGGTGCCCTCGTCGAGACGCGCCACGCGCGAGACGACGGCGCCCTCGGGGAGGGACAGCCGGACGTCGGCCACGACGTCGCGGTCGGAGCCGTTGAAGTAGCTCGTGCGCGTGCGGGTCAGCGACAGCTCGCCCTCGATCGCCACGTCGACCTTCTCCGAGCGAACGACGAGCGGCGCTCCCGGATCGGCGGCGCCGCCGTTTCCCCAGAGCTCGGCGATCGCGCTCGCCGGCGCGCGCTCGCCCGACCAAGGGACCGCGAGACCGCCGGTCCAGTCGTCGAATGCGGCTTCCGGCGCGACCTTCGCCGCGCCTTCCGCGACCGTGGCCGTCTCGCCGCTCGGGACGTGGACGGACTTTCCCCCCGTGGTGAGCACGAGCTCTCCACGGGCGCAGTACACCTTCGGTCCGCCGCCGCGCGCGCCCTCGTCGGCGTCGAACGCGGCAGCGCTCGAGACGACGGTCGTGACGGCCTCGCGCACGGCGACCTCGGTCCGCGACGCCGCGCCGGCCTGCACGAAGATGCGGCCGCGCGTCAGCGAGAGTCGCTCGCCACGGAGCGTGAGCGTCGCGTCGCCGTCGACGATCACGACCGTGCCGTCGTCGAGGCGGATGCGTGCGCGCCCGCTGGGCCCGGTCTTCACGTCGTCGCCGTCGCGGAGGCGCGTGCTGCCGCGCTCCTCCTGTCCGCGGACGAAGACCTCCGCGTGGAGCGACCGCAGATCGCCGACGGTCGTCTTGACGGCTCCGATGGCGACTGGCCGTCCGCCGCGCGACATCACGCCGAGGTAAGCGCTGCCGGCCCCGCCCAGCGTCAGCAGGAGGAGCGCGAGCTCGGGGCGCACGACGGCGCGGAGGACCCTGTTCATCGAAGAGCTCATGGTGCCCCCACGCGGAGCGCGCCGCCGTTGAACGTCAAGACCACGCGGGTGCTCGGCGAGGCGACCGTGCCGAAGCCGATCTCCTCTTTTACGACCTTCTCGGCGGCCGTTCCTTCGCCCGTGATCACCGTCACCACCGCCTTCAGGTTCAGTCGTGCAGCGCGTGCCGCGTCGTCGGGCTCGAGCCGGAGCTCGACGGTGAGGGCCCCAGGCTGCGTGCTCGATTTCGCCTCGGCGGCGCCGAACGCGGGGAAATTGTCGGGCGACGGCATCGGCGTGCCGAGCGCGGTCGTCCAGAGCGATGGATGAAGCTCGGGATGCGACCACGTCACGAGGACGCGGACGCTCTGCTCCTCGCCTTGCCCGTTCGCCTTGCCGCCTCCGGCGACGAGGCGCTTCGTGCGTGCGAGGAGCTTCTCTGCGTCGTCCTTCTTGCCGGCCTTGAGCGCGTCCTCGCGGGCCCAGGCGAGGAACGCCGAGGCGGTCGCGCGGGCCGCTCGCGAGAGCGCGCTCTTGCCGTCGGGCGAGCCGGCGGCGGAGGCCTTCTCGGCCCAACCCACGGCTTCTTCGATGCGGCCGAGCCCCTGCGCGGCCGAGGCGATCAACAGAGGGACGGTCGCGTCGTCCGGCGTGAGCGTCTGTAGCGTGAGGTACTGGCGCAGCGCCTCCTCGTACCAGCCGTGTGCGCGCAGCAGATCGCCGAGGCGCCGTCTCGCGGCGGGATCCTCGGGCGCGAACTCGACGAGCTCGCCGAACGTCCGGCGTGCCTCGATGCGATCGCGATCGGCGTCGGCACCGCTCTCGCGCGAGGCGAGACGCAGGTAGTACTCGCCTACGCTCGTCCACACGTGGGCGGTGGCGTCCGCGCGACGGCGGAGGTGCCGCGCCCAGGCGCGTCCGCCTGCGTCGTCGCCTGCGTCCTCGTGGGCATCGAGCACACGGAGACCGAGCTCGAGATCGTCGGACCACTTGGTGGCTGCGGCGCGGAGCACGCTGAGGCGTTCGGCCGGCGTCTTCGCCTTCGCAACCATTCCCGCGAGCAGATCGGGATCGACCGACGCGAGCCCGAGCGCCTTGTGCATCTCGTGAAGCTCGGCGACGTTGTGGACACGGACGACGATCGCCCGGTAGACGACGTCGGCGGAGGGCGTCAAGATCAGCGATTTCCACAGCGCGACACGCGTCGTGACCGTGCGAAGCTGATCCACCATGAGAAGGAGGAGCGTCGTCCGCTCGCGCCACGTCGGCGCCTCGCAGTCGGCGAGCGCCTTGCGGTACACGGCGAGCGCGCCTTCGGCAGAGCCTTGCGCGGCGGGCATCGCGAGGCGCTCGCTCCACAGGATGCGCCGCTCCGCGAGCGGAAGCTCGGCGGCGACGCCGCACGGTCGAGGCGAGTGACCAATGATGCCGATGGGACCCGTGGGCCCGGCCGCGGCGGTCACGGCGACCGCTTGCGTCGGGGGCGTCGGCGCGGCCTTCGCGTTCGGCGCGGGCGCCCCGCCGGCGTCGTTTTCTGGAGCTACGATGAGCGGATAGACGACGGTGACGATGCCGCCTGCCGGCTGAGGGAAGGAGAGGTCGTTGAAGCTCCGGATCACGCACGCCGTCACGCCCTGATCGGGCAGGTCGGAGCCGCCGTCCGCGGCCGACGCCACCGCGCCGTCGCGTCCGATCACGAACTTCGTGGAGATCCGACCCTGGAGGTTCGGGTTGGTCCGGAGACCGTTCTCGTAGCAGAGGCGGAAGCGTCCGAAGTTCTGACGGACGATCCGCGAGATCACCTCGGGAGGAAGCCGGCCGTTCACGGTGATCGCTCCCTGGCGAAGCGTGGCCGCCTTCGTCGCGTGAGCGCCGCCGAGCCTGCCGCTGCCGCTGCCGAAGCCCTGGCCCGTGCCGGTGCCTGCGCCGTGGCCGAGCGTACCGATGTTGCCGAGGCCGATGCCTTTGCCTCCTTCTCCGCCGCCTTCGCCGGCGCCCTTCAGGCCGAGTCCTCCGGCGCCGAACGAGTCACCGATCTGGTCGCCCCACATGTTGCCGCGCGCGGACAGCGGGTCCGCGGGGGCGGAGGCGGCCGACGCCGCGGCGGCAGGCGCTGCGGGGAGCCTGTCGTCGCGTCCCCACGGCGCCGTCAGCGCGCTCGGGTCGCCGCCGGCGGGCGTGTTCATCAGGCCGATCATGCCAAACTCCTGGGCCTCTGCGACCGCCTTCTTCGTCTCCTCGCGAGCTGGTGCGTCCTTCTTGCCGTCCGACGGCTCCATCACGCCGAAGCGGGCGCCCGACGGCTTCGCATTCGGGTTCCTCATGGAACCTTCCTCGCCCTTCGCGCGCGCGCCGGTCCCGCCTTCCTTGTTGTCGGACGACGAGGCCGACGCAAACGACTCGCCCGTAGCGGTGGGCGACGAGCGTGACCACGGGCGCCACATGCGCCGGCGATTGATCGCCTCCTGGCGTGCCTCGGCGAGCTCCGCCTCCGTGCGCTCGTTGCTCTGCGCCGCCTCCCGCGCCGTCGGCACGTAGAGCGACGTGTACGGGGACACGAGGCTGTAGCGACGTCCGATGTCGACGAGCGACGCGCGTCCGGCGCCCTCGCTGATGAGCTCCTGCATCCGCCCCTGTCCCCAGCGGCGCCGGAGATCCCCCGAGTCCTCGAGGGCGACGACGCGAAGCGGCCTGCTGCTCACGGACTCGCCGCTCTTGAGCGTGACGGTGCTCGGCGCCTTGCCCGCGAGCCTTCCCACGACGAGCACGCTGTCGTCCGCGCTGACCGGGGGGAGATCGCGCGGCAGCACGCGCTCGACGCCTCCACCTAGATCGACCGATGCGCCGACCCACGCCGGACGCTGCGCGGCCTCGAGCAGGCGGAGCGCTGCGCGCGCTGCACCGTACGCATCGCCCACCGATTCGGCGGGAGCGCCGCGCGAGATCGAGTCGAGCAGCGCCATGTTGGCGTGGCTCCCGACGCCCGCCGCGAAGATGCGCGTCGACGGCGGCAGTCTCTGCATGCGGTCACGAAGCGACTTCGGCGTGATCTCGCCGACCGAAGGCAGGCCGTCACCGATGTAGAGGACAGCGCCGTGACGCTTGGCATCGAGGCGGCTCGCCGCCTCGGTGAGGAGTGCGCCGAGGTCGGTCGCGCCGCCGCGCTCGACGCTCGCGAGCCCGGAGAGCCATTCGCGACGTCGCGCGGCGTCCACGGCGACGAGCTCG
This sequence comes from Polyangiaceae bacterium, assembly GCA_043717125.1. Lineage (GTDB taxonomy): Bacteria > Myxococcota_A > Polyangia > Polyangiales > Polyangiaceae > Labilithrix. The sequence continues at coordinate 1,958 of JAYSXP010000437.1, read as the reverse complement.
CCGCTTCCGCTGCTGACGGGGCGGAGCGTTGCGTCGCCTGCCCAGAGGGCGGCGCGATCGTCGGGCCCGAGATGCGCGAGCAGCGCGGAGGTGAGGCTCCGCGCGATCGCGAGCGCTCCCGATTCGGTCGCCGCCGACGTGTCGACGACGATCGCGAGGTCCATCCCCTTCAAGGCATCGGCGGCGTCGGGCGCGCCGCTGCGGAGCGGCACGAGGAGGTAGTCGGGCTCTTCGCCCGAGACCTTCGCGGCGAACTTGGCGTCGGCGTTCATCGGCACGTCACCGGCGGTGAGGCCGTGCGGTGCGCGATACGCGACGGGGTCGGGCTCTCCTCCATCGAAGAGCTCGACGGCCAGGTCGGCTTTGGGCACGAAGTCGAACGCCTGGATGACGACGTTCTTTCCCTCGGCCTTGCCGTTCATGCCGGTGCGCACGCGCAAGGCGCCGGCCTTCGCGAGATCGAGCGATACGCGAAGCTCCTCGATGCGCGGGAGCGAGCCGCGCGCTCCCTCGGCGGCCATCGGGTAGACGTAGAGACGGCGGTCGGCCTTGGCGCCCTGACGCGAGAGCCACTCGGCGTAGCGCGTGACGACGCGCCGCTTGGCGCCCGCCTGGATCGGATACAAGCGCGCGTTGTAGACCCCTGGAGCGACCCACGAGAGGAGCGCCGGGTCCTCGGTGGAGCCCTGGTAGACGTTGCTCTCGTACTGCGCCTTCGCCGCGGCGCTCTCCTTCACACGGCCCCACACGACCTCGCCGTCGCGATCGACGCCGAACTTGTGGAGCACGGCGCCGGGAGGCGTGCGAAAGCTGAAGATCCCTTCGACCGAGTCGGAGCTCGGGTTCACGAAGGTCTGGTCGACCTCGGTCACCGCGAAGTCGTGATCGACGGTGACGCGGACGTCGAGCCGCTCGATCACGAGCGAGAAGCGCGGCTTGCCCTTGTCGCCGGGCGGGCGTGCGCCGACGGTGCCGAGACCGAAGGGCGCGGGCTGCGCCGCAGGGTCGGCGGTGGCGAGGCCGCCGGTCCAGTCGTCCCACGCGACGGCGGGCGTCCGCGTGATCGACCCGTCGGTCTTCCACGAGAGGCGCTCGCCGGCGGTGGCGCGATCGGCGCTCGTTCCCGCTCGCGCGGCTCCGCGGAGCACGTAGACGTCCTCGCTTCCGTCGCCGAGCACCTCGACGCTCGCGCGCGCATCGGAGAGCTCGATCGCCCCACGTGGTGAGTCGACGCGAACGGGCGGTCCGTCCTCGGCGTCGATGAAGGCGCGACCGGACGTCAGCTTCACCGCGTCCTCGCGGAGCGTGAGCTGCGCGGGACCTTCGACGAGCCACACGGCGCCTGCATCCCGACGGAGCCATGCGAGGGCACCTGCGGCGAGCGTTACTTCGCAGCCCTCGGCGATGCGCTCGCGCGGATACGGCGCACGCTTGCTCTCTCCCGGCGCAGTCACGGTGACCTCGCCCTTGATCGTTCGCATCTCGGCGAACGTGTCGCCGTGCGCGACGATAAATGCGGGCGCAGCTCGCTTGCAGCCGGCGAGAGCCGCGGGCGCGACGAAGAGCGCAGCGGCGATGAAGTGGAAAGGGCGCATCTGACTCCGACGGGCGACTGGCTGACGTGGCGAAGGTACGCCAGGTTCGACTCCTTCGCAGGGCAAGTGTTCCCGCGAAACTTCGGCTACGATGACGGGATGAAACGTCACCTACCCGTCTCCGCGGTCGCGCTCGTGGTGGCCTTCGTCGTCGCGTGTGGCGGCAAGACGGCGCTCGACGACATCTCGGCCGGGACCGCCGGTACAGGCACCGGGAGCGGCGCGGGCGCAGCTGGCGCCACCGGTTCGGGTGGAGTGAACGGCGGGTCGGGGAGCGGGTCGACCGGCACGAGCGGCTCGGTGAGCGGCCCGCCGAGCGCGGGACCGGCCCCGGCCTCGGCCGCGATCACCTGCGGGAAGGCG
>JAYSXP010000436.1:0-3905 GCA_043717125.1 Polyangiaceae bacterium | reverse complement strand
CGTGCCAGAGCAGCCTCGGGGTGACGCATACTCCCATCCCGAACTGCGATCCCAGTCCGGTCGGCGGCGACGCGCCGTTCGAGTCGCGCGCCTCGGTCATGGGGCGGCTCGTGACTCGCACCGGCGGCGCCGTGACGGGCGCGACGTTCACGGTGCGCGAGGCACCTGCACCCGAAGGATCGGGGCTGGCGCGCGGGGACGCGAGCGCCTCGGTCGGAGGCGACGGCTCGTTTCGACTGAGGCTCACGTCGTTCCCTGACGTGTCGGCGGATCGGACGCCGCCGCTCCACGTCGTGCTTCGCGTCGACGCCGCGGGCGTGCTCCCCGCGTTCCGTGACGCGTGGCTTCGCACGGGCACCGCCGCCGATCTCGGCATCATCAAGATGGTCCCTCGCGACACCGCGACGACTCCGATCGGCCCGGCGGGCGGCACCGCGAGCGACTCCGGCAACATTGTGCAGGTCGTCATCCCGCCCGGCGCCCTCAGCTCCACGATCAATGTCGTCATCACGCCGTTCGCCGCGCGCGACGAGTTCCCCGCGCCGCTTCCGGACGGTACTGCCACGATGTACGGCTTCGAGCTCGAGCCGACTGGAACTACGTTCAGCGCGCCCGTCACGGTGCGCATCGCGAACACGAGGAGCGTCCCGACGAGCTTCTCGATCCCGACGGGCTTCTTCGACCCGACCGTCGGCCGCTGGGAGCATGCTGCGCAGGCGACGTGGGATGGCACGCGCTTCGCGTTCACGACGACGCACTTCTCCGAGTGGGACGCCAACGTGGGTCAGCCCCAAAAGCCGCCGCTCGTCCCCGTGCCGCCGCCGCCGCCGCCCGTCGACCCTTGCCCGGACGCATGTTGCTCCGGCCCGCTCGACCACAGTGGGAGCCGGGCGGGCGTGAACGGCGGTGCGGTGAGCCAGACGTTCCGGCTCCCGACGTACCGGGTAAGGAGCGAGGATTTCGGGATCACACTCGGCTACGACAGCGGACTCGCGGGTGGGCGAGCCCTGGGCGCGTCGCCGACGGACTACGAGGCTTCGCCCCATGCGCCGCATGCGGTCTCGCTCCGCGGTCTCCGGCTGAGCACGACGGCCGTGCCCGACGTGGCCACCGGCGCCGCCGTCGCGCGCCGGCCAGGGCTCTGCGGGGCGCAGACGACCGCCTCCTTCGGGCAGGACACGCCGATCCCGCTCCGCGCGGACTTCGCTTGGGCAGGCTCGACGACGAGCCAGTCGGTCTTGATGGGTGCAAACTACACGCAGGCAGACTTCAGTGGCTTCGTCGATCTTCCGCTCCAGAACGGCGCGGTGGCGAGCTCGGGCCTCTACCGCGCGCACGTCGTCGTGACCGCGCAATCGCCGGGCGCGTGCGTCTCCTCGGGGGGCACGTTCGGCGTGACGAACGAGCAGAGCCCCGGGACGCAGCTACCGCTCGATCCGGGCCCCCTCGCCACCTTCGACTACCTCGAGCTCGTCAATCATCGTGTCAGCTCGCCGTACGGCACGGGGTGGACGATCCAGGAGCTCGAGCGCGTCTATCGCGAAGGCGACACGGCCTTCGTCGTGCGGGGAGACGGCTCGAGCGAGAAATTCGGCCCGCGCGCCTACTCGCACTACCTGTCGCAGCCGTCGACCAGCGGCTATGCGATCACGCGGGATCCGCTGACCGGCGAGGTGTTCGTGGTCAGCGACCATGACATCAAGCGTGTCGACGCGACGACCGGAGCGGCGACGTCGATCTTGTCAGGGCTGCTCTTGGGGGACGTGAAGAGCGCCGCGGTCGCGTACGTCGGCACGGCGCGCCACTTCGCCGTCGCGACGCCGACGACCTTCGTCGACATGGCTCCGAGCGGCGCGACGACCACCCTCTCGACACGCGTGGCCGGGCCCGCGCGCCGCGACCCGAGCGTCGCCGCGCGCGGCGATCTCGTTTTCTGGACGGACACGAGCCCGAGGCTCTTCCGTACGCGCCTCTCCGACCCGACGCACACCGTCGAACAGCTCAACCCCTTTGGCGGTGGTGACGTGCGGCTCTTTCCGCGCGCTCCGCTCTCCGGGATCACCTTTGCCGAGCCGCGCGGCATGACCTTCGGACCGGACGGCACGCTCTACCTGGCGGATGCGCAGCGCAACGCGGTCTACGCGATCAGCCCGCAGCTCGACGGCGAAGTGGGGCCGGCCAGCGCGGTCGTCCCGGTGGTCGGCGACGGCACGAGCAACTACATCGCGCCGGCCGGTGAGCGTGCGCCCGGCGTGAAGCTCGCGATGCGCGAGCCGCTCGCGGTCACGACGGCGGAGGACGGGACGATCATGATCGTCGCGCCCTACGGCGTCGCCTGGTACGACCCGCTCGCGCGCGAGGCCGAGTGGCTAGCGTTCTGGGCCGTCGGCGACGAGCTTGCCATCTGGCCGACGGCGAGCGCGGTGACCGCGCTCGCGCTCGGCCCGAACGCGCTGCTCATGCGCAACACGGGCAACGACACCGGGCTCTTTCTCACGCGCATCGACATCGATCGCCTCTCGAGCCAGACCGAGCCGACGCGCACGCTCACGCCGGTCTCGGGCGGCGGCCTCGAGCTGCTCGACACGACGAGCGCGACCCTCGAGACGTTCGACGCGGCCGGCCGCATCTCCGCCCGCAAGCACCGCACCGGCGAGCTCACGATGGGCTTCTCGTACGCCGACGCGAGGAGCGACAAGCTCCACCACCTCACGGACGCCGCGGGCGGCGAGACGATCTTTACCTATGACGGCGCGGGAAAGCTCCAACGCATCACCGATGCCCGCGGACGGCTCACGAACGTCACCGTGAGCGAGCTCGGCGATCTGACCTCGTTCCAGAAGCCCGACCTCGAGACGTACGACTTCACGTACGCGGCGCACCGGATGACGCAGAAGAAGAGCCCCTACGGCGAGCTCACGAGCTACACGTTCCGCGCGAACGGCACGGTCGAAACGCTGACGAAGCCCGGCGGCCAGGTCACCACCGTGGACGCCGTGCTCTCGCACGCGCCGACCTATGACGCGACCGGCAAGCTGACCCGCGTCGGAAGCTACACCGACGGCCGCGGCGTGGTTCATCAGGTCGGGACGAGCTCGCCCGGCGGCATCGAGACGGACGCGTACGTCGTCGACGGCGTCACCCGGGTCGAGCAGCTGGTCTACGCGACGAACATCGCCGACCCCGACCCCGCGAACCCCATCAACGACAGCGACGGTCGCTTCCTGCCGCAGGCGGGCGGGACGAGCCGCAAGAACTCGCTCCTGCGCGTGAGCCACCACACGGTCAACGGCGTCGCGACGGGGCCCGAGATGCGCTTCTGGGACGCCCACTATCGCCCGCGCGCCGAGTACATCCCGAGCGTGAGCGGTCTTCCGCACCACATCTGGGTCTTCGGATCGGACGGCTGGCTGCGCGGCGAGCTCATGGGCGGCTCGAACCTGGGACAGGCCACCGCCCGCGACGGCGCTGGCCACGTCACGGAGACGTACGACTCGAGCAACCTGAACCCGGCGACCCCGCCCATCACGGGCCAAGATGCACTCTACACGTATCGGCCGGACGGCCAGCTCGCGACGAAGACGGAGCACGGCGTCCTGACGACGTTCAGCTACGACGACGCGGGCGGCACGCTGAACCCGCTCGGCTGGATCGACGCGGTGGGCCGCTCGATGGCCTACCAGCTCGACGCCGCCGGCAACATCGCGCAGACCTTCGACGGCGCGGCGACGACGCACGCGGTCTACGACTCCCACAACCGCGTGATCGAGACGCGCGACGCCCTCGGGAACGCGACCACGTACGGCTACAACGCGACGAGCTGCGGCTGCTCGCAGGACTCGCTGGTCACGAACATCCACACCCCGGACCTCCCCGCAGGCGTGGACTGGCTGATGGCGTACGAC
>JAYSXP010000435.1:0-11290 GCA_043717125.1 Polyangiaceae bacterium | reverse complement strand
GGCGATCTGTTCGGGACCGGGCGGGCTCACCGCGTTCGTCAGGTCCCGCACCGTCCCCGACGTCGACGCGAAGAGCGGCGCCGGCCACACGCCGAGCAGGATGACCAGCGCGACGAGCGGCGCCACGCTCGTCCACTCGCGCGCCGTCAGATCTGGAAAGCGCCCGCCGAACGGCTCGAGGAGCGGACTCTTCTCCCAGTCCGCCGCGAGCTTTCCGAAGACGACCTTCGAGAGCGCGAGAAAATGCGCCGCCGCTGCGAGGATCAGCGCCACCGCGGCCACGAGCGCGAGCGGCGGGTAATTGGGGAGCGCACCGAGCAATGCGAGCATCGGTCCCCACGCGCCTGCGAGCCCCATGACTCCGGCTTGGCCGAGCGCGGCGACCGCGAGCGCTGCGGCCCAGCCCGGCATCTGCGTCGACACCCCGGACAGCCGCGAGAGGTCCCGCGTGTGCGCGCGATCTTCGGCAGCGCCCGCGAGCACGAGGAACAAAGCGCACGCGAGGGCGCGTGTCGATGCGAGCACCATCGCGCCGGACATTCCCTGTGGCGTGAGCGACCCCGCACCGAGGAGGACGAAGCCGACCTGCGCAGTCGTCCCCGCGGCCGCCAGCCTCCGTAGATCCGTCTGGCCGAGCGCACCGAGGGCACCGTAGATCGCCGTCACGGCCCCGAGCGCGACGACGACTCCCGAGGCCCACCGCATGCCCTCGGGCAGCACCGCGCAGCCGATGCGCAAGAGCGCGCACACGCCGATGGTCGGCAGCGAAGCCGAGACGAGCGCACCGACCGCCGTCGGCGATTCGCCGAGGACCGGCGCGAGCCAGGCGTGGAGCGGGAACGCGCCGAGCAGCACGAGGCTCGCGACGAGAACGAGGACGAACGCGACCTTCACGAGCGCGGCTCCGAAGAGCTTTGCTCCCTTCGCGCCGAGGGCGACACGCGAGAGCTCGGGCAGGCTGAACGTCGTGGTCGTCTTGGTCCCGTCGACCAGGAACGTGGGATCCGCGTGGCGTGAGACCGCGAGGATGGCGACCAGCAGGAGCACGACCGCAATCGAACCGAGGAGCGCGAGCTTCATCGCCGCCGCGCGCCGCTCTGCGCTGCCCCACCCGCCCACGAGAAGCGACGACGAGACCAGGGCCACCGACGTGAAGAGGACGAACAGCAGGCCGTCCATCGCGCAGAGCGCGCCCGGCACCGCGGCGGCGAGCACGAGATACGCGGCGTGATAGCCCGCTGCACCGCGCGGCATCGTGCGCTCGGGGAGGATGGCGAGGAAGGCGACGAGGCTCGTCACGAGCAGCGCCGCGACTCCCGTTCCGTCGACGCCGAAGAAGATCTCCGCCGAGATCCCACGAATCCACACCCCGTGTTCCACGAATTGAAGGCCATCGTTGCCGTCGAGCTTCGAGACGTCGGAGGCGAACCCGCGATACACGTAGGCTGCCAGCCCGGCCTGCGCGGCGAGCGACACGAGCGCGATCGTGTGGGGGGTCTTGTCGTCGCGGCGCCCGAGCGCACGCACGACGAGGGTGAGGAGCGCGCCGAGGAGCGGAAGCCCGATGAGCAGCGAGAGGACATGCCCCTCGAGCGGCCCGAGCCAGCCACTGACCTGCGCGCGCACGCCCATTGCGACCTCGCCCGATTGCTCGTCCGAGGTCGTGACGACGACATGACCGAAGAGCTGCCGGAGCCGCACCCCGCGCTCGGGCACCCACTGCACGAGCGCCTTGCGCGACGCCCCGGGCGCGATGGTCACCGGGAGCGCGCCCTCGGAGAGCCGCGCGACGACCTTGGGCGGTGATCGGGGATCGGCGGCGTCACCGCGCACCGCGATGCGTGAGACGACGAGTGGCTCCTTGCCGAGGTTGACGATCGAGAGCTCGCCGCTGAAACCGTCGTGCGAAGCACGGAGCTCGAGCGGGCCGCGACCGCCCATCGCATCGAGGCGCACCGTACCCGCGCGGCGCAACTCCTGCGCGCGAGCACGCCCGACGACCAGGAAGAGGGTCACCGCCAGCGCGAGGCAGAGCAGAACGCGCTTCATCATCAGCCGATCATCACCGAAGAGAGCACGACCACTCCGAGCAGGGCCACCATCCCGATGAGCAGCGCGAACGTGACCCGCTCGAACCTGCGGGGATGGTCGATTCCCGTACGTACCACCAGCGCGTCGGCGCCACGCCCAAACGCACGCGCGAGCATTCCCCGCGCTACGATGGTGTCGGCACGACGAACGCCGGCCCCGACCGCCGACACGCCGGAGGCCACCACGTCGGTGACGTCGTCGATGACGTCCTCGTTCATGACGTCGACCGAGCGCACGAAGAACCGCACGAGCGAGGCGCACAGGTCAGCCCCTCTCGCGACGAGAGCGGCAGGCGCCTCGAGCGCAGCCAGCCAGCCAGGCACCGCGGACGTCCTCGTCGCGCGACGCGCCGCGATGAGGCCGACGACAGCGGACGCGAGCGAGAGGGCGAGCGCGGCCGCCGAGATCCGTGGTGCGTTCTCGAGGCCGCCCGCGCCGTCGACGAGGCGACGAGCGAAAGGCACCGCGCGACCCCCGAAGGGCGAGGTTCCCGCACCGAGCGCAGCTCCCGCGACGAGCGACAAGACCGCGAGCATCACCACGAGCGTCCGAGGACCGCGCGGTCCCCCGGTCGGGCGGCCGATCGCAATGGTTGCACCATACACGCGAAAGACGGCGAGCGAGACGAGGATCACGGCAATCGTCCCGAGTGGCGCGGCAACGCTGCCCGCGAGCCGATTCGCGGCGCTCGCCCCGAACGCGCCCGCGATGACCGTCGCAACGCCGGGCGAGGCGCCGGCCGCCGGGAGCACGCCCGCGACGCTCGCGCACGCGACGCCGAGCCACCGAACGTCGGCCTCCGAGTCGAGAGCGGCCGTGATCGCCGCGGTGCCGAGCGTGGCCGCGACGACGAGCGTGACGGCGCCGGCCGTCTCGCCGAGGAGGACGGCCGCGACCGCAAGGGAAGCGAGCGCGGCGAGCGCAGTCCGCGCAACGGCACCGCGAGAGCGCGAGGACGCCGCCGATGCCGCGAGGACCGCGGCCGCGAGCGCAGGCACGACCGAGAGCGCGGCAGCAGCGCCCGGATCGACGAGCGGCGCGATGTGCATCACGAGAACGACCGGCGGAACTCCCTCGAGCGCGTAGACGAGGCCGCCGCGGTCGCTTCGGCTGAGGAGCGCGAGCCGGAGCAGCGCTGCGAGCACCGCGACGATACCGAGCACCGTCGGCACCTGCACCCCGCCGATCGTGCGAGCCGCGAGGACGGCGCGCACCGATGACGGCCCGGTGGGAGTCGGTCGCGACACGGCGAGCTGGTCATCGAGGTTGCGAAAGCTCGTCGTCGGACCGTACGGCGTGAGGACGTAGGCGCGCCCAGGCGCGAGAGTGACGTGGGTGACGAGGAGATCCGTCGTCGCAGCGCCGGCCTGGATGCGAAAGGAGTAGCTCCCTGGGTCGAGCGTGAGCGTGAACGGAGAGCGAAGCGGCTCGCCCGGCAGCGGCGGGCCGTCGTCGCTCGTCACGAGCGCGTCCTCGTACGTGGTGATCGAGACGGTCGCCTTTGCGTCCGCGCGCACCGGGTCGGGAAGCGCAACGATCGCGAAGCGAGGCTGCGGGTCGGGCGTGTAGCCGGACGCCCCGAACGTGCCGCCGAGCGACCAGAAGAGCACCCACGCGACGAACACGACGGCGACGTCCCCGGCGAGCGCGAGGCCGAGAGGGCGCGCGCGCCCACCGCCAGCCGTTGCCCATCCAGCGAGCGTCGCCATCTGCAGTCCGACCGCGAGGGTGGGAAGCCCGTCGGCGAGGACGACGAGAAGCGTAGAGCTCGCGGCTAGGCCCGTCCACGCGAGGCGCGCGGCGATCCCCGAAGGAGCCGTCCAGACCGCGTGGAGAACGGCCGCGAAGGCCATGAAGGCGACGAGCAAAGCGTACGTCGCCGAGGTCGGATCGCGGACGAGATCGAGGGCGGCGTCGAGCTGGCCGATACGCGCGAGCTGGGCCACGTGCTGGTGAGCTACGCGCCCGGCGGGCAGCTGCGAGGCGCGCACGGCATGAGCCACAGCAAGGCCCAGAGTGCCGCCCGACGTCGCGATCGCCACGCGCACAGCGAAGCGAGAGCCGGACCTTCGCAGGGCCGCCACCACGGCGACCGCGGCCCATAGCAGCGGAAGAAGAACGAGGGCCACGAGCGACGAGGCGAGCTCGACGATCGTGAGGGTGCCCGCCGTCTCGAACATCGTGGCTAAGGCTACAGCCTACTTGGTGCCGCGGGTCACAGGAACGGGCTCGCGTGGGGCTCCGGACGAAGCATCGCGTCCCGGATCCGGAGGCCGATCCGGAGTGCAATGAGCGCGAGCGCCGTGACCGCCGCGGCGCCTACAGCCGCCTCGAGCGACTCGCTCGGGCCGAGCTTGCGCGAAACCGCGAGGAGGACAGCGCCGGCCGCAAGGCCGGGCACGAGTCGACGAAGCACGAACCGGCGCGACTCTGCCGCGCTCCAGGGCGTCGCCAGGGTCGCTGCCCCGAGCAGAGCCGCCACGAGGCCCCACGTCTTGACGACGAAGAGGAGCGCGGCGGCGACTTGGGGCACGGCCGAGCGCGCCTCGATCCCGCCCGGAAGCTGCCAGCCACCGAAGAACACCGCAACGCCGAGCCCGGAGGCGACGACCAGCCCGAGCCGCTCGAGCAGTCGTCCATTGTTCTCGGTGGCGAGCATCGCCCTGGCGGAGGCCGGGACCACGATGTCGCCGTCGTCGATGCGGGCGTCCGAGAGGAGCCGCACGTCGTCCCTCGTGCGGAGCATCACGAGCAGCGCGCCGAAATAGGCGAAGGCCAGCGCGGAGGCGACCGGCTGCCTCAGCGCGCTCCATTCCCAGGGCGCACCGCCCTGGGCGCGCACCAGCTCGGCGAGGTGAAGTGCGCCGCCGTGGATCACGATCCCCGCGACGGAGACCGTGAGCACGAGACCCGGCAGCACGACGTCGAACGCCGCACGAGCCGACGCCTTCACGCCGCGCGCGGAGGCCACGCGAGCGGCAAGGAACAGCGCGATGGCCGCGACGAGCAGCACGGCTCCGTCGAGCTCGGCACCGATCACGTGCGGTCCCAGCGCAAACGTCCCGATGAGGACGGACGCGAGCGCCGAGCCGACCGCGCGAGGCCCGCGGCCGAAGAGCGCGAGCGCAGTGCTCTTCACGCCCGCTGCACGAAGGCGGCGCACGACGCGGAGCTCGAGCTCCGAGGCGACGGCCGGTGCGGGGATGACGAGGAGCACGAGCATGGCGAGCGCAAGACCGACGATGAGCAGCGCCGGGCCGTACTCGAGCGGAATGCGCTCGCCGGCGTAGCCGATCATCGCGACCGTCTTGGTCTCCTCGGTTCCCGAGTCGCCGTGGCGTAGCGTGATCTGCGCGCTCCGCGCCGACGCCGGTGTGACGTCGGAGACCTCGCGGACATGGACACCGTCGACGGCGCTGATCAGGTCCCCCGGCTGGAAGCCCGCCTGATCGCCGGGCGATCCGGGCGCGAGCTTCTCGATCGGCAGCCCACGCGGAGTGGCGACGCCGGGCGTCACGCCAAGGAACGAGAGGACGTGCGCGCCTTCGGCCGTTCTTGACTCGACGACGCTCGCTCGCACCGACGAGGGCGTGATGTCGAGCGTCATGCCGTGCATGACACCCACGAGCGGAGGTGCGCCGGGCGCGCTCGACGCGAAGGCGACCTCGACGTCTCCGGTCATCGTCGTGTGCGCAGCCTTGTCGCCGTGGCCGCAGAAGCGATCCTCGAGCGGCTCGCTGACGACGATCTCGATGCGATCGGCGGAGGCCACCACGCCGTCGGCCTCGACGCTGGCGGCATGGATGGGCTGGCGGCCAGGGCGCAGCAGCGTTCCCCGGAACGTCACGCGCGCCGCACGGCCCTGAGGAAACCCGGCACCGCGGAGCTCGATCCGGTCGCCGACCTCGATCGCGCGCGGCGAGACCTCGCTGATCTCGATGAGAGGAGGGACTCCGTCCCGCTCGCAAGCAACGAGGCAAAGAGTCGCAAACGTCAGGAGAACAAGGAGGAGAGCCGAGCGCACCAAGAGACCTCCGTCATAGAGGAGGTCACGTGATCACGCGACTTTTCGGCCATCGTGGGGCCCGGCGCAACCCGAGTTGTGGCATCCTCCGCCGATGCCGAAGGTCTACGCGGTGATCATGGCGGGAGGGGCGGGTACGAGGTTCTGGCCGGCGTCGCGGTCCTCGAGGCCGAAGCAGCTCCTGCAGCTCGCCGGCGGCAGCGAGGAGACGCTTCTCGCGGCGACCGTCAGGCGGCTCGCGCCCCTCGTGACCGCGGACCGCGTCGTGGTCGTCACCGGTGAGCACCTCGCCGACGCGACGGCGAGGGCCGTTCCCGGCGTTCCGCGCTCGCAGATCCTGTGCGAGCCGGCCCCTCGCAACACCGCACCGTGCATCGCGTGGGCAACGGCGAGCATCGCCCGCCTCGATCCCGATGCCCTCGTCGCGGTGCTCCCGAGCGACCACTTCATCGCCGACGAGGAAGAGTTCCGTCGCGTCCTCGCTCGTGCGCTCCGTAGCGCGGAGAGCGGGCGCGTCACCACCGTCGGCATCGTGCCGACGCGTGCCGAGACCGGCTACGGTTACATCGAGCTCGGCGACGCGATCGAAGGCGATACGGGTGCGAAATGCGTCGCTCGTTTCGTCGAGAAGCCCGATCGCGCGAGGGCCGAACAGTTCTTCGCGGGCAAGCGTCACGTGTGGAACGCCGGCATGTTCTTCTTCCGTGCGCGCGATATGGCCGAGCTGGTCCTGAACCATCTGCCGGAGCTCGCGAGCGGTGTCGCGAAGATCGACGCGGCAGCGGGCGGAACGAACGCGGCGGACGTCCTCCGGGCCGTCTTCCCTACCCTCCCCAGCGTGTCGATCGATCACGGCGTCATGGAGAAGGCCGCGGGTCTCGCCGTCGTCCCCGGCGAGTTCGGCTGGAACGACGTCGGCAGCTGGCAGTCGGCATGGGAGCTCGGCTCGCCCGACGAAGCCGGCAACTCGCTCTCGGAGGGCGCGGTCGCCATCGATGCGAAGAACAACCTCGTGCGCACTCTCGGCAAGAACAAGAAGGTCGTCGCGCTCGTGGGCGTGAACGACCTCGTCGTCGTCGAGACGGACGACGCTCTGCTCGTCATCCCGCGCGACCGCGCTCAAGACGTGCGCTTGATCGTCGACGCGCTCAAGGCCGCGGGCCGTACCGACGTGCTCTGATCGACCTTTTTCTCAGGCATTTCGAAGGCGAGCGCGCAATCCGGCCAGGGCCGTGTCGACCTCCGACCAGCTGGAGGTGATGCGCGCCGACGGAGCGCCCGCGGCCACGCCCGGCGCGCCGGCACCACCGAGCCAGAGCTCGGTGCGTGGCGGAAGCGTCGCGGCCAGAAGCTTTACCGCGCGGGCCGCGCCACGCCGCTCGGCCGCCGGCGAGATGGAGATGCCGACGGCGTCGACGTCGAAGGCCGTCGCCGCCGCGACGATCTGCGCGGTCGGCGTGTCGGCTCCGAGGACGTGCGGCGCGGCGAGATTGGCAGCGAGATACACCGCGACCATGTCGAGAGCGAGGAGATGGGGCTCTCCGGGCAGCGTCGCGAGCAGGACGGTGGGGGAACGCTCGCCGTCATCGAGCGCGCCGAGCAGGAGGTGAAGCTGAGAGGTGAGACATGCGCTCGCGAGGTGCTCGTGACGCACCTCGATGACGCCTTCCGCCCAGAGCACGCCGACGCGCACGGCAAGCGGGTGCGCGAGCTCGGTGACGAACGCGCGAGGCCCCAGCGACACGGACGCTGCGCGTAGAAGCGAGCGAACGCTCGCGATGTCGTCGCCACGGAGCGCATCGATCACCGCGTCGAGCGACGGCGCAGGCCCAACAGGTTGTTGTCCGGCGCCCTTCCGCGCCGCCGCGCCGCCGTTGCCTCGCGGAGCCGTGTCGGCGACTGACGCTTCGACGAGCTTTGCCAGATCCGCGGACGGCAGCGATACGACCTCACTCGGCCGAAACCCGGCGTTCACTGCGCGAGCGACGAGGTGGAGGCGGGCCACGTCATCCTCGGAGTAGACCCGGCTTCCGCCTGGCCGCCGCGCGGGCCGCGGGAATCCATACCGACGCTCCCACATGCGAAGCGTGTCGGCCGCGATGCCCGTACGGTTCGAGACCACGCGGATCGAAGCGCCGGCAAGCGCGGCCGCGTCGCCTCGGGAGAGTGTCGGCGCTCCCTTGGACATCCCCCATCATCCCCCATGGACAACCACCAGTCAATAGCTTGACATAAGTTGGACAAGAGCTAGACATGTGTCCGTGGCTGGACCCCCAGCCAAGCGACGCCGGCGCTTCCGGCAATCCTGCAAGAGGTCTCCCATGCTCCGTCTTTCGTTCCGCTCCGTCGTCGTCACCGCCGCGCTCGCGCTCGTCGCTTGTGGAGGTGAAACCACGCCTGCTCAGGACCCGACCACCGCGGGCACCGTCGCCAAGTCGGACATCGTCGATACCGCCGTGAGCGCGGGTTCGTTCAAGACGCTCATCGCCGCGGTCAAAGCAGCCGGCCTCGAGAGCACCCTGCGCGGCACCGGCCCGTTCACCGTGTTCGCGCCCACCGACGAGGCATTCGCGAAGCTCCCCGCGGGCACTGTCGACAGCCTCCTCAAGCCCGAGAACAAGGAGAAGCTCAAGGCAATCCTCACGTACCACGTGGTCTCCGGGAACGTCGGCTCGGCCGCCGCGATGAAGCTCACGACCGCCAAGACGGTCTCCGGCAAGGACCTCAAGCTCGATGCGAGCAGCGGCAGCCTCCACGTCGGTAAGGCCACGGTCACGAAGGCCGACATCGCGGCTTCGAACGGCGTGATCCACGTCATCGACACGGTGCTCCTGCCGGAGTGAATGATGGATGACCCACGATCCTCCTCAGCACGCGTAAGCGTGGAAGCCGCAGCCGACCTTCCGACTCGGTTCGGCGACTTCCGCGTCCTCGTCTTCTCGAACGACCGTGACGATCGCGAGAACCTCGCGATAATCCGCGGCGACGTCTGGGCTGCCGAAAACGTGCCCGTGCGGCTCCACTCGGAGTGCCTCACCGGTGACGTCCTCGGCTCGTTGCGCTGCGACTGCCGCGACCAGCTGGAGCGCTCGCTCCTGCACGTGGGCGGGCTGCCGAGGGGGATCGTGCTCTATCTGCGTCAGGAAGGACGCGGCATCGGACTGACGAACAAGATACGCGCGTATGCGCTTCAGCAGCAGCGCGGTCTCGACACGGTGGATGCGAATCTCGCGCTCGGCTTCCGCGACGCCGAGCGCGACTACGGGATCGCAGCGTCGATCCTGCGCACGCTCGGCGTCCGCTCCGTGCAGCTCCTCACGAACAACCCTGACAAAGTCCGCCAGCTCGTGGCGCACGGGATACCGGCCGAGCGCATTCCGCACTTGGTCGAGCCCGGGCCACACAACCGCGCGTACCTCGAAACGAAGGCGCGCCGATCGGGGCATCTCCTATGAGCGCGACGACTTCCGACCCGCAGCTAGAGGTCTTCTTCGACGGCGACTGTCCGCTGTGCACGAAGGAGATCACCTTCGTTCGGCGCCTCGATCGGAAGCAGCGTGTCCTCTTCACGGACATCGCCGCGCCCGGGTTCGACGCCGCGAGCATCGGTCGAACGCAGGAGGACCTCATGGCGCGCATCCAGGCACGCACGACCGATGGCTCCTTCATCGACGGCGTCGAGGTGTTCCGGCGGATGTACGCGGCGGTAGGCCTCTCGCCTCTCGTCGCGCTGACGCGCCTGCCCGGGATCACGCAGCTCCTCGACGTTGGTTACCGCTGGTTCGCGAAGAATCGCCTGCGTCTCACCGGGCGCTGCGACGAAGGGGCGTGCACGCCTCGCGCGCGGGCATGAACGCCTAGCGTTTGAAGCGGCCGCGGCCGCCGCTGCTCGCCTTTGCCTTGCTCGCCGCGTTGTTGGAGCTGCTCGCACCGCGGGAGCCCCCGCCGCGCGACTTGGCCTTCTTGGCCCCGCCCGCGTACGGGTCGTACGCGACGCCGCCGTCGGCAGCGCCGCCGTCCTTGCCTGCGATGGCCTCGAGGCGCTTCAGGTCGTCGCGCAGGCGCGCGGCGCGCTCGAAGTCGAGGGCCTCGGCTGCCGTGAACATCTCCGTGCGCATGGCCTTGATCTGCTCGAAGGTGTCGACGTCCGGTATCTTCCCGTCCTTGCCGGCCTTCGGAATCTTCGGAATTTCGTAGTAATCGGTCGTTCCCGAAGCGGGATTGATGTTCATGACGGCGCGGATGATCGTCGCGGGCACGATGCCGTGTTCCTCGTTGTAGGCCTCCTGGATCACGCGGCGGCGGACCGTCTCGCTCATCGCGAACTTCATCGCGACCGTCTCGCGGTCGGCATACATGATGACCCGCCCATTCAAGTTTCGCGCGGCGCGACCGATCGTCTGGATGAGGGAGCGAGGGCTTCGGAGGAACCCCTCCTTGTCGGCGTCGAAGATGGCGACGAGCGAGACCTCGGGCAGGTCGAGGCCCTCGCGAAGCAGATTGATGCCGACGAGGACGTCGAACTCACCGAGCCGTAGGTCGCGCAGGATGTCGATGCGCTCGAGCGTGTCGATGTCCGAGTGAAGGTATTTGATGCGGACGCCGAGCTCGCGGTAGTAGTCCGTGAGGTCTTCCGCCATACGCTTCGTCAGCGTGGTGCAGAGGACGCGCTCGTTCTTGGAGGCCCGGTCACGGATCTCGACGAGCAGATCGTCGACCTGGCCGGAGACGGGCCGTACCTCGATCTGCGGGTCGGTGAGGCCGGTCGGGCGGATGACCTGCTCGACGAAGACGCCCTTGGCCTTCTCCACCTCGTAGTCGCCGGGGGTCGCTGAGACGTAGATGCAGTTCGTTACGTGCGTCTCGAACTCCTCGAACTTGAGCGGCCGGTTGTCGAGGGCGCTCGGCAGACGGAAGCCGTACTCGACGAGCGTCTCCTTGCGGGCGCGGTCGCCCTTGAACATCGAGCCGATCTGCGGAACGGTCTGGTGCGACTCGTCGAGGATGAGGAGAAAGTCCTTCGGGAAGTAGTCGATGAGCGTGGGCGGAGGGTCGCCCGGCTTTCGATCCGAGAGGTGGCGCGAGTAGTTCTCGATGCCGTTGCAGAAGCCCATCTGCTCCATCATCTCGATGTCGTAGAGGGTCCGCTGCTCGAGGCGCTGCTTCTCGACGAAG
>JAYSXP010000434.1:0-11307 GCA_043717125.1 Polyangiaceae bacterium | reverse complement strand
CGCGGCGGCGCGCGGCGGCGCGATCGGGGAAGAGGGTCGGCTGGACCGCGCCAGGTCCGATATCCTGGGCGGAAACGCCGGTGAGCCGGATGCGCGCGCCGTCGAGGGGGAAGCGTTCGAGGAGCTCGAGGCTGGTGTCGTGGAGGGTCGTCGTGTCGCTCGCGGGCTCGCGCAGCGTCTTCTGGCGCGTGAGCAGCGTGAAGTCCGCGTACTTGAGCTTCACCACGACAGCTCCAGCGGTGAGCCCCGCCTCGGTGAGCCGCTCGGCGACGCGGGCGGCATGCGCAAGGAGCGTGCGACCGACGGCCTCTTTGGTCGTGAGGTCCACTTCATACGTGCACTCTGCACCTATCGACTTCGCGTCGCGGTCGGGCTCGACCTCGCGCACGTCGATGCCACGCGCGAGCTCGCGGACTTCCGCTGCCCATCCGCCGAGGACGCGCTCGAGCGCGGCGGCATCGGCACGGGCGAGATCGCCGAGCGTGGCGTAGCCGAGCCTCCGGAGCGTCGGCGCGGTCTTCGGGCCGATGCCCCACATGCGCTCGAGCGGGAGCGGCGCGAGGAAGGCGGCGACGTCGGGGCCGACGATGGTGATGCCGTCGGGCTTGTTGACGTCGCTCGCGATCTTCGCGGCGAACTTGGACGAGGCGACCCCCGCGGAGCACGTGAGCCCGGTGACGTCGAAGACCTCTTTGCGGATGGCACGCGCGATGGTCTCGCCGTCACCGAAGAGCGAGCGGCTACCCGTGACGTCGAGGAAGGCCTCGTCGAGCGAGAGGCCTTCGACGAGCGGCGTGTACCTGTTGAAGATCTCGAAGACCTGCGAGCTCACCTCCTCGTAACGACCGCGCGTCGGCGAGACGACGATCGCCTGGGGGCAGCGGCGAAGCGCCTCGTGCATCGGCATCGCGGACTTGCAGCCGAAGACGCGCGCCTCGTACGAAGCGGCCGCGACCACGCCGCGACGTGACGCGCCGCCGACGAGCACCGGCTTGCCCCGCAGTCGGGGATCGTCGCGCTGCTCCACGGACGCGAAGAACGCATCCATGTCGATGTGCAGGATCTCTCGCAAGTCGTGACAAAGAATTACAACCATTCACGGGTCTGCGACGTGCGCTTTCGCCTGCCGAGCGTCCATACGTTATGGAACATGCAGTGACGGCGCGAGCCCAGGGCACCGAGCCCACCCGCAAGCGAACGCAGGCCGAGGAGCGCACGCGCCACCAGGCGCGGCGGCGACGTGCGCGGATGTCGTTCTTCGTCATGGCGGTGCTCGCGCTCTTTCTCGCGCGTCCGGCAGCGCATCACGCCCGCGCGACCACGCTGCTCATGACCTTCTCGGACTCGAAGGCGAAGCCGCAGGTGACCGAGGAGCTCCTCACCATCGACGTCCCGGCGTCGCCCGCCGGCCCTGCGCGCACGGTGAAGGCGCGGATGTTCTCGCCGCCCGGCGGCACCCCGAAGGACGTCCCTGCCGTCGTGCTCGTTCACGGCGTGCAGTACCTCGGCATCGAGGAGCCGCGGCTCCAGAGGTTCGCGAAGTCGGTGGTGAGCGCAGGCATCGTCGTGCTCACGCCGCAGGTCGACGAGCTCGCGGACTACGCGGTGTCGGCCCGCTCCATCGAGACGGTCGGCGCTTCGATCCGCGCGTTGCGCGCGCGCACCGGCGGCTCGTCGAAGGTCGGCCTCATGGGGACTAGCTTTGGCGGCGGCGTGTCACTGCTCACGGCGGCCGACCCGCGGTTCGCGGACGAGGTTGCGTTCGTCGTGGCGATCGGCGCTCACGATGACCTCGGTCGCGTCTCGGGCTTCTTCGCGAACGACGCGATCGAGGAGGTCACCGGCGCGACCAAGAAGCTGCGCGCCCACGGCTATGGCGCGACGGTGCTCGTCTACACGCACGCCGAGGACTTCTTCCCGGCGGAGGACGTGCCCGCCGCGCGCGACGCGCTCCGCTCGTGGCTCCACGAGAAGCGCGATGCAGCGCGCGAAGCGGCGAAGGCGCTGAGCCCCGCGTCGAAGGCGAAGATGGACGTCCTCTTCGGACCCGACATCAGCTCGCTGCGTCCGGAGATTCTCGCGATGATCGAGCGTCGCACGACGGACATGAAGACCGTGTCGCCGCACGACCGTCTCTCGGGCCTGCGCGCGCACGTCTACCTGCTGCACGGCGCGGAAGACACGGTCATCCCGGCGACCGAGACGATGTGGCTCGCGAAGGACGTCCCGCCGGCGTCGCTGCGGATGGTGCTCGTGAGCCCGGCGATCGAGCATGTCGAGCTGAAGGAGCCGTCGGTAGCTGACCAGTGGGCGCTCGTGCACTTCATGAGCGACGTCATCGGCGAGGCCGAGTCCGCACGCTGAGCGGGGACGTCACCTCGGCGGGGACGGCGCGAAAGTCCATGACCTCGTTTGCGCCCCCGCGAGGTGCGAGGCTCGTTGCGGCCCGCACCTCGCTCCGCTCCGCTACTGCTTGACGTAGACGCTGCCCGCCACGAGGCCTGACGTCGCGTCGGTCTCGTAGATCGTCAGCGTGCCGCCGGAGACCGAGTAGACCGCGCTCAGATCCGGCGCAGCCTTCGGGCACGAGAGCGTGCGATTGAGCGCGGTCCCGGCGATTACGTACGTCTCGGTGAACGTCGCGACCGAACCGTCGGGCAGCTCTTGCACCGACTGCATCAGGCTGCCCTTGATGACCAGCGTGACCTTGAGCCCGCTCGGCGAGGGTGCCTCCGCCGGCCCCGCCGGATCGTAGACGTTGAACTCGGTCTGGAAGTACGTGCCGTCCGCGATCGTGCCGCCGGTCGCGGTGGGCGCGGTGCCCTTCACCGTGCTGGCCGTGGACTCCGACGCGCCGTTCACGACGGCGTTGCAGCCGGCCGCGGCGTCGGACTCGGTCGACGAGTCAGCCGTGCTTGTATCGGCCTTCGGGCCGCCGTCCCTCGGCGAGGTCGCATCGGCGCTTCCACCGTCGGAGGCCGTTGCCGTGGTGTCGGAGCTGCTGCACGCGCTCATCGAGACACCGACCAAGGACGCACAGACGAGAACGGAGCAAACGAAAGATTTCAAATGGATCACCTTGTCGACGTGACTACTCGCGATCGGCCGCGCCGGCAAAGATGCCGCCCTCAGACCTCGCCGACGACACGCCTCGGCCCGGTGCCGTCGAGCAGGTCCACCGGGCTGCACTTGTCGATGTGCCCGAGGAGCCGCATGTACAGGCCGTATCCGACGAGCTTGCGCAGCTTCGGCCCGAAGCCCTTCGCGATCTCGACCGGGACGCCGAGTTGCTGGTTCTCCTGCTGGCGCATCCAACCCACGCAGTAGTTCATCGCGAGGCCGATGCGACGCTCGCTCGTGCGGTTGGCACCGCCACCGTGCCAGAGGCTGCCGTTCCAGACGAGGACGCTCCCCTTCTTCATGACCGCGGGGACCGTCTCGTGGGGCTCGCCGAAATTCGGTGAACAATCGCGCGTGTGCGTGCCCGGCACGAGAAGCGTGGCGCCGTTCTCCTCGGTGAAGTCGGTGAGCGCCCACATCGAGTTGCAGACGAGGGGCACGTGCGGCTTCGGCAACGGGATGAGCTGATCGTCGGCGTGGATCGGCTGCGCGGTCTCGCCGGGTAAAATCGTGATCGACGAGAGCGACGACACGAGGCATCCGCGGTCGAGCACGCTCTCGACGATTGGCAGCACGCGCTCGTGGACGGGCACCTCCTCGAAGACCTTTCCGCGCGCGAGCAGGTTGTAGACGCGCAGCGTATGAAGCCCCTCGAAGATGTTCGCGGCGGGCGAGACGGTGAGATCGGCGTGCAGCCGATCGATCGCCAGGACGAGGCGATCGACGAGCTCGGGAGCGACCGCGTCCTCCACGATCGTCCATCCCTCACGCGCGATGCGCGCCGTGTGCTCCTCGGTCGTAATCGCCATGAGAAAAGACGGTAGCAGCCCGACCGGACTTCTTGGCGCGTGACGAACCCGCTCCCGCCATCATCGTCGACACGGCCGTGGTGCTCGTGATCGCGATCCCCGCCGCCGCAGCGCTCCCTGGGCCCGCGCCGCGCGCCGTCCGCGGTGGAGAAGCTGCTGGAGCGCCGCGGCAAGCGCGCCGTGCGCATGGAGCAATGACGCGTCCCGGCAAAGACCGCGTCAGCTATCTTCGACGTGCAAGATGCACGCTTCGGTCGTCGCTGGGATCTTCATCGGAGGCGGCTCGACCCGCATGGGCGGCCAGCCGAAGGGCCTCCTCCTCGCGCCGTCGGGCGAGTCGCTCGTCGACCGCTGGGGAAGCCTGTTCGCGGCGCTCTCCATCCCGTGCGTGCTGGTCGGGGAGCGCGCGCGATCCGCCTACGCGTCGGTGGGGCTCGAGGTCCTCACCGACGCACGGCCCGGCGAAGACCTCGGCCCTCTCGGCGGCCTGCTCGCGCTCCTCGAGCATGCCGGAGCGAGCGCTGCGATCGCGGTCGCATGCGACATGCCCTTCGTGTCGGCCGAGCTGGTGCGCCGCCTCACAGAGACGCGCGCGACGGCACCGGCGCTCGCAGCACGGCGCGAGCGGCGATGGGAGCCGTTCTTCGCACGTTACGAAGCAAGGGCCGTGCTTCCCATCGCGAAGGCCCACGCCGACGCGCGCCGCGGCTCGCTCCAGGCGCTGCTCGATGCCGTCGGCGCAGCCGAGCTCGCGATGAGCGACGCCGAGCACGCCGAGCTTCGCGACTGGGACGCGACCGAGGACATGACGCGCTAGGCTACGCCGCCATGAAGCTCCGGATCCGCGGCCACACGCTTCGTCTACGGCTCTCGCGCGGGCGTTCGCGCGCGAATGGGCGGCAGGCGAGACGGTCGGATTCGAGGCCGAGCAGGCGATCGGCGGAGGTTTGTCGCTGCATATTCTGGTGGAGAAGGACTTCGCTTGCCTCACACCGCGCAAGGGCGAGGACGATGCGGATGCGTTCCCGAACCCGACCGAAACCTGCTGAGGTGGGTCGCCGCCGCGTCCTGCGTATTGCGCGCTCGCCGCAACGGGAATAGTTGATCGGCATCCACTCTACGGGAGGAATCGATCATGTCCCTTCGCATCAACGACACCGCGCCGAACTTCACCGCCAAGACCACCAAGGGTGAGATCGACTTTCACCAGTTCATCGGTGACTCATGGGTGGTTCTCTTCTCGCACCCGAAGGACTTCACGCCCGTGTGCACGACGGAGCTCGGCTACATGGCCAGGATCGAGCCCGAGTTCACGAAGCGCCACACGAAGCTCATCGGCCTCTCGGTCGACGCCGTCGACAACCACGAGAAGTGGTCGAAGGACATCGAGGAGACCCAGGGCTCCGTCGTGAACTACCCCATGATCGGCGACACCGATCTCGCGGTCGCGAAGCTCTACAACATGCTCCCCGCCGACGAAGTCGGCACGTTCGAGGGCCGCACGCCCGCGACGAACGCCACGGTCCGGACGGTGTTTCTCATCGGGCCGGACAAGAAGATCAAGATGATGCTCACCTACCCGATGACCACGGGTCGCAACTTCGACGAGATCCTCCGCGTGATCGACTCGGTGCAGCTCACGGCGAAGCAGAAGGTCGCGACGCCGGTGAACTGGAAGCCGGGCGACGACGTCATCATCGTCCCGTCGGTCTCGGACGAGGACGCGGCGAAGGCGTACCCGCAGGGTTTCAAGACCCACAAGCCGTACCTCCGCACCGTCAAGCTGTCCTCGTAAGACCGCCTACGCGGTCGCTGCGTCACTCACCGCCGACGTCGCGCGCGATTGAAGCGTGCCGTCGGCGAGGGCAGCCACCGTGAGCTGCTCGCCGCCGATGAGGGTGCCGCGCACGAAGACCTGCGGGAACGTCGGCCAGCCGCTCCAGAGCTTGACGGCGAGGCGCTTCTTCCAATCCGAGAAGTAGCTCCCGTACTCCAGGTACTCGAACTCGATGCCGGCCGCGCTGAGCGCCTTTCGCACATTCTTCACGTGCGGGTTCTGCGCCATGCCGACGACGACGACCGGGTGCTTCGCGACCGCCGAAACGACCTCCGCGATCACGTCGGCGTGAAAGGTCTGCAGCTTGTCCATGGCGGCGGGAGCGATGCGGGTCGGATCGAGAACCGGGCGCGTTTTCATGGTGGAGTCAGATGCGCAGGGCGTCGAAAGCGTTCCGGTCGAGCCCGATTGTCATCGCTTCGATTGACGTGGACTCCTCGCGCGCCGACGGTGAAGGCCAACCGAAGGAGCTGCGATGGCAGAGCTGATGATGTGGCAGAGACTCAAACCCGGGGGCGCCTCGATGCAGCACCGGAGCATGTTCCGCGTGAAGGTGCCGGGAGGCTGGATCATTCGCGATGGCGACAACTCGTCGTCGACCGTGCAGACGTTCTTTCTCCCCGACGCGGTGGGCGCGTGGGACCCCGAGCTGATGCCGGCGGATGGGTGAGCCGCGCACTCGCGGAGTCACCGGCTTTCCGGTGCACTCCGTGAGCGGGAGTCGAAGCTGAGCCCTCGAAGGCTCAGCCCTTCTTCTTGCCGGCCGCGTTCTGGCCGCCAACGTTGGCCTTCGCCTTCGCGTCCGCCTGCTTCTGGTTCTTGTCCTTGTTGTCCTGCTTCTTGTTCTTGTCCTTCGCCTTCGGAGATTTATCGCCCACGTTGCACCATCCTGCGGTCGTCCGACCGCACGTTGACGGGCAGCGTTGATTCGCCGCCCGCGTCCATAAGACACCCTGCGGTCCGCGCGCGCCGAACAATCTCCACTGCGCGCTCGTGCCGCGCTACGGCGCCTTGGTCGAGAGCTGCATCAGAGCTCGCACTACCGGCGCGCGACGTCGAAGCGGAAGACCGTGCGATAGGCCGAAAAAAGCGGCTCCGCGAGGTCCCACGCGCCGCCCCGTCGCTCTCGAGACGACCTCTCTCGCGCGCGTGAAACGGGTCTGGTCGTCCGCCGAGAGCTCCGGGGGCAAGGACGTCGGGCGAAGCAGCAGCAGCCTGCGCCGGTTCCCACGGGGGTAGAGCTTGCCGCATGACGGGCACTCGCTTACGAGAGAGGGTCGTGCCCGAAGAGACCACCCTCACATCCGCAGCGAAGGGGCGGCTCATCGATCTGCTGAGCACGTACGATCCCACCACGCGCGCGCGCGGCTCGCGGTACGCCGCCGAGGGGAACGTCGTCGGCTTGCGTCGCGGCGCCGACGGCCTCAGCGCGACCGCGTTCGTGCACGGGACGCAGATCTACCAGGTCACCCTCGGCCCCTACCGTTACGGCGTGCTCGAGAGCGGATGCACGTGCCCCGCATTTCCGGGTGAGGGGCGATGCAAGCACATCGCCGCCGTCGCCATGCTGCTGCAGCTCGGCAGCGCCGCGCTCGCGCGTTCCTCGCTGCCGATCAGCGTGCCTTTAGCCGTCCCCACGCGCGGGGCGCCCGTGGCCGCCGCGACGGCTGCGGCTTCCATGGAACTTCTGCCGGCGTGCTTGCGCGGCGTCTACTCCGCGTCGGTCTTTCTCTCGCGCCTCTCGGTGCACGCTGGCGCGCGGGTCGGCGACGGCGTCGATCGCTGGTCTCCCCTCCCCGACTGGTGGTCGCGCACGAACGGCGCGAGCACTCCGGCGGTCGTTGCACTGCGCCGCCACGTGCTCGACCACGGCGCCGAGATCGCCACGGACCTCGAGACGCTCCGCACCTGGACGCCCCCCGAGCTGTCGGCCGAGACGCGCGCCACGACGCTCGGAGAGGTCTACGCGAAGCTCGCCGAGCGCTACCTCGAGGTGCGCGACGGCGCGCGGATCCAGCGCGGGGCTCCGGGTCCGCTCGAAGGTCGTCGTCATCCGGGCTTCGATTTCTTCTACGACGCGCAGCGCTGCATCTTCGAAGCTCGCGAGCGCCGCAATCTCCTCTTGCTCGAGCCGTTCCGGCTCGCGTTCGCGCTTCCACTCTCCTCGCGCGGCGAGCCCCGGTTCGAGGACCAGGCGTTCGGCACCCCGGAGGACTCCGACGCATGGGAGGTCTTCGCGCTCCGCGCCGTGCTCCTGGCGCTGCACGCGCGCACCGAGGATGCCGTCGTCGCGCTCGAACGCGAGCTCTCCCGCCCCGTCTGGGAGCACGTCCTCGAGCATCTGGGGACGCCCGAGCACGAGTCCGAGAACGCGCGCGAGTGGTCGTTCGCGCTCTCGCCGACGTATCGCGAGGCCGAGCTGCGCGTCGTGCCGCATTCCCGCCGACCCCTCGCGAGCGGCAAACCCTCGAAGTGGAAGCGCGAGACCTTCGAAGCGCTCTACATGGACGAGTCCGTGCCGCTCGGGCGCGACATCGCGCGCATCGCGATGTGCAGCCTGGAGCGCGTCTCCGAGGCGCGTGTGATGCTCGGCACGCCGCAGGGCCACGAGCTGCTTCGGCTCCTCGGCAAGCACCCGAACGTGAGGATGCGGCGCACCGTGAAGGCGAGCCCCGAGGGCGAGGAGCCCGCCGAGATCATCGCCGGCGACCTCGCGCTGCGCATGGAAGCCGGCGAAGAGGGCGTCCTCAGCCCACGTTTCATGATCGACGGTCGCCTGCTCGATCCGGCACTGCTCGGCCGTGGCGAGACGAGTGGGCTCCGCGGGACGGTGCGAGGCAACACCGTCGTGTCGATGTTCGTGCCGCGCTCGCTCCGGCCGTGGCTCGAGGCCGCGCAGAGCGTCGGTTCGGCGATGACGTTTCCAAAGGAGGCCATCCCGCGGCTCGTCACCGCGACCGAGACCCTCGTAACCGCTGGCGTCGTGGAGCTCCCGCGTGACGCGCTCGGCGTGGAGCTGCCCTACGAGCCCGCCCCGGCCATCCGCGTGGAGTGGCAGCCGGCAGGATCCGCCGTCGTCGAGATCTTCATCACGGTTCATCCGCGAGCGCCGCTCGTGTCGGCCGGGCGCGGGCCCGTTCTCTTCACGTTCGCCGAGGGAGAGCAGCGCTTCTTCGTCGAGCGCGACCTCGAGCGCGAAGTGCTCATCGCCGAGGACTCGCGCGCGCGGATCGCGGTACCGGTGCTCTGGGATCACACGCGTGGGCACACCGAAGGGCTCGAGGACACGCTCGCCCTCGCCGAGTACCTCGATCACAACCCGCTGGGCCTGGCGATCGAGATCAAGATCGGCAAGAGGCCGTCGCTCACTGCGTGGGGCGACGCGGCGCGCACGCTCGACGTGAAGAAGAACGGCTCGTGGCTCGTCGTCGGAGGCGCGCTCGACGTCGCGGGACACAAGCTCACGCTGGGTGACGTCCTCGATGCGGCCCGACTCGCTCAGCGCTACGTGAAGGCCGCGGACGGCGTGTTCCTCGAGCTTTCCAAGGAGGCGATCGACAAGCTGCGGCCCGTCGCGATCGCAACCGAGCTCGGCGGCGCGGCGAAGGGCGAAGACGCGCGCATGCACGAGGCGTTCGGCTCGGTGCTCGCGGAGGCGCTGACGGTCTTCGACGACGTTCGCGGAGCGAGCCTGGAAACGTACGTGGAGCGCTTCGAGAACCGCGGCAAGCGGGTGAAGGTGCCGGCGCTCGAGCACGGGACGTTGCGGCCCTACCAGCACGAGGGCGTCGCGTGGATGCTGCGCCTCGCGACGTGGGCACCGGGATGCATCCTTGCCGACGACATGGGGCTCGGCAAGACCGTGCAGACTGCAGCCGTCTTGAAGGCGCGCGCGCCGCTCGGTCCACAGCTGATAATCGCGCCGGCGTCGGTGTCGTCGAACTGGATGGCCGAGCTCGCGCGCTTCATGCCGAGCCTGAAGTGCCGGTGGTGGAACGACGAGCGCTCGCTTTCGCTGGCGGAGCTCGGGCCCGGCGACGTACTCGTCGTCTCGTACGGCCTGATGCAGAGGCGGAGCGTCGGCTTCGAGGGAGTGCGCTTCGCTACCGTGGTCGTCGACGAAGCGCAGTACGTGAAGAACGTGAGCGCGCAGCGCACGGACGCGGTGCGATCGATAGAGCGCGATTTCACGATCACGCTCACCGGGACGCCGCTCGAGAACCATCTCGGCGAGCTGTTCAGCATCGTCGACCTCGCCTTCCCTGGCCTCCTCGGGAGCGAGGCGGCGTTCCGTGAGCGCTTTCGCAAGCCGATCGAAGGAACGCCGCGCGACGAGGTGCGCCTCGCGGTGCTCGGTCGGCTGCTCGCGCCGTTTCTCTTGCGGCGAACGCGCGCGAAGGTCCTCGAGGAGCTGCCGCCGCGTGAGGAGATCACCGAGTACATCGACCTCGATGCGCAGGAGCAGAAGCGCTACCTCGCGCTGCGGAAGGCCTGCGAGGCGCAGTTCGCGAAGCGAAAATCGGGGGAGACGGCCGCCCAGCTGAAGATCGCGCTGTTCGCGGCGCTCACGCGGCTGCGGCAGCTCGCGTGTGACGTGCGCCTCGTCGATCCCTCGTACGAGGGGCCGTCGTCGAAGATCACACGCGTGGTCGAGCTCTGCGTCGAGCTGGCCCAGGAGGGCAACCGCGCGCTGGTGTTCAGTCAGTTCACGCAGTTCCTCGGAAAGCTACGGCCCGAGCTCGAGGCTGCGGGACTCCGCGTCGCGTACCTGGCCGGCGAGACACCGACGGCCAAGCGACGAGCGATCGTCGACGCCTTCCAGCGCGGCGAGTACGACGTTTTCTGCGTATCTCTGCTGGCGGGCGGGACGGGCCTCAACCTCACGAGCGCGAGCTACGTGATCCACACCGACCCGTGGTGGAACCCGGCGGCGGAGGAGCAGGCGACGTCGCGCGCGCACCGGATGGGGCAGACCGAGCCGGTCACCGTGTATCGCATGGTGGCACGCGGGACGATCGAGGAGGCGGTGCTCGCGATGCACGCGTCGAAGCGAGAGCTCGCGAGCGCCGTGCTCGAGGGTAAGGCGAGCGCGAAGGCGATCACGTCGGTGGAGCTGCTGGAGCTGCTCCGGTTCGGGGAGTGAGCCTCGCGGAGGCTGGACGCGGCGACTTCGTCAACGTGACGCCTGTTTGCGCCACTGTGAAGCGCCAGTCACGCGCTGGCCGCCCCGCACGTCTGCTCGGCTAGTGATTCAACCACTTGAACGACTTATCGCCCTTGGCACGTCGCTGGCAACGGTGGCGCGCATGCTCAGAACTTCCCTTGCGTCCTTGCTCACGCTGACCATCGCCTCGATCGCCACGATCGCACACGCCGAAGAACAAGACCGCGAGGCCCCGCCCGCCCAGGCCGTGGCCCCGGAGAGATCGCGGAGCGACCTCCTCGTCACCGCAGGCCTGGGCGGCTTCTCCGACGCCGACAAGGTCGGCGGTCTCGTGAACCTCACCGTGCTCCGACAAAAAGGGCTTCTCGGGTACGGCG
>JAYSXP010000433.1:0-11309 GCA_043717125.1 Polyangiaceae bacterium | reverse complement strand
GCACGCCCTCCGGCAGTTGGCGCGCTCGCAGTTCGACGAGCCGCTGTTCGGACTGAAGCTGCTCGCCGACGTGCACGTCATGGTCTTCACCGTCTTGGCGGCGGTCGGATCGTTTCCCTTGAAGATCACGGCCTGCGCCGAGCAGCGGCCCTGCGCGTTCTGCTTGAGGCGCGCGATCCGTTCCGCCTCCGCGCTTGCCGCAGCCGCGGCGGGCGCGGCGGGCGCGGCGGGCGCGGCCGAAGTTGGCGGGGCGGCGCCGGCGTCCTTCTGCGCGCCGGCTCCCGGGGCGGCAGGCGACGTGCCCTTCTTCGCAGCACCCGTCGGGCCGGTCGTGGCCGCGATCGAAGTCGCCGGTGCCGCCGTTGTGACTGCGGGTGCTGCCGTCGCCGCAGCCGCAGCCGCTGCATCGGCCTGCGCTTGCGCCTCCTCGCCCGAGCCCCTCTTCGAGAGGAAGTACACACCTCCGCCTGCGAGGATCGCGAGCAGCACGAGCCCTGCCACCACACCGAGGATCGCGCCGAGCGCTGAGCTCGATCGCCGTTGCTGGATCGTCCCCGGCCCGACCGCGCCGGTCTGGTGCTGCCACAGACCGGGCGTCGAGCCTTGCTGCGCGCTGTTCGCGTGCTGCACGTAGCCGGTGTAGCCAGGCGCCGCGTTGGCGCCCGGGGGCAGGTTCGAGGGGTACGCCGGCGGCGGAGGGTTCGAGGCGTACGAGCCCGTCCCCGTGATGCCGTGCCCCGAAGACGCCGGCGGTGGAATGTACGACTGCGACCCGATCGGGGCCACGCCCGTGGTCGCGAACGCAGCTCCCCCAGCGGCCGGCCACGCGGGCTCGTGTGCAGCGCCGTGACCGCCACGAACGACGCGCGCCACACGCGCGGCCGAGACTCGGCCACGCTCCGACGCGAACGGCGCGAGAGCATCGGCGAACGCGGCGACGTCCGCGTAGCGCCCGTTCGGATCCTTGTGGAGGCAGCGCTGGATCACCGCTTCGAGCTCGGGCGGCGCCGCGGGGCACTTCGTGCGTAGCGAGGTCGGAGGATCCATCGCGATCATCGCGTAGAGAGCGGTCGCGCTCGGTGCTTCGAAGATCGGCGCGGCCGTGACCAGTTCGAAGAGGATCGCGCCGAGCGCCCAGATGTCCGTGCGGAGATCGACGTTCTTCAGGCTCCGGACCTGCTCGGGTGACATGTAGAGCGGGGTCCCCATCACCGCCTCGGTCGAGGTGAGGTTCGGCGCCGCCTCGTCGATCGCCTTCGAGATGCCGTAGTCGAGGACCTTCACGCACGAAGCGCCATCGGGCGTCCGCGTGACGAAGAGGTTTTGAGGCTTGAGGTCGCGATGGACGATCCCGAGCTTGTGCGCCTCGCCGATCGCCTCGCACGCCTCGAGGAGGTAGTCGACGGCCTCGTCGATCGGCAGCGCACCTCTCGCGGCCAGGATCTGCCCGAGGTCACCCCCGGCGAGGTGCTCCATCACGATGTACGACGCGCCGTTCGGCAGCGCACCGACCTCGAAGACGCGGACGACATGCTCGCTCTGGATCGACGCTGCGGCGCGGGCCTCGCGCATGAACCGAGCGGCGCCGTCGCTGCTCTTGACCTTGCCCGGCGCGAGGAACTTGATCGCCACGCGGCGGCCGAGCGAGATGTCCTGCGCGCCGAGGACCACGCCCATGCCGCCCGTGCCGACCACGGATTCGATGCGATACTTCCCGGCGACGACGTCGCCGGCGCGCGGAAGTTGATCGTCCGATGGCCGCACGCTGTTCATGGCTCACGTCATCCTAGCAGGCGAGGCGCGCCACTTCGCAGCGCCGGTCCGCCCGCGCTCGCACACTGGACGGTGTTCGAACGACCTGCATCGACACCGCGCCGGCGTCGAAATCGATCGAGGGTGCGACGGAAAGTGACCACGCGGCTCACATCCGGATGGTCTGCACCTGGAGCTCGAACGCCTTCAGCTGCGGGTGTGCCGCGACGAGGGTGTCGAGACACTTCGCGCCGAGACTCGTGATCGCGGGGTCGAAGTCGTCGGCCTCGTGGCAGAAGAGGACGTTGATGATCCCGTCCTGGTCGACGACGCTGCCAAGCCGGAACCGCGACGCGCGCGGTGCGTACAGCGCTGCCTTGCCGACGTTCTCCTTCAAGAACGTGTTCGCGAGCGCGACGGCCTTCGCGCGGGAGATCGTCGCCTTCGGCTTCGGCGGCGCCTTCTTTTCCTTCACGAAGATCGTCTTTTCGTGAGGGACAGCCGGCGGCTTGTTTGCCTTCGCCGGCTTCTTCGGCTTCTTCACGATGGCGGGCGGCGGCGGCTTCGACGGCAACGCCCGCGCCTTCTTCTTTGCCGCTGCCTTCGGCGTCGGCCTTTTTACAGCTGCCTTCTTCTTCGCGCGCTTCGCTGCCATCGAGAGCGAAGGTACCAGAGTCTGGAGCGCGAGCCCGTCGCGCTGGTAAGACTGCCCGATGGCGACGCCACCTTGCCCCCGCTGCGGCACCGAGCTCGGCGAACGAGTGTCGGGGCGCGCGACGCTCCTCGCGTGCAGGGATTGTGGCGGCGCGTGGGTCGCTGTCCGTTCGATGCGGAGCCGCTCCAGCGCGTCGCCGTCCACAACGTCGACCTCGACGTGTGCCGCGTCCACGACACGTGGTTCGATGCAGGCGAGGTGCGCCGCAACGCGAACGCCTACACCGCGCCGGTCGAGGGGGGCCCGCCCGCACCGCGCCGAGGCTCGGGCCCGACCGAGAGCGGTGACGTCCTCGTCTTCCTCGACGCGCTCCTCGAGGTGACCGACGAGGCCTGACTCACATGAACGGGCCGCCCGGTCCGCCCTCGAAGATGCAACCCGTGAGCGAGGCCGCGACGGTGATCGCGAGGAAGAGCAGAGCGAGGCGCGAGGGGCCGAGGTTCATCATCGACCCGGTCTAGCACCGCATTTTACATTGTAAAGTGAGGATGTCGCCCGCGGTCCGTGAAAAGACATTGGGACCATCGGGCGGTAAGTCGTCCGCTAGAGTCCTGGGCGCGATGCCGCAACGGACCCTGCCTCTGCCCGTGCTTTTGCCCGCCGCGCTGCTGGCGGCCTGCGCGTCGCGGCCTTTTTCGCCTGCCAGGGAAGCGCCGGCGAGCTGCCTGTCGATCGCGGCGTGGAACGACATGCACGGCCAGCTCAGCGCGGACGAGGTGCAGGTCGACGCGACCCGTGTGCCCGCCGGCGGGGTCATCGCCGTCGCCGATCAGGTCGCGGCGCTCCGGGCCACGACCGACGCGGTCGTCGTGCTCGATGCGGGTGACCTCTTCACCGGGCCGCTCGAGACGACGGTCGCCGAGGGTGCGCCGATCATCGATGCCTACAACGCAATCGGCGTCGATGCGGCGGCGATTGGCAATCACGAGTTCGACTTCGGACCCGTCGGGTACGCGCGTGTCACGGCTCCGCCGAACGTCGGAGACGAGGCGGGGCCCGACGGTCCGCGCGGCGCGTTCCTGGCGCGTATGGAGTCGGCGCACTTCCCGTTTGTCTCGGCAAACCTCCACCGTGCCGACGGCAAGCCTCTCGGCTGGCCACACCTGCACGCGTCGACGCACGTCGCGCGTGGCGGCTTCGATGTCGGCGTCGTCGGTTACACGACGATCGATACCCCGACGACGACGCTGAAGCCGAACGTCGCGGGGCTCACCTTTGCGGCGAACGCGGCCGCGTCCGTCGCCGCCGAGGTGCACACGCTCCGCGCCGCAGGCGCCGCGCCGATCGTGCTCCTCGCCCACGCCAGCCTCGACGGCGAGTTGCCGCAGCTCCTCGACGACGCGTCCGACGCCGATCCGCAGGGAGCACGCCGGACCGGCGAGCTGGCGACGCTGCTCGACGCGATGCCCGCCGCGGACCGCCCGGACGTGATCGTGGCGGGCCATCGGCACCAGTGGATGCTCGGGCGCGTGCGCGGCGTCCCGATCGTGTCGAGCGACCAGCACGGCGTGGGTCTCTCGCGCATTCGCTATTGCCGCTCCGCGGGCGACGGCGTGCCTCGCCTCGAGCGGATCGAGCGGCGCGTCGCGATGGCGTCGAGCAAACCTTGGTCCGAGCTGGGCGCGGCCGTCGCCGCCGCCGTGGCGCCCTGGCAGGCGAAGGTGAAGCACGAGAGTGAAGCGGTGATCGCGACGCTCCCCAAGCCGTGCCTCGCGAGAGCCCTGAACGGCACGGGCCTCGTGGAGCAGGTGGCGCGCGGGATCGCCGAGAGCGCGAGCGCCGCGGCTGCCGCGCCGGCGGGCGTGCCGGTCGTCGCGCTCATGAATAGCGGCGGGATCCGCGCCCCGCTTCGCGCGGGCCCGCTGCGCTACGGCGACGTGTTCACGACGTCGCCGTTCGAGAACGGCATCGCGACCTGCGCCACGACGCGAGCCGGCCTCGCGCGTATGCTGGGCAACGCGGTGAGGCCGCTCGAGTCGCGTGAACGACTCCCGTTCGGGATCGCCGGCGCAAAGGTCACACTCCGGCGCCTCGCCGACGGCGGCCTCGCGGTGGAGGGCTTCGTGGTCGACGGCGATGCCGCGCGCGCGAATGTGCGTGACGACGACCCGATCTGGATGGCCATCCCCGACTTCATCTTGTGGGGAGGTGATGCGCTCCTCGAGGGCGTGACGTGCACGAGCACGGCCACGTCGCAGCTCCGCGTGCGCGACGCCTGGCGTCTGGTCATCGCGCGAGAACAGACGTGCGACGGTCCGCCGAAGAACGTCGTCGTCAGGGCGCCCTGAGCCGGAACGCTGCCCTTCGCGCGCTTCAAGCAGGCCGGATTTGGAACCGTCGCAAGATCCAACGGACTTACTTTGGTACGCCAAGGTCCGCGTGTTCCTTCGCAAGCACGGCTGGGTGCCGGCAAGCGAGCGCGAGGTCGCACCACCGTCGACCTGAAGTCAGCGTGGCTCGCGCTCCACGCTGCGGACGTAGAGGATCTCGCATGCGCCGTCGCCGCTGTCGTCGCGGCGCAGGCTGGAGCGCATGGTCATGCCCTTCGGTCCGTCGACCTCGACGAGCTGTCCGGTGAGGCACACGACGTCGCCCGTCTTCAGCTCGAAGAGCTCGGCGCGAATCACGTCGTCGGCGGGGATCACGTGGGTGTTGGCGGCAGAGATCTTCGCGGCGTCGGCAGAGATGATGGCACTCGGCATGAGGTAGTAGAAGTGGCGTTGGGTCTGGAACACATGGGTGCGATCGAGCACGGCGCTGTCGCTCATCGAGCTCCACCCGAGCGCGAGGTCGAGCGGAACGAGATCGGAGACGCTGTCGAAGCGATAGCGCTCCGTCCCGAGCACGCGCGCGCGGATCGAATAGTCGGCGAGCGGCGTGAGCTGATAGCCGTCCTGCTCGCGCTCGATGAGGCGCGGGCTCTTCGGCGGCGTCTGCGTCGGTAGTTCGGGAACGAGGATGCCGGGCTCGTGGCTCACGGGCCAGCGACCGACGGCGTAGACGAGGAGCGCCGTCAGGCACGCGGCCATCACGACGACCTTCTCGATGCGCGAGGCCGTGAGGCGCCGCGCGGACCGCGTGCCCCTGCCAGCGACGGACGCCACGGACGAAGAGCGAAGGTGCGACGCGAGCATGCCTCTCCACGATGCAATGGCGGAGCCAGCGAAGAAGGGGCGAGGAAGTCCTTTTTGTAGGCGTTTCGTGGCGCGCACGGGAATCTTGTGGGCCAGGCCCAACAGGGCTCCGAGGGCGCCGTTGGCTCGCCCCAACACCCTGGGAGTTGCTCAGACCGCGAGCTCCTTGAGCGTCACGGCCGGACTTGCGAGCTTCGCGCGGTCCACCACGGTGGCCTTCGTGATGAGCGCCTTGCCCTGGAGGTAGTCCTTCGTCTGGTTCACGCAGTCGAGCGCGATGACCCGTCCGCCCCGCAGATAGACGACCGAGAAGCTCCGCGACTCTTCCGCGCCACGAACGACGACATCGTCGTGGCCGTGCGAGAGGCCGACCGTCTGCAACCGCAGATCGTATTGATTCGACCAGAACCACGGCACCGCCTCGTATCGCTCCTCGGCGCCGAGCGTGCCGGCGATCGACTTCGCGACGATCAGCGCCTGGTCGTTCGCGTTCTGGATCGACTCGAGCCTGACGACGCGCCCGCTCGCGTGCACGTTCGGATGCGCGGCGCAGTCGCCCACCGCGTAGACGTCGGGCAGGCTCGTCTTGCCGCGCAGGTCGACGATCACGCCGTTGTCGATCACCGCCCCGGCGCGGGCGAGCGGCTCGACGGCCGCGTCGATGCCAATCCCGACGATCACGAGGTCCGCGGGGAGCGACTCGCCGCTCGCGAGGCGGACGCCGCACACGCGTCCGTCCCTCTCGTCCAGTACCACGACCTTCGCGCCGAGATGAAGGTCGACGCCGTGCGCGCGGTGCTCGGCCTCGAAGAATCGCGAGAGCGCCTCTCCCGAGACGCGCGCGAGCACGCGAGACTCCGCCTCGAGCACGGTCACTTGCTTGCCTTGCTTGCGGAGGACCGCCGCGGCCTCGAGTCCGATGTACCCGCCGCCGATGATGACGGTCGCGTTCGCGGTTTCGAGCTCGCCCTTCATGGTGTCGACGTCGGCACGGTCACGCACGGAGTGGACCCCCACGAGATCGTGCCCCGCACACCCGAGCTTGCGCGCGCTCCCTCCGGTAGCCCAGACGAGCGCGCCGTAGCCGATGACGCTCCCGTCCTCGAGCCGGACCTCATGGGCCGCAGCGTCCACGGAGACCACGCGCGCACCGAGCCGGACCTCGACCTTCTTCTCCTCCCAGTACGAAGCGGGACGGAGCACGAGCGCGTCGAAGGTCTTCTCTCCCGCGAGGTATTCCTTCGAGAGCGCAGGACGTTCGTACGGCAGGCAGTCCTCGGCGCCGAGGAGCAGGACGCTGCCCGCAAACTTCTGCTGGCGTAGCGAGATCGCGGTGTGCGCACCGCCCTGTCCCGCACCGACGATCACGATGTCTGCTCGGTGGGTCATCGTTCACGACTCTCGGCCGCGGACATTACCGCATCGCTCTGCCGCGAGGTAACGAAGCGTCAGCGATGGCCTTCGGCGGTAGCCGAACGTATCTCACGCGGCGCGAAGCAGCTTCAGCGCGACGAAGAGCAGCCCTCCACTCGTGACGGCATATGCGATCGCCGGGGCGGACGCGGGGCCTTGCCAATGGCGCAAGGCACCGCGAAAAAATCGCGCTCCGATGGCCGCCGCCACGAGCGCCACAGCCGCTTGCACGGCCATCGTGATCTGCGCGCTGGTCTCGACCAGCGGTCGAACGATCGCGAAGCCACCGCCACTTCCGACCGTCGCCGTCAGCACACCGCAGCTCGCGAGTGTGATGACGCCGAGCACGAGCAGCGACGTCAGCCGCGCGACCTCCGCGGTCGCGCGTTCCGTCGGTTTCGGCTCGTGCCTCGCGTTCGCCGCTGCGCCTCGCACATGGGAGAGCGGGGGCAGGCTCTTGCGCGGCGCGGCATCGAGCATCAAGCCCGAGCCGGAGCGCGGCGGCCGCATCGTGGGCACGGCGCGCACCGCGGGCACGGCGGGCAGGGAGGGCAGGCTGGGCAGGCTCGGGGGCGGAGCTGACATCCGCTCCGTCACTTCCTGCGGCGGCGCGGAGAGACGGGACGCCATCGTGCCTTCGATGCTCGGCGCGCAGCGGTCGACCGTCGTAGCATCGCTTCCCGCGGGTGTTCGCGGCAGCGCGAGCTCGGGAACGGACGGCTCAAGGTGAGCGCTCGAACCGAGGGAGAGCCTCGAGGTGCGCCGCGAGGCGGCGTCAAGGGACTCCTCGAGCGCCGCCGCGAGCTCGGCCGCCGTCGCGAAGCGTTCGGTGACGGACCGACGCAGACATCGATCGACGATCGCGGCGACCTCGGGATCGACGTCCGGCGCGACCGTGCCGAGCGGAGGAGCATCCGTGGTCGCGATGGCGACGTAGATGGCAGGGCCCGTCGTCGTGAACGGACGCCGTCCCGCGAGCAGCTCGAAGAGCATCACCCCCAACGCCCAGACGTCGCTGCGCGCGTCCGCGTCGTGGACGCCGTACAGGAGCTCGGGTGCCATGTAGGCCGGCGTTCCGAGGAGCTCGCCCACGTCCGTCGTGCGAACGTCCGAGGCGCGGAGCTTCGCCACTCCGAAGTCGAGGAGCTTTGGCACGATGCGCATGCCGCTCCTCAGAACGCGCGGACTTGCGACCCCCGAGGTAGGGGGGCTCTCGAGAGGACCACGCAGGTGCGCGAGGAAGATGTTCGCCGGCTTGAGGTCGCGATGGAT
Source organism: Polyangiaceae bacterium (assembly GCA_043717125.1). Lineage (GTDB taxonomy): Bacteria > Myxococcota_A > Polyangia > Polyangiales > Polyangiaceae > Labilithrix. Next base: position 3,023 of record JAYSXP010000433.1, on the reverse strand, counting down.
GACGCCCTGAAGATGGGCCTGGGCCACCGCTTCGATGATCGGCACGATGAGCGTCCGGACCTCGTCGACGTCGAGCCGCCCGCGCTCGCGCATGTACCTCGCGAGATCCTCGCCGTACAGCAGCTCCTGGACGATGAACGGGGAGCCGTCGATGTCCTGGTCGATGTCGAGGACGTCGACGACGTTCGGATGGCGAACGACGTTCGCGACGCGTGCCTCGCGCAGGAAGCGCTGGAGCAGGTTCGGATCCTCTGCGTGCCTCCGGTGCATGACCTTGATCGCGACCTCGCGATCCAGGAGCACGTTCGTGGCACGGTACACGTCGCCCATACCGCCGCTCCCGAGGAGCGCCTCGATCCGGTACTTGGCTGCGAGCACGTCGCCGACTGCTCGAACCGCCATGCCCCCAGTGTATCCCCGATCCGTCGACGTGAAATTCCCGAGGCAGGAGGCCAGGCTCGATTTGTAGGAGCTAGCGCCGACGGCGCGCGGTGTGCGAGCGTTGGACGCGATGGCTCGCCTCGACCCTCACTCCTACGCCGACGACACGCAACCCCGGACCAGGTCGCTCGACTGGAAGGCGAGCGTCGACTTCGACGCCCGCGTCGTCCGCGCGGAGCTCACGCTGCGCTTCGCGAAGCCGGCCGCCGGTGGTCCCCTCGACCTCGATACCCGCGCGCTGGACATCACGGCAATCGTCGGCCCCGGCGGCGCCGCGATCGCCCACACGTTGCACGACGCTGATCCGATCCTCGGCAGCCGGCTCGAGATCGCGGTGCCAGCCGGCGCGGAGTCGATCGTCATCCGTTACGTGACGTCGCCCGAGGCCTCGGCGCTCCAGTGGCTGACGCCCGAGCAGACGCTCGGCGCGAAGCACCCGTACCTCTTCTCGCAGTGCCAGGCGATTCACGCACGGAGCATCCTTCCGTGCCAGGACACGCCGTCGATCCGCCAGACGTTTGTGGCGTCGCTCGACGTGCCCGCCGAGCTTCGTGCGGTGATGGCCGCGGCCGCGCAGGGCCGGGAAATCAAGGGCGATCGCGCGATCGAGCGCTTCGCGATGCCGCAGCCGATCCCGCCCTACCTCTTCGCGGTCGCGGTCGGCGATCTCGCATCGAAGGATCTCTCGCCGCGCTCACGCGTGTGGGCGGAGCCCACGCAGCTCGAGGCCGCCGCCTGGGAGTTCGCGCAAGTGGAGGACCATCTCCGCGCGGCCGAGTCGCTCTTCGGGCCGTACGACTGGGAGCGCTTCGATCTCCTCGTGATGCCTCCGTCGTTTCCGTATGGCGGCATGGAGAACCCGCGGCTGACGTTCCTCACGCCGTCACTCCTCGCGGGCGATCGCAGCCTCGTGAACGTGGTGGCGCACGAGCTCGCTCACTCGTGGACGGGCAATCTCGTGACGAGCTCGAACGCCGAGCATTTTTGGCTCAACGAGGGCTTCACCGTCTTCGCGGAGCGGCGCATCCTCGAGGTGCTCGAGGGCGCGGAGATGGCGGCGCTGCACGCGGCGATCGGCTTCGAGCGGCTGCAGCAGGCGTTCGCGCAGCATGTGGAGCACCCCGAGCTCACGAGGCTTCGCACCGAGCTCACGGGGATCGACCCCGACGAGGCATTCAGCCAGGTGCCGTACGAGAAGGGCTACCTCTTCCTGAAGGCGCTCGAGGCGGCGGCTGGGCGCGAGGCGTTCGATGCGCTGCTCTCGACGTGGCTCGGCACGTACCGCTTCGGCGCGGCCACGACGGATGACTTCCTCGCGCTCGTCGAGCGCGTGAGCCCCGGGCTGCTCGCGAAGGTCGATGCGTCGGCGTGGGTCGACGGGCCCGGTCTTCCCGCGTCGTACTGGCGGCCGGAGTCCACGCGGCTCGCCGCCGTGGAAAAGGTCGCCGGTCGCGTGCCGACGCGCGCCGAGACGAAGGACTGGAGCCCGACGGAGTGGCAGCTCTACCTCGAGGCGATGCCGAAGCCGTCGCCGGTCGAGGTGTGCAAGGAGCTCGACGCGACCTACTCGCTCACGGCCTCGAAGAACTGCGAGGTGCTCGTCAGCTGGCTCGTGCTCGCCTGCGAGTCGGGCTACGCGCCGGTGCTCCCGCGCGCCACCGAGCTGCTCGGTCACATCGGGCGCATGAAGTATCTCAAGCCTATTTATAAGGCCCTTGCGGGGCGCGCGGAGACGAAGGCGCTCGCGCACGAGCTGTTCGAGCGGTTCCACGCGCAGTACCACCCGATCGCGCAGCAGATGTTGCGCGGCGTTCTTCGGTGAACCTCACGATCCTCGAGAACGCCGACATCAACGCCGCGGCTCGCGCCTCGTGACGCTCTAGCGCCCGCGCACCGCGGTACGACGAGCGCCGCCGTCACCTACGCGATGGGGCCTCTGCCCCGCTGTGCCCCAGGCGGAGTACATTCGTGCTATGCTGACAGCACAACGAGGCGAGCCGGCACCACGGAGAAGGTCAGCGTATCTCTCCAGCGCGAGCTGCTGAAGACGCTCAAGCGCAGGGCGAAGCGCCTCTATGCGGGCAACCTCTCGGCCGTCCTCACGGAGGTCGCGGAAGCCGCAGCGCGCCTGGAGGCCCAGGACGACCTCATCAGCCACTTCGGATGGGGGCCGTTGAGCTCCGCCGAACAGGCCGAGGTCGATGCCGAGTGGTACGCCCCATCCCCGAAGAGAAGGAGGAAGACCGCCTCATGAAGGAGGCGATCACGTTGGACACCGGCGCCCTCATCGCGCTCGAACGTGGCGATCTGCGCATGGGTCGCGTGTTCGTCCATGCGCGCGCGCAGTGCATCCCCATGTTTGCGCCCGCCGACGCCGTCGCAGAGTGGTGGCGAGGCCGGACCGACGTGCGCGAGAAGGTGCTGCGTGCGCTGGTGGTCGAGCCCTCTCGGCACGCATTGCGAAGAGCGCGGGTGAGGGACTTGCGGCAGTGAAGGGGGCAACCACGATCGACGCCATCGTCATGGCGACGGCAGCGCTTCGTGGTGGCGTTGTCTACACCTCTGACTTCCGCGACCTCGAT
>JAYSXP010000432.1:0-31525 GCA_043717125.1 Polyangiaceae bacterium | reverse complement strand
CGGCATTCACGGCTCCGAGAGGACCGGTCGACAGCACCATCACGCCGCTGTCCTTGAAGTTGAGCGGCGGCCACACGGCGCTTCCCCACTTGTATTCGAGACGCAGCTCGAAGTCGGACAGCTCCTCCTTCGAGATGAGCGCGCCCCAGACCTCTCCGGTGATGTGGATGGCGGGCTCGCCGTCGACGGTCGTGACGGAGAACACGCCGCGCGGATCGTTCTCGAGACCCAGCGGGACCGACTCGCCGACGGGGATGCCGAGGTAGCGATCCCAGCCTGCGAGGTCGACGCCGTCGAAGAGCTGACGGAAGGCCGCGTCGATCTCCGGGACCGAGGCTTCGGGGGCGACCTCGGCATCCGGGGCGCCCGCATCGGGAGTGCCGGACGCGACGACCTCTGGCGGCGACGCTCGCTCCGGCGTCGCCGTGGCGCAGCCTGCCAGGATCAGGGCGAGCGCCGTCTGCCTCGTCCTCGTCATCGCGCCTCAAGCATAGCTTCGCACGCCTGCCGTGCCAGCGAGATCACGCGGCCTCGGTCGGGAGCTTGCCGCTCCGACGAAGTGCGAGATACGGGATCACGCCGAGCAAGCACGGCGCAAGCTGCCCAATCAAGTAGACGTTGAACACCGTCGCGCCGTCGTGGAGACCGATCATCGAGAAGAGCCGCTCGAAGGCGACATGGCCCACGCCGAGACCTGCTGGCGCGATGGGGAGGATCATCGTCAGAACGCCCAGCGGGAAGACGGTCGCGACCGACGAGAACGGCACGTCCACGCCGGTGATCACGCGGGTGAGCACGCCGAAGAAGGTCATCGTGCCCGTGTGGGTCAGCATCGAGAAGCCGAGCGCGAGGACGAGCTGCTTCGGGCCCGCCGAGAGGAGGCGAGCCGCGGCGACGAGGCGACCCGCGAGCTTGGCGATCGCCGTCGTCCCCGACGTCCAGGCCTCGAGCCGGTCGCCGGCGCGGCGCATGAAGAGCACGAACAGCACCGGTCCGAGCACCGTGCAGATCCCGAGGAACCCCACCGCCATGGAGAGCTGCCTCAGCTCGGGCGTCTGCCAGAGGAGCGGCCCGCGCAGGACGCCGACGATGCACGCGACGAGCACGAGGGCGGCGAGACCGACGAGCCGCTCGACGAAGACGATGAGCAAGATCGCGGTGCGCTTCGACGGCTCCTCTTCGCGCGCGACGTAGAGAGCCTTCACCACGTCCCCGCCGACGTTGCCGGGGATCACCACGTTGAAGAAGAGCGCCGTCAGGTGGAGCTGCAGCGCGCGCCCGATGGGGACCCTCGCGCCCGCGAGGACGAGCAGTGCGCGCCAGCGCATCGCGCCCATCAGGACGGCGAAGAGGAAGAGCGCGATGTCGGCGACGAGGAGGAGCGGCTGCTCGACGAAGATCGAGAGCGCGCCCATCTTGAGAGAGCCCGAGCGAACCAACCAGGTGATGAGCGTCGCCGCCACGACGACCTTGGCGGCGAAGATCGCGCGGCTCTTCAGGCGCGGGCTCATGCCGCCAACTTAGTATGTGGCGCGCAACGAAAGCAGTGATAACTAGGCCTCTCATGCTCGTGACGACCTTTTTCGTGCACGCTCGCCGCGTCGCGGGTCTCCTCGTTTCGACGGTTTGTGTCGCGATCGCTGCGCCCGTCGCCGCCTCCTGCAGCGAGATCCGGCCGCCCGACCTCGGCACGCCCGTGCCGCCTGTCCTCGTGCCGGAGTGGGGGCTCGACGCACGCCCCGTGAGCCCAGGCTGTCGCGCGCTCGCGAAGCCGGCGGCCGCTGCCGCCCCGCAGGCGCAGATCGCCTACGCGCCGGTCACGTCCGCGCCTCTCGCCAACCTCGTCGACGTCGTCGCGCAGAGCGGTCGCCTCTACGTCGTCGAGCGGAGCGGAGTCATCCGCACCCTCGCGAGCGACGGCCTCACCGCTCCTGTCGTCCTCGACATCCACGACAAGGTCACCTTCGGCCCGACCTCGGGGATCGTAAGCCTCGCGTTCCATCCGAAGTTCGCACAGAACGGATACGTGTACCTTGCATACATGGTGCCGTACCCGACGCAGCCGCCGCCGGCGGACATCGCCTATCGCTCAGTGGTCGGTCGATTCGAGAGCAAGGACGGCGGGCTGACCGTAGACCCGACCACGGAGAAGCGCCTGCTCGTTCGCGACCAGCCGGCCCCGAGCAACGATGCCGACAAGCTCGTCTTCGGCAACGACGGCTTGCTCTACGTGGGCGTCGGTGACGGGACGAAGAGCGCCCGCGCGCAGGACAAGAGCGCCCTCTTCGGGAAGATCCTCCGCATCGACGTCGACGGCGGCGATCCCTACGCCATCCCGCCCACCAATCCGTTCGCGCAGGGCGGCGGCGCGCCCGAGGTCTACGCGTACGGCTTTCGCAGCCCGTCGCGGATCTCGTTCGACAAGCCCACCGGCGATCTCTGGGCGGGCGACAGGGGGCAGGACAGCTTCGAGGAGATCGATCGCGTCGTTCGCGGCGGAAACTACGGGTGGGCGATCCGCGAAGGGCGGAGTTGCTTCGAGGCTCCGAGCTGCGACCTCTCCGGCCTCGTCGAGCCGCTCGCCGTGCACCCGCACACCGAGGCGTCGGCTGTCGTTGGGGGCTTCGTCTATCGCGGGAGCGCCCTGCCGTCGCTCGTCGGCAAATACGTCTACGCGGACGCCACGAACAGCCACGTGTGGTCGCTCGACCCGAACGCGAGCGCGCCGTCGCCGGTTCGGCTCGACGAGGGACTCGAGCGCGTGGGGCCCACCTCGATCGGGCTCGACGAGAAGAACGAGCTGCTCGTCCTCACGTCGACACGCGTGCTTCGTGTCGTGCCGCCGGCGCCCGTCCAGCCCGAGATGCCCGCCGCGCTGAGCGACACGGGTTGTGTCGACCCGACGGACCCGACCAAGCCCGCGCTCGGTCTGTTCGCGTACGACGTCAACGTGCCGCAGTGGGTCGACGGAGCCGTCGCCGACCGCTACCTGTCCGTTCCGGCGGAGGGGCAGCTCAAGGTCGAAGCCGGTGGACGCCTGGTGCTTCCCGCGGGCTCGGTGTCGATCCGTACGCTCCGCCGGGAGAACAAGCGCGTCGAGACCCAGCTGCTCTTGCGTCGCCCCGACGGCTCGTGGTCCGCGTACGCGTACGCGTGGTCGGCCGATCAGAAGGACGCCGCCCTCGCGACCGCGACCACCACCGTCAAGCTCCCCTCGGGCGCCACGCACGAGGTCCGCCCCGCGGAGTGCGCGACCTGCCACGACGCGCATCGCAGCGGGACCCTCGCCACGCTCGGACTCGAGGCGAGTCAGCTCGACCGGGCCGGCGTGGACTACGGAGGCGGGCGCACGGGCAACCCGCTCGCCACGCTCTCGCACAACGCGATGCTCTCGATGATCGTCCCGCCGGAGAGCTACACGGCGCTCCCGAGCCCGACCGGCTTCGACACGCCGGAGCGTCGCTCGCGCGCGTACCTGCACGGCAACTGCGCCTTCTGTCACGACGGCGTGGAATTCTCGAACATCGATCTGCGCGCCTTCGTCCCGCTCCACGACACCAAGACCTGCGGCATTGCCGGCGGTCTGAAGACGGGCGGAGTAAATCGCCTCACGCCCGGCAATCCGGACGACAGCCAGCTCGTCACCTCGATGCGCGTGCCGCCGGGGCCAGAGCACATGCCGACCGTCGGATCCATGACGACCGACGAGCGAGGCGTGGAGCTGCTCTCCTCGTGGATTCGCACCCTCTCCGCTTGCCCATGACGGGCTCTGTCCCGTTCATCGATCTGACGCGTCTGCTCGCGCACGTGCGGGGAGACGTCATCGCCGACTGGGCGACCTGTCTCGACGACGCTGATTTCGTCGGCGGACCGCGCGTCGCTGCGGTCGAGCGGAAGCTGGCCGCGATCCTCGAAGTGCCCGCCGTCGTCGCGTGCTCCAACGGCAGCGACGCCCTGCTCGCAGCTCTGCAGGCAGTCGGGGTGAAGCGTGGAACGAAGGTCGCGCTCCCCAACCTCACGTTCTGGGCGACGTTCGAGGCAGTGGCGCAGCTCGGTGCGGTTCCGGTGCTGGTCGACATCGACCCGGACGACCTCCACGTGAGTCTCGACGAGCTCCGGTCCGCCCACGATGCTCACCGCTTCGACGCACTGGCGCTCGTGCACCTCTTCGGTTGGACGTCCTCGCGGCTCCTCGAGATCCGTGCATTCTGCAAGGAGAGAGACATCGTGCTCGTCGAGGATGGCGCGCAGTCCTTCGGCGTGGAGGCTTTCGGCAAGCCGCTCCTCGCGGACGCAGACGTCGCGACCCTGTCGTTCTACCCCGCGAAGGTGGTCGGCGGCGCGATGGACGGTGGCGCGATCACGATGGCGTCGCGTGCGCACGAGGCCTTCCTTCGAGCCCTCTGCAACCATGGGCGCTCCGATCACTACTCGCACGCGCACCTCGGTTGGAACTCGCGCATGGGCGGGCTGCAGGCCGCGTTTCTTTCGCGCATGCTCGACCATCTGCCGGAAATCCTGGAGTCGCGCCGCACCGCCGCCGCGTGGTATCGCGAGCGCATCACGTCGAACGCGGCCCTCGCCCGGCGCGTTCGTGTCTTCGGTCCGCCCGTGGGGGTCGTCGAGAACGGGTACCTGAATGTGCTCACCATCGAGGGCAAGTGTGGCCAGGAGGTCGTCGCCGCGCTGAAAGCCAGGGGCGTCGGCGCGGCGCGCACCTACCCGGAGACGATGGATGTCCAGGCCCCCGCCAGGGCCGCCGGCACGATCGTCCACGGCGACCTCCGCCATTCGAAGGCCTTCTGCGAGCACGTCGTGAATCTCCCGCTGTTCTACGGAATCCGTGACGACGAACGTGAGACGTCGCTCGCCGCGCTCGCGTCCGTGCTGTGAGCACCATGCAGGCTGCCCTCGAGACCAGGATCGTGCTCGTGGGGCTGGGGCGGATGGGAAAGAACCACCTTCGCGTCCTCACGGAGACGCCCGGCTACGAGCTCGCGGCGATCGTCGACGCCACGGCCGCGGTGCCTGCCGACCTCGGGAACGTGCCGTTCCTGCGCTCGGTCTCCGCGCTGTCCGCGATCGAGTTCGATGCGGCTGTCATCGCGACGCCCACGGCCACGCATCATGAGGTAGCGCTCGAGCTGATCGCGATGGGCAAGCACCTCCTCATCGAGAAGCCCATCGCGAGCACGTTTGGCGGCGGTCGCGAGGTCCTCGCCGCAGCGCATGCGAGGAAGGTGAAGCTCGCCGTCGGCCACGTCGAGCGGTTCAACCCGGCGGTGCGAAAGCTTCGCGAGGTCATCAAGGAGGGCACGCTCGGGACGCCCATCCACTTCTCGTTCACGCGCGTCGGCGGACAACCGCCCGCGATTCTCCGCGGCAACAACGTGATCCTCGACCTCGCCGTCCACGACATCGACGTCCTTCGCAGCCTCATCGGCACCGTGCGGCTCGAGCACTCGATGTGCCACGTCACGTGGCAAGAGGGCGTGTCCGATACGGCAGAGATCTTCCTGGCTGCCGGTACGGGAGCGAGCGCAACGGTCCACGTCAGTTGGATCACGCCCACGAAGATCCGCACCATCCGCGTCACGGGAACGCGCGGCGTGTGCTTCGTCGACTACATGCTCCAGACCTGCGAGCTCTTCGGCGGCAGCACGCCGAGCCCGCTCGAAGCATCGGCGACGAGCTTCGAGGACCTCCAGGAGCTCTATCGGACGACCGACCGCACTCCGTTCGCCATCGTGAAGGAGGAGCCGCTCCGCGGGCAGGCCGCCCAGTTCCGGCGCTTCCTGGTCGATGGTGAGGTCGGCGACCTGTGCAGCGGAAGCGATGCGCTCGCCGCGGTGCTCATCGCAGAGCGCGCCGTCGAGATCGGCAGGGGCCGCAGGCGCCCCAGCACGGCGATCGCCACGCAGCTATTTCCGACGCCTTCGGACGAATGGATCTGAGACCGACCCATGCGGTTGACAGGACGATAAGTAGGGTGAAATGCTCCCTCGGGCGTGAGTGACCATCACGCCAGCGCCAGGTGGACGGGCCTCCTCCAGTCAACGGGCCTCCAGTGGACGGGCCTCGGAGCGCTCGTCGGCGTCGCGTCGGGGCTCGCGTCGGCAATCTTCCTCGCGTCTCTCGAGATCGCGACGGAGTTTCGTGCGAGCCACGAGTCCATCGTCTATGCCCTGCCGCTCGCGGGTCTCCTGATGGGCCTTGTCTACGAGCGATGGGGAAAAGCGATCGCCGGCGGCAACAACCTCATCCTCGACACGATTCACGGCGCTCGTCCGCAGCTCCCGCTCCGGATGGCACCCATGGTGCTCATCGGCACGCTCCTCACCCACGTGTTCGGCGCAAGCGCCGGCCGCGAGGGGACGGCCGTGCAGATGGGGGCGAGCCTGGCCGACGCGATCGCTCACCGATTTCGCGTGAGCCGTGAGACCCGCCGGCAGCTCCTTGCCGCGGGCATCGCTGGGGGCTTCGGCTCGGTCTTCGGGACGCCGATGGCCGGAACCGTGTTCGGTCTCGAGGTCGTGGCGGTCGGTCGCATGGAGTACGACGCGATCGTTCCAGCGGCCATCGCTGCGCTGGTCGGCGACTTCGTCACGCGCCGGCTCGGCATCGTGCATACCGCTTACCCGACGATCGCGCACGTCGAGCTCACCGTCGTCGTCTTCGCAAAGCTCGCGCTCGTTGGCGTGGCCATGGCAGCGGCGACGATCGCGTTCGTGGAGCTCACGCATCGGCTGAAGCACGTCCTCGAGATGCGCATCGTTCGGCTTCCGTTCCGCATGTTCGTCGGAGGAGCGGCGGTCGTGCTCCTCTGGAAGATCGTCGGGAGCAGCGACTACCTCGGCCTGGGCGTGCCGATGATCGTGCGTTCGTTCACGGATCCGAACCTTCCGTGGTTCGCCTTCGCGTGGAAGCTCCTCTTCACCGCGGTCACGCTGAGCTGCGGCTTCATCGGTGGCGAGGTGACCCCGCTGTTCTTCATCGGTGCGACCTTGGGCAGCGTGCTCGCGCGTGTCCTCGGTCTGCCCATCGAGCTCGGCGCCGGTGTGGGCATCGCAGCGGTCTTCGGCGCGGCCTCGAATGCCCCCCTCGCTCTGTCGATCATGGCGGTCGAGCTCCTGGGCGGAAACGCGTTCCCGCACGTCTTCATCGTGTGCCTCATCGCGTACGTGCTGTCGGGGCATCGGGGGATCTACCCCTCGCAGCTCCTGTGGCGCCGCAAGCACGGCGGCCCCCTCTTCGCGCGGCCCGTCACGCTACGTGACTATCGCGACGCGCGGCCCGTAAAGGCGCCTGAATGACTAGTTGTCGCTCGTCGGCTCCAGTCCAGAGACGCGCAACACCTGAATCCCGAACTCGGTCGTCTCGACCACCGTGAGCGTGAGCTCGCGCTTGAGGCGGCCGACGATCTCGGTCTGAAGCGGGTCGATGTGCCGGCCGACGAAGAGGGTGTCCCCGACGCGGAGCGGAGCTTTGAAAGCCGCCGCCGCTTCGCGCGCTCGAGGCAGCAAGGTGTCCTGCTGAACATAGGCGATTGGCCAGAGCTGTGTCTTTCGCGCCATCAAGAGGGCCTCGACCTCGACCTCCATGTTCAAGAACACCGCCACGCGGCGCTCGCCAGGCGCGTACTTCTTGAAGAGGAATGCAGCGTTCAACGCCTCGGGCGAATGGACCCACGGTACCGCCGGCTTCGCGCTCGCCGTGTACATGAGGAGCGAGAAGGGCAGCTTGCTCACGAAGCCGGGAAGACCCGTGAAGATCAACATCAGCGCGGCGCTGTAGCCGGCCGTCCCGACGACGAGGCGTACGCCACCCTTCGTACGGCGCATGACGATGGCGAGCCAGTAGCACCCGATGAAGACCGCCGGCACGCAGACCATGGCCAGATTACCGGCATACGATCGTCCGATATAGTAATTCATCTCGGCAATGCCAATGAGGCTCATCGCGAATACGGCCTGCGTCTCGACACTTTGGTCTGCGCGCCGCGCGATGGCCACGGCGGAGCCCAGATAGACCAGCGAGGTCGGCAGCCACATGGCCCATTGCTCGATGGGTACGCACCACGTGGTCCACGTTCTGTAAAAGAGGATGTACTCGAACGCGCGGTTCCAGATCGGCCAGACCCCGGTCGTCATGCGGACCTGGATCGCGAGGGCGAGCATTCCAGCACCGACGGCTACGCCGGTGAGTCCGACGTCACGCGCGAATGCGAGCAGGCGCCATCGCCTGGGCCCTGGGCTTCCGAGAGCCACGAGAGCACGGGTCCCGAGGTGTGCGCCGACGACGGTGACCGCCGTGTCGACCGACCAGAGCGCTCCGACCGAGACGAGGAAGAGAATCCCTAGTCTCGACGACCGACGCGAGGAGACCGCCGTGGAGTCCTGGAAGGCGATGGCTGCCACGAGGCCGTACTCGATGAGGAATCGCAGCGGCCCGCAGCTCGGCAGCGTGATGTAGACGAAGAGCGGAGCGAAGACGTTCGTGGCGAGACACGCGCACAAGAAGAGAAGTGCCGTAGGTAGACTCCGCGTTATCCGCCGCATCGCGAGATAGAGAATGAAAAAACGGGCCACCTCGAGAAGACAGATGAGGTGTGCGAGGCCGTCGAGCGAAGGCTCGAACAGCCGTAGGCGAAAGACGAACGCGATGAAGTAGACGACGCCGACCCCGTACTGTGAGTTCGCGTCGACGAGCGGGGACCTCCCGCCGAGGATCGCCGAAACCGGGCCGAGGTAGAAGTTGTAGTGGTCGACCCAGATGTCAGCCCCTCTGGGACCACTCCGTCCGCCCGCGACGACCTCGGGAAACCACAGGAAGAGTACGAGCGCGCCGAGCACGAGGAGGTCCGCCACCGGGATGAGGCGTGGACCAGCGCTCGTACGCGGTCGCGTGACGAGCACGAGAATCGCGCCCGCTGCGGAGAACGCGAGAAGCGAGGTCTCCGTATACGTGGTCTGCGAGAACTGGATGACGATCCAGCCGATTCCCGCGCTCGCCACGGCGACGCATGCTGCGCCTGCGAGGGGCCGATTCCTCGCTCTCCACGAGCCTGCCGCTGGAGACCAAGCACGCAGGAGCGCGAAGCCGAGAAAGAGCGAGAGAGTCAGAAGCGCGTGACTCACGGCCGTCGACCGAAAGGCCTGCACGAGCGCCTTGCCACGCAGCGGGCCGCCTGCCACGTCGATTTCGTGGAGGCGAGTTACGGTCCGAAGCCAGAGGGCGGTGTGACCGACGCCCATGAGCGGCCAGAAGAGGTTCGAGGGCTCGAGCAGCTTTCGTTCGGCGAACTTGATCACCGCAGGGACGATCAGCGCCGCTGCCAGCGCCGCCGGCCACGCCACCGCAAAGGTCTGCTGCTCGACGGCCTCCGTGATGCCGACTTCGACGTGGGGACGAAGAATCAGAAGCAGCGTGAGCGCGCCGGTCGAGAGTGCGAAGAGCAGAGCAGAGATGTCCTCGACGAGGACGTTGCCCGAGGTCCGCTGCGGAAAGCCAAAGAGCGTTCGACGGGAGCAATCAGGAGCCCGGGTGTCGGACCGCGGCTCGGATGCCATTGCGCGCAACATAAACGATGTTCAGTCCTTCGGGCCTTCATTGTAGCCGCGCGGACGGTACTTTGGGTCGACGCCGCTGTGCTCTTCGCCGTGCTCGAGGATGTCCTTGCCGAGATACTCGACCCACGAGCCCGGGTGGTTGCTCTTCATGTCGTCGAGCTTGTTCCGGACGTCGGCGTCCGCCTCGAGCATCTTCTCGTCCCAGAGGCACTGCAGCGCGAGCGCGACGAGATTGACGTCGTTCGGCGCGAGCTCGAACCCGCGCTCGTAGTGGGGCCACGCCTCCGGCGCCCGATGCAACCTGCAGAGCGTGTCGCCGAGATAGATGCTCGCCATCGGCCACTGCGGCGCGAGCTCGAGCGCCACCACGTTTGCCGCACGCCGGCCTTCGAGGTCACCGCGTGCTCCCTTCATGACCGAGTAGTTGAGGTGCGCCTTTGCGCTTCGCGGGACGGCCTTGCGCGTCGCATCCCAGAACGCGAGGTCGTCCGTGTAGTCGTTGGCGTGACGGCGCGCGCAGATCCCCTGGATCCCGAAGAAGACGAGGATGACTCCGACGAAGCCCGTTCGCGCGAGCGCCCCCGGCTTCAGTCGGTCCAGGACTGCGCTGAACGCGAGCGCAAGGAGCAGGCTCGAGCCGATCGCCGGGAAGTACCAGAAGCGCTCGGCACGAACCGTCGGCAGCAGCACGGGGATGTTCGACACCGGGAAGTATGAAACGCAGACCCACAAGCACGCGGCGGCGACGATCGGCCACGTGTCGATCGCGAGCGCCTTCGGCATCGAGTGCGCCGCGCCGCGGTAGGGTCCCTCACCGAACTCGAGCGTCTCCGTCATGCCCTGCTCGCGCTTCCACTTGCGGTAGGCGCGTACGCCTAAAAAGAGCGCAAGCGGGAACGGCAAGAGCAAGAGCAGTGCGCCGAGAACGCTCTCCGGGAAGAAGACGCCGTCGGGGATCGGCTCTTGCGGCGCCGAGTAGTCGCCCGACAGCGGGTAGGGGAAGACGAGCTGCACGAGGCCGCGGAAGTACACGCGCAGCGCTCCGGCCAGACGGAGCGCGCCATGCGCGTTCACGAGCGGATTGTTGAGCGGGTCCTTCGGCAGGTTTGGCTGGGCATACCAGCGGAGGATCGCCGCGAACGTTCGCGGGACCCACGCCTTGCCCGAGTTGGCGTCGAACGAGAGCTCTGCCGGCAGAGGCGTCGGGAACATGCGCCGTCGCGCCTCGACATAGAACACGAACGCCGCCGCCGATGCGACGAACGAGACGACGGCGCGTGCCCAGCGACGCGGCTTCATCGGATGGTAGATCTGCGCGCAGAGGAGCGCCGTGACGGGCACCAGCGGCACGATGCAGAGCGCGCTCTCCTTGGAAAAGAGGCCGAAGAGCGACGCGAGGAAGACGCCGATACCCATCCACGGAAGGCGAAGCGAGAGCGCGAGCAGCGCGAGCAGCGCGCCCGTCGCGCCGAGCACGTCGGAGATGCCGACGACGCCGCTCACGGCTTCGGTGAGGACCGCGCTGGCCGTGAAGCACGCTCCGGCGAGCCACGCGGTTCCGCGCTTCTTCGTGAGCTGGAAAGCGATGACGCACACGAGCGCGCCGTTCATCCCGTGGAGAAGAACGTTCACCCAGTGATGGAGGAACGGCGTCTGGTCGCGGGCACCGAGGCCCCACAGCGCACGCCATACGAGGTCGGGGATGGGTCGGTAGGAGCCGATGCTGCGGTCGGGACCAAGACCCCAGAAGTCGCGGTGGAACGCGTCGAGCCAGCGGAACTTGGGCTGCGCGTCCGCGATGCTTCGGACATACGGATTGGCGAGCAGCGCTTCCTGCTCGTCGAAGATGAAGTTCGTCCTCGGATGCCGCGTGAACAGCAGCATCGAGAGAAAGCAGAACGGAACGAGCGCGAGTCCGAAGCCCGGGTCGTCTCCGAGGAAGTAGTCGTGGAGCCACTGTCGGAACGTGATGATGAAGCGCGGATGCGGGCCCGTATCGGCGCTCGCATCGAGGACGCCGTGAGGGTGGATCGATGCAGGAGTGGCCGCCGGCAGCACCGGAGCAGGCTCCGGCGTCAAGGGCTCGACCGGCGGCGAAGGCGCTTCGGCGCCAACTCCTGCGCTAGCCTCCGCCTCGCCGCTCCTGCCCTTCGCTTGCTCGTCCACGCCGCTACTCCGGCTTTGCGAGCTCGGCGATGATCGGCGGCGTCGGGGCGGGCGCTTCGTCGTCGATGATCCAGTTGTCTCCCCAGAGGTGCGCGCCTCCGTCGATATACCAGCACTCTCCCGTCACGAACCAGGCGGCTTCGCTCGCGAGGTACACGATGAGCTGCGCGACCTCGCCGGCTGTGCCGACGCGCTTCATCGGTGTCTTCTTGCGGCTCGCCTCGATGAGCTCGGGCGGATACTGGTCCGTGCCGCTCGTGCGAATGACGCCGGGCGCAACGGCGTTGCACTGGATGTTGTGCATCGCCCACTCGACGGCGAGCGTCTTCGTCATGTTCTCGACACCGGCGCGAGCCGCGCCAGTGTGGACCATGCCCGGAAAGCCGCGCGCGACGTTCGCGATGACGTTCACGATCCGCCCGCGCTTTGCGGGGATCATGTGCTCGACGGCCACGGCCTGCGTCATGAAGAATGTGCCGTTGAGGTTGTTGCGAACGACCGCCTCCCAGCCGCGTGGCGAGACGGTCTCAGCCGTCGTCGGGAACTGGCCGCCGGCGTTGTTGACGAGGATCGTCACTGTGCCGAGCTTGTCCTTCACGCTCTTTGCGAACGCATGGATCTGCTCGACCTCGCGGATATCGCATGCCTCGGCGAGGACCTCGACTCCAAGGGCGCGGAGCTTCTGTTCGGCAGCCTCGAGCTTCTCCTTCTTCCGCCCGCAAATGGCGACCTTTGCACCCAGCTCGCCAAGCGCGATCGCGGTGGAGAGCCCGATGCCGCTGCCGCCTCCGGTCACGATCGCGATGTGCCCGTCGAACAGGCCTTTGCGGAAGATGTTGGGCATGGGTGAGGAGCGCCTCTCACGCGCCGAGGCGCATGCGACCTTCGATTTTCACGAAGAGCATAGTCACGAAGTGGGCCGGGCCGGAAGCCGGGAGACCCTGGTTCGGACGGCTTCACGGGCGAGCTCGTCGGCGCGCTCGTTCAGTGGGACGCCGCTATGTCCGGGGACGTAGACGATTCGCCAGCCTGAGCGGCGCGCCAGGGCGACCTTGACGCCCGCGATGAGCTCCTGGTTGGCCTTCGCTTTCCAGCCCTTCGTCAGCACGCCGATGGCGTACTGGCTGTCGGTGTGAACCACAGCGGCCTCGCCGTCGGGGACGATCTCGGCAGCGCGCAGGATTCCGGTCAGCTCCGCGATGTTGTTGGTGGCGACTCCGAGGTACTCGAAGCCCTCGGCGATCTTCCCGTCCGGGGCGACGAGGACGATACCGAGGCCCGCGGGGCCAGGATTGCCGGAGCATGCGCCGTCCGCGTAGACCGTCCACGCGTGCGCAGGGACTGCGCCCGGCGCGAGCGCCGCGGCGGCCGCGGCCGTCTTTCGCTCCGCCGAGCGATCGGCCTTCGCTTCCTTGTGGTCCTTCGACGGCGCAGCCTCGGCCGGAGCGCATGCGTCATCCAGAAGGAGGGCTTCGCCGTCGATCCGCTCGAGGTTGCGCGCGGCCGCCTGGTACGCACGCCCGTCGTTGGGCTTGTAGCGGACCTCGACGCGCCCGCCCACGGCGTCGAACGAACCGTCGGGACGCGCTTTCGCGAGGACCTTCTGGCCACGGAGTAGTGCGCGAGCCCAGGGCACGCACGGGGAATACGGCATGTGGCGGCGAGGCTCAAGGAGATCGGCACCCGCTACCGACTGCGGGTCGGCACGGGAAAAATGCGCCGCGTGCTCCACGCAGCGCGTCGCGACGATGGGCACTCGCGGCGCTGCCCGCGGCCGCCGGACCTGCGCTATCGTCCTCGGCATGTCCGACGCCCAGAAGACCTCGCGGTCCCGCCCGCGGCCGGTCGTCCTCATGATCCTCGACGGTCTCGGCGAGCGCGCCGAGAAGGACGCCAACGCCGTACGCCTCGCGGTCACGCCCAGCCTCGACGCGCTCCACGCCAGCTACCCGAGCGGTGTCATCGGAACGAGCGGCCCGGACGTCGGCCTGCCGCCCGGACAGATGGGTAACAGCGAGGTCGGACACCTCAACTTCGGCGCCGGTCGGATCGCGTTGATGGACATCATGCGGATCGACGCGACCGTCGCTGACGGATCGATCGGCGACACTCCGGTGATCGCCGCCGTGATGGAGAAGGCTCGCTCGGCCGGCGGGCGCCTGCACCTCTTCGGACTCGTCTCCGACGGCGGGGTCCACAGCCACATCCTCCAGCTGTTCGCGCTCATCGACGCCGCCGGCAAGCGCGGTGTTCCGGTGGTCGTCCACGCGTTCCTCGACGGACGCGACGTCCAGCCCGGAACGGCTCCCGGTTATCTGCGCTCGCTCGAGGAGAAGCTCGCCGGCAAGGGCATCATCGGTACGGTGAGCGGTCGTTACTGGGCGATGGACCGCGACAACCGCTGGGAGCGCGTCGAGAAGGCCTACCGCGCCGTCGTGGAGGCCGACGCCCCGCGCCAGCTGGGCGCGTCGACCGGCGCCGAGACGAGCATCGCCGCCGGCAAGACGGACGAGTTCGTCGAGCCGTTCGTCGTCGGCGACTACGCGGGCATCGACAGCGCGAAGGACGCCGGTCTCCACTTCAATTTCCGCCCCGACCGCGCGCGCGAGCTCACGCGAGCGCTCGCGTTCGATGACTTCACCGAGTTCGAGCGCAAGAACGACCAGCCGCCGCTGCGCGGCGCGTACGCGTGCATGACGACGTACGACTCGAAGCTCGGTCTTCCGATCGCGTTTCCGAAGGAGACGTATCTCGACATCTTTCCCGAGGTCATCGCGCGCGCCGGGCTCACGCAGCTTCGCGCCGCGGAGACCGAGAAGTACGCCCACGTGACGTATTTCTTCAACGGCGGACGTGAGGAGGCCTTCGAGGGCGAGGAGCGGGTCATGATTCCTTCGCCCAGGGAGGTCGCCACCTATGACCACAAGCCCGAGATGTCCGCGGCAGGCGTCGCCGACGCCGTCGTCAAGGCCGTCGAATCCGGCAAATTCGATTTCGTCCTCGTCAACTTCGCGAACCCCGACATGGTCGGTCACACCGGCGTCCTGAACGCGGCGATCGAGGCGGTGCAAGCGGTCGACGTGGGCGTCGGTCGCATCGCCGAGGCCGTGAAGAAGCAGGGCGGCGCGCTCATCGTCACTGCGGACCACGGTAATTGCGAGCAGATGGTCGACTTCAAGACCGGCGCGCCCCACACCGCACACACGCTCAACCCGGTGCCGCTCCTCTACATGAACGACGCCGACAGGGACGTGACGATCCGCAGCGGCGGCCGCATCTGTGACGTCGCTCCGACGATGCTCGAGATCATGGGCCTGCCCCAGCCCGCGGCGATGACCGGCCATTCGCTCCTCGTACGATGAGCGAAATTCGCTTCGGTAACTATCGCGTCGTCGAAGCGCTTGGCTCGGGCGCGATCTCGACGATCTACCGCGCGGTGCAGGAGCCGCTCGGGCGCATCGTGGCCCTCAAGGCCCTGAAGACGCAGATCTCGCCGACCTCGTCGTTCGGCGAGCAGCTTGATCGCGAAGCGAAGATCCTCCGCGATCTCGCACACCCGAACGTCGTGCTCCTCCTCGATGTCGCGCGCTCCGCCGCCGGCAGGCCCTTCCTCGTTCTGGAGAACGTCGAGGGACCCTCGCTCGAGCAGGTGCTCGCGAAGAAGCGGAGCGTCTCCGTCGAGGCCGCGCTCGCCGTCGCGAGCGGCATCTGCGCCGGGCTCGAGCACATCCACGAGCGCGGCGTCGTCCATCGCGACATCAAGCCTGGCAACGTGCTGCTCTCGACCGCCGGCGTCGTGAAGATCATCGACTTCGGGATCGCGCAGCGTGCGCGCACCGCGAGCGTGAGCGATGCGTTCGGCAGTGAAGGGATCACCCCGTCGGGCCGCATCGCGCCCGAAGGCGTGAAGGACGCCTTCGGAACACCCGCGTACATGTCCCCGGAGCAGATCCTCGGCGACTTCGTGGACGGGCGCAGCGATCTCTTCTCGCTCGGCGTCGTACTCTATCAGATGCTGAGCGGCAGTCGCCCGTTCGAGGTGCCTGCCAAGGACTCCGTACGCCCGCACGCAGGCGCCGATCGCAGTGCCGCGCAGCGCATTCGTCGCGATACGCCCGCTTCGCTGCGGGAGCGCGCCCCGCACGTCCCGCGGGCCGTCGAGCGCCTCGTGATGCGCCTCCTCGAGAAGTCGCCGAGCGAGCGCTACGCGAGCGCGACCGAGGTCCTCGAACGACTCCAGCGGGAGCTCCGCGCGATGACCCGGGACGAACCCGCGCTGGTCGTGCGCGGCGCGCTGGTGCTCGCGGGCTTCGCCACCGCGGAAAAGCGACCCGAGGGCTCGGCGGTCTCCTCGTCGCGGCGGCTCGTTGGAGCGCGTCGAGCGATCGTGGGCCATGCCATCCTCCTCCTCGGTTTCGTCGTCGGCGTGCTCGCGATCGAAGGCGGCTCTGCCGCGCGCGGCAGCCTCGAGCCCGGCAGCCGGCCGCTCGAGCTCGTGCCCGTGGATCCGGGCGGGCTCCGCGTCCTCGCGACTCCCTGGGCGTACGTCCGCGTCGACGGGCAACAGGTGGAGACGACCCCGTTTGCCCGCCCGATCCCGCTCGCCGCCGGCAAGCACTGGATCACCCTGACCCACCCGGATGCACCGCCGGTCGAGCGCGAGGTCGTCGTCACCACGAACGAGACGATCACGCTGGACGTGACCATGGCGGTCGGGACCGCTACCGACGCAGGAATGGACGCGCGATGAGCAAGCTGTTCACGAGGGGAGCGGCCGTCGTGCTCGCGCTCTCCATGGCCATGGCCTCCACCGATGCGTCCGCCTTCACGCACGTCGTCTCGCAGGGTGAGACCCTCGCGCAGATGGCGATGAAGTTCTACGGGTCGGCACGATTCGAGACCGCGCTCGTCGGCGCGAACGCGCTCGACGCTCACGGCGGAAGCGCGATCGTCGCGGGGCAACCGCTCGAGATCCCGGCGCCGTCGCACCATCGCGTCGCGCAGAGCGAGACGTGGGCGGAGCTCGCGCGCATCTACCTCGGAGACGCCAAGCGCGCCGAGACGCTGGCGCGCACCAACGGAGGCGTGTCGTGGGTGCAGCCCGCGGCCGGTCAGGAGATCGAGGTGCCCGCGATCGTCGCGCACATCGCCGCCGAGAGCGAGACGATGGCGGCGCTCGCGCTACGCTACCTCGGCGACATGAACAAGGCCTGGGAGCTCGACGCCTACAACGGCCGGAAGGGCGAGCAGAAGCTCCTCCGCGGCGACATCGTACTCGTGCCGCTGCTCGACGTAGCCCTCACCGAGGAGGGGAAGAAGGCCGCGCGCCTCGCCGCCGAGAGGATCCGCACCGAGGGTAGCGGCCAGGCCTACGAGGCGCAGCGGCGGGCCGAGGCGGACATCCCGCCGCTGCTTGCCGACGTGCGCGCGGGCCGCTATCTCGACGCGGTCTCGAAGGGCAACCGCCTGCTCGGCTCGGGTGATCTGACGAAGCCACAACTGGCCACGATTCACCGTGCGCTTCTCGACGCCTACGTCGCGCTCGACGCGCACGGGCTCGCGGCGGGGGCGTGCGTCGCGTGGCGAACCCACGCGAATCCGGCAGAAACCAACCTCGACGCACGGGCCGTGTCGCCGAAGGTTCGCGCGGCCTGCGGGTCGAGGTAGAATCGGTCTCGTGGACGAGGTCGATTCCCATTCTCGACGTGGCGTCGCGGGCGTCGCGAGCGGCGGCGCTCCGGCGTTGCCGGATGATCGCACCATCGACGGCAAGTACGAGCTGCGCGGAGTGCTCGGCGAGGGAGGCACGGGGATCGTGTACGACGCGATCCGCACGAGCGACGGTTCGCCGGTGGCGCTCAAGGTGATGCACCCGCAGCTCGCCGGCGATCGGCAGATCCGGGGGCGCTTTCAGCGCGAGGCGACGATCCTCAAGCGGCTCGAGGGCGATCACATCTGCCCGATCCTCGAGGTCGGGGAGGTGCCCGCCACCGAGCCGGGAGGCGACTCGCTCCTCTACATGGCCTTGACGAAGCTGGAGGGGCCGACGTTCGAGCAGGTGCTCGAGAGGGAGCGCCCCATCGACGTGGGGCGCGCGCTCGACGTCATGCTCGAGGTCTGCGCGGCGCTGCGGACCGCCCACGCGCAGGGGGTCATTCATCGCGATCTCAAGCCCGCGAACGTGATTTTGCAGAAGGGGAAGAAAGCGGTCGTCGTCGACTTCGGGATGTCGAAGATCGTCACCGGCTCTGCCGGCGGTACGACGAACCTCACCGCGCACAACATGGTGTTCGGGACGCCCGAGTACATGTCGCCGGAGCAGGCGCGGGGTGACGAGCTCGATGCGCGTTGCGACGTCTACGCCGCGGGTATCATGCTCTACGAGATCCTCGCCGGGGCGCCGCCCTTCACCGGGTCGACGCCGCTCAACGTGCTGACGGAGCACCTCACCGGGGTCATCGAGCCGGTGGGCAAGCGGGCGGCGCCCGGACGCGTGACAGCCGCGCTCGAGTCCATGGTGATGCACGCGCTCGCGCGCGATCGCGACGAGCGATACCCGTCGGCCTCGGCGCTCGCCGCGGCCATCATGCACGCGCGCGCCCGCCCCGACGACGTGGGATCGCTCAGCCCCGGCGCGTTCGCGACGTCCCCCGTGGGGACAGACGCGTTCGCGATGACCCACCCGTCGATCGAGACGCCTCTCGCGGAGGCAAGCGGCGGGCGCGCGTTCGTGAACCAGCCCACGAGCGACACGCTCCTCGCCTCGGGCCCTCTCGGCCCGTCGCCTTCCGTGAATCCGCCCTCGAAGCCCTCGCGCTCGCCCTCGTCAGGCCCGCGCAGCGCCCCGTCGTCGAAGCCTACCTCCAACCGCGCCGCTCCCGCCCCCGTGGAAGACGGCAAGGGCATGTGGATCGCGCTGTGGATCTTGGCCGCCATCGTGAGCATCGCTGCCGGCGTCTACTTCGCCCTGCGCTGAGCTCTCGCTCACGTACCCCAGAGAACGCGGGGACGCGGAGCGACGCAGAGCTGATCTTGCTCGAGACACGCGACTCCAAGCGCATGTCTCGAGCAAAGAAAACTTCGCGTTCCTCCGCGCCCCCGCGTCTCCGCGTTCTCTCGGAAGGGCATCAGGTCCACCCGGCGGGGAGAGGCCATGGGGTGTGACGCCAGGTTGACGGTGGTTGAAGGGCGGCGGCGACTTCGCGCGCGGAGAGAGGCCGGGGATTGCCAGCGACGAGCCCCAGGCCATGCGCGAGGGCGCCGATGATTTCTTGCGGAGAGAGGCCGCGTTCGCGGAGGCTGCGGATCGTCGTCGAGCCCACGCGTTTCGCGAGGCGATCGCCCGTCGCGGCGACCACCATCGGGACGTGCGCGTAGGAGGGGACCTCGCCGGCGGGGACGCCCAGGAGGCGCATGAGGAGGAGCTGGCGCGGGGTCGATCCGAGGAGGTCGTCGGCGCGCACGACATGCGTGATCCGCATCGATGCATCATCGACCGCGACCACCAGCTGATACGCAACCACTCCGTCGCCGCGGCGGAGCACGAAGTCGCCGACGCTCACGTCCACGTGCTGCTCGATGTGGCCGCGCACGAGGTCTTCGAAGGCCACCGTCGAGCCGTGCGGGACCCGCAGCCGGATCGCCGGCGCGCGCTTCATCTCCCGATCGCGTGGCGCGTCGCGGCAGGTCCCGGGGTAGAGGGTCTCCTCGCCCGCGTGCGGTGCGCTGGCCACCCGCGAGATCTCCGCCCGCGAGCAGTCGCACAAATACGTGAGCCCGGAGGCATCGAGCTCGGCCAGCCTCGCGTCGTAGAGCGAGGCACGCTCAGATTGTGTGTAGGACGCATGTATTCCGCCGGCGTCGGGCCCCTCGTCCCAGTCCAGGCCGAGCCATGCGAGATCCTCTGCTACGCGGCTCGCCGAGCCCTGGACGACCCGCGGCGTGTCGATGTCCTCGACACGGAGGACAGTCGTGCCGCCCGATGCGCGCGCGAGCGCCCACGAGGCGACGGCCGTCCAGGCACCGCCGACGTGGAGGTCGCCGGTAGGGGAGGGAGCGAAGCGCGTGCGCAAGGTCAGAGAACAGGCCGAAGCTCGAGGACCGCGAACCTGCGCTCGTCGTCGAGCCACGCGTCGACCAGGTGGAGCCCGGCGCTGCGCGCGAGCCGCTCGGCGGCCGGGAGATCGTACTTGTAGGAGCACTCGGTATGGATCGACTCGCCCTCGGCGAAGCGGAACTTGCGTCCCGACACCGTGACCTCCTGCCTGCGACGGCTCACGAGGTGCATCTCGATCCGCCCGCGGACGGGCTCGTAGAACGCGTAATGCGCGAACGCGTCGGCGTCGAAGTCGGCCCCGAGCTCGCGGTTCATTCGGGTGAGCACGTTGCGATTGAATGCGGCGGTGACGCCTTGCGCGTCGTTGTAGGCGGCGTGAAGGGTGGCGGGGTCCTTCTTGAGGTCGACGCCGAGTACGATCGTGCCGTTCGGCCCGGCGGCGCGACGAAACCTCGAGAGGAGACGCTCGGCTTCGGGCGGATCGAAGTTTCCGATCGTCGAGCCCGGGAAATAGATGACGGTGCCCGCGCCGTCGCTACTGGGCGGTACGGGGAGGTCGGTGGCGAAGTCCGCGGCGAGGGGCGTCACCTCGAGCCACGGATAATCGGCGCGGAGGAGCGACGCCGCGTGCGCCAGGTGCTCGCGCGAGATGTCGACGGGCACGTACTCGACGCAGCGCTTCGGGCCGAGCGCCTCGAGCACGAGCCGGGTCTTCGTTCCGCTTCCGGCGCCGGGCTCGACGACGCGCACCCGCGGGCCCCAGCTCGCGACGACCTCGCTCACGCGCGCGCGCATGATCTGTGTCTCCGCGCGCGTCACGTAGTACTCGGGCAGCTCGCAGATGGCGTCGAAGAGGAGCGATCCGGCGCGGTCGTAGAAGTACTTCGGTGCGAGGCGCTTCGGCGTCAGGCCGAGCCCGACGAGCACGTCCGTGCGAAACCGCTCGCGTGCGGACTCGAGCGGCTCCACCGGCGTCGCGACCTGGAGGCTTCCATCGGGCGGAGTCATGTGTCCCTCGCGAGTCGTATGCCCGAGAACTGCCACTGAGCGTTCGGCGGGAAGAAGTTTCGGTACGTCCTGCGCGAGTGATCGGTGGGCGTCACCGCCGAGCTTCCGCGGAGGACCTGCTGGCCGACCATGAATTTTCCGTTGTACTCACCGAAGGCTCCGGCGAGCGGTCGGAAGCCGGGGTACGCCGCGTAGGAGCTCTGCGTCCACTGCCAGGCGTGGCCAAAGGCCTGCCCGAGGGTCGGGGCCGCCGCCTCCCACTCCGCTTCGGTGGGAAGGCGCGCGCCGGACCAGCGCGCGTAGGCGTCGGCCTCGTAGTACGAGACATGGACGACGGGCTCGTCCGGCGCGAGCGCGTCGGCGCCGTTCAGCGTGAGCTCGCGTGCGCCTTCCTCGAGCCAGTAGAGGGGCACGGAGGCGCCGCACTGCTCGACCCAGGCCCACCCGTCGGACAGCCATAGCTCCGGCCTGCGGTAGCCGCCGTCACGGACGAACGCGAGGTACTCGGCGTTCGTCACGAGCCGTGACGCCATCGCAAAAGGTGCAAGATACACCTTGTGGCGAGGCCCTTCGTTGTCGAACGCGAAGCCGTTGCCGTCGTGCCCGATCTCGTGGAGGCCACCCTCGTGCGCTCGCCACGCGAGCTGCGTCGTCGCCGTGAGCGGCGGCTTCGCGGCCTGCTTTGCGTAAGCAGGCAGCAGCGGGTTCCTGGAGAAGAGGTGCAAGATGTCCGTGAGGAGTAGCTCCTGATGCTGCTCCTCGTGGTTGAGCCCGAGCTCGAGCGCGTCACGCACGTGTGGCAGCGAGAGATGCGGCGAGCCGTCGAGGTCGGCGATGCGCGCGTCGATCGCTCGCCGGTAGGCGAAGACCTCGTCGGTCGTCGGCCGCGTCAGCAGTCCGCGCGCGCTCCGCGGGTGGCGCGGCCCGACCGTGTCGTAATACGAGTTGAAGAGGTAGTCGTACTCGGCCTGGACGGCCGGTAGCCCCAGCGGCTGGAGCACGAAGCGATCGAAGAACCACGAGGTGTGCGCGAGGTGCCACTTCGCGGGGCTCGCGTCCGGCATCGACTGGACGACCATGTCCTCGGGGCCGAGCGACTCCACGAGACGCACGGAGGCGCGCCGCGTGCGCAGCACGCGCGAGACAATGCCTGGCGAATCATCCACCCATTCGGGCATAGACGCCCGAGCCCGAAGCGACAAGGCTCAAAATGCCGCGGAAACTGTCGCCAATCGGACAGGCGGACGGGAGACCCCGCTAGAACGACAGATACGTGTGATCCTTGAGCCCGCGTTCGTACTCCGCGAGGAGGCGCATGCCCTCTGTCGGCTTGAGCCGGTCCTGCTTGATGGCCGCATCGACCTGCGCCTTCAGCTTCGCGGCCAGGTCGCGGGCGTCGTACTGCGTCATGTGGAGGACGTCGCCGATCGTGTTCGCCTCGATCGTCTCCTCCAGGTAGTAGCCGCACTCCTCGTCCGTATCGAGGAACACGTGGACCTCGTTCACGCGGCCGAACAGGTTGTGGAGGTCGCCCATGATGTCCTGGTACGCGCCGGTCAGGAACACGCCGAGGTAGTACGGGCCCTTGCCGATGCGATGAAGGGGCAGCGTGTCGCGCGAGTCCTCCGTGCGATCGATGAATTTACCGACTTTCCCGTCCGAGTCGCACGTGATGTCGACGAGCGTGCCCTCGACCTCGGGCTTCTCGTCGAGGCGGTGAATCGGAACGACCGGGAAGAGGGCGCCGAACGACCAGTGATCGAGCAGCGACTGGAAGACGGAGAAGTTGCAGATGTGCTGCGTCGTGAATTCGCGCTCGAGGCCGCGCAGGTCGTCGGGCACGTCCGCCGGGTCGAGCAGCGCCGCCGCCGAGCGGATCAGCTGCGCAACGCGCCAGAACTCGGCCTCGACGCTGGCCTTCACGTCGAGCTCGAGGAGGCCGAGGTCGAACATCTTCTGGGCCTCCTCCTTCGAATGGAGGAGATCGTGCCAAGACTCGTTGAGCCCGCGCTCCGGGAGGTTGCGCGTGATGTCCTCGAGCGCGGAGAGCAGCTTGTGCTCCTTCACCACGAGCACGAGCTCCGAGTCCGGGGAGGGCGCGCGCTCGATGGCGCCGAACGCCTCGACGACGAGCACACAGTGATTCGCGACGATGGCGCGACCCGACTCCGACACGATGTGCGGGTGCGGGACCTTCTCCTCGTCGCAGACGTCGGCGATGTTCCAGACGACGTCGCGCGCGTACTCGTCCACCGAGTAGTTCATCGAGCCGTCGAACGTGGAGCGCGAACCGTCGTAGTCGACGGCGAGGCCACCGCCCACGTCGATGTAGTCGATCGGGTGGCCGGCGCGGCGCAGCTTGGCGTAGTAGCGCGCGGCCTCGCGGACGGCGCGCTTCACGATGAGGATGTCGGGGATCTGCGAGCCGATGTGGAAGTGCAGGAGCTTGAAGGCCCGCGCCATCCCGGCGTCGGCGAGGATCTTCGCGGCCTCGAGGATCTCTCCGGTGGAGAGGCCGAACTTCGCGCGCTCGCCCGACGACTCGGCCCACTTACCGGCGCCGCGCGCGACGAGACGGATGCGCATGCCGATCTCGGGCTGCACGTTCATCTCGGCGGCGAGGCGAACGATGGCGCGGATCTCGGAGAGCTTCTCCGCGATGAGGATGACGCGCTTGCCGAGCTTGTTCCCGAGGAGCGCGGTGCGGATGTACGCGTCGTCCTTGTAGCCGTTGCAGATGATGAGCGAATCGTTGTCGGTGTGGAGCGCCAGACCGGCGAACATCTCGGACTTCGAGCCGACCTCGATGCCGTAGTGCCACGGGCGACCCGCCTCGACGATCTCCTCCACGACCTCGCGGAGCTGGTTCACCTTGATCGGGAACACGCCGCGGTACTGCCCGCGGAACTTGTTCTCCTGGATCGCCTTCGCGAAGGCCTCGTTCAGGACGCGCACGCGGTGGTGCAGCATGTCCTGGAAGCGGATGATGAGCGGTGCCTTCAATCCCTCGTCGCGGATCGCGGCCTCGACCACGTCCAAGATCTTCACCGTCCCGCCACGTGCGGCGAGAGGCGCAACGGTCATCTTCCCGTCTTGCGAGATCCCGAAGTGACCCGCACCCCAGCGATCGATGAGGTACAGCTCTTCGGCGTCCTCGATCGTCCACGGGGCCGGCGCAGTTTGAAGGCCGGGCTGCGAGTCGGGATGCAGCTGCGTGGTCGTCGGGGAGGGAGACGCGGGCGCGTCACCGGCTTCGGGAAGTTTCATCGCTGACACGCCTCCAAGCTAGTCGATCATCGTTCTCGGCGCGCAAGATCTGAACCGTTTGGCGCCCGGTCGAGCTCGTGACGGACCGGTGACATGAACGGGACGTAATCATGGCTGGGCTTGTATGGGCATCGCCGGGCGCGAAGACTCTACGCATGCACCCGCTCACGCTTCGCTCTGCCACCCGCGCCGACGTCTCCCGGCTCGTCGCGCTGAACGCCGCGGCCTACCCCGAGCTCCTCGCCGACGGCGTCGTCTTCGATGCCTCTCAGCTGCGCGCGCACGGCCACGTCTTTCCCGAGGGCCAGATCGTCGCCGAGGAAAGCGGCTCGATCATCGGTGCGATCGCCACCCTGATCGTCGGCAGCGGCGCGGCGCTCGAGCCGCACGCCTGGACCGACATCACGAGCTTCGGCACGTTTGCCTGCCACGACCCACGGGGCGACACGCTCTACTTGGCCGACGTCTACGCCGACCCGGCAGCCCACGGGCGCGGCGTCGGCCCCGCCCTCTACGGCGCGCTCTTCGACCTCTGCAAGCGCAAGAATCTTCGTCGGGTCGTCGCCGGCGGCCGGCTCTGGAACTACCACGAGGTCTCGTCCCAGATCTCCCCGTCGGCGTACGTCGACGAGGTCGTCCGCGGCGTCCGAAAGGACCGCGTCCTCACGTCACAGCTGCGCGCCGGCTTCCGCGTGCGGTCGGTCCTCGAGGGCTACCTCGACGACTGGCGCAGCGCCGGCTACGCGACGCACCTGGTCTGGGAGAATCCCGCCCTCGTGGTGCGAGAGCCGCGCACCTTGGGTGTTCCGCTCGGGGGCTGAGGCGGGTCGGCCGCTCGGGGCTGCGCAGCGCCAATGGCATCGCGGATCTCGGTTAGGCTGAGGCGCGTCGATGTTCCCGCGCCTCTCCGACGACACGCTGAGAGACGGAGTCGAGCCGCCCGTCGCGGAGCAATACCGCTGATGGACAGGCGCGCGCTCCGCACATGGCTCGCGCTCGCGGCGGCCGTCGTGCTCGTTTCGTCGTTCCTCTACGCGGCGATCCATCGGCCGTTTCCGCCGGACACGACGCCTCGGGGCGCGTACATGCGCGTCGCGCGTTCGGTGGGCGAGGACGACCCGCGCGCCTTCTTCGCGTACCTCGAGACGGACGCGCAATGGGCCTGCTTCACGATTCACGACATGCGCGCCAAGGCGAGCCAGCGGATCGAATCCAGCTACCCAGAGCCGCAACGCGGCGAAATGCTTGCACAGTACAAGGAGATGACCGAGGCCGTCGACGGGAGCTATGTCTTCGCGCTCCTCTACCGCGAGCGGGGCTGGGCGAAGCGGCTCCGTCGCGACCTGTCGGGGGTCGTGGGCGTCGATGCTGTGGGCGACCGTGCCAGCATCGTGACGGCCCAGGGCACGCGCTATCCCTTCCGCAAGCGCGACAACGGTATCTGGGGGCTCACGATCTTCACGGCCGAGCTCCTCGCGGACGCCGAGAAAGCCACGCGCGATCTCGCCGTGGTGAGCGTCGCGGCGGACGACTACGACCGCGCTCGCGGCAAAAAATAGACGGGCGGCGTCGACAGATTGGCACCGGCGACACCCGCGGGTGACGGAACGTCGCGTCGCGACGAGCCGAGGCATCCGCGCACGGCGTTTTCGACGGCTCGTGTGCCGGCATGCCGTTCGCTTGGTGCCCTCGCATGGGAAGAGGCTCGCGCTCGCGTGGAGGTACATGTGTCGAGATGTCGATCCTGGTCGGCGTGATCGGCGCGCTCGTCATCTTCGTCACCGCCGCGGGGTTCAGGAAGTTCGAGGTCGCGCAGGGGATGCACCGCGGAGGACCGATGTGTCAATGACGTGTCCTCACTGCGGGGGAGAGCTCGTCGCGGATCGTACCGGCGAGGGCGTCCGTGTGCCCTTCAGGCGCGGCGGTGCGTTCTTGCTCTCCGCCCGCTGTCCGTATCCGCGCTGCGCGCGTGTCGTATGTGCGCGCGCCGACGTCGACGGGAGCGTGGTGCTCGTCACCATGGACGAGGCCGTCGCCTGGTCGCCTTTGGCCGTGGCCGCTGGCGCATCGGAGTGGCTCTGGCTCTGTGGGCTGGTCGTCGCCTTTGCGGTGATCCCCGCGCTCGGCCTCGAGCAGGCGCTCGAATCGATGCGCTGCGGCGGCGTCGCGTTTCTCTTCTTCTCCGGCGGGAGCATGCTCGCGCTCGTGCCCGTGATCTACTTCGTGCGGGGCCTCGCATGCGGCGCGCACGAGGCGCTGCGGACCGCCGCCCGAGCGCGAGCCACGGTCCGCGCGGGACAGGCGGGCGGCCTCCGTGTCAGGCCGAAACCGAGGACTTATCGGTCACTTTAGAGACTGTGCGCCGGCGGCGGACCGCCCGGCAGCGGCCGCACGATCCCGTACTGCGGCGGAATGAAGACGTCGCGGTAGCCCTGCTCGATCGCCGCGCCGAGCGTGAAGTAAGGGTTCGAGAGGTGGGGCCGTGCGAGCGCGCAGAGATCGGCGCGCCCCGAGAGGACGAGCGTGTTGATCTGGTCGGCCGTAGACACGCCGCCGACGGTGATGGTCGGGATCTTCACCTCGTTCCTCACCATGTCCGCCCAGTACGCCTGGTACATGCGGCCGTAGAACTTCGGCCGCGACGCGGGCGTCGTCATGCCGGCCGAGCAGTCGATGATGTCGGCGCCGTGCTCCTTCAGGGCGCGGGCGAGCGCGAGCACGTCGTCGTCGTCCACGCCGCCTGGGAGCCAGTCGGTCGAGGAGATGCGCACGCTCATCGGCTTCTTCGCCGGCCAGGCCGCGCGCACGGCATCGAACACCTCGAGCGGATAGCGCATGCGGTTCTCGCGCGTGCCGCCGTAGCTGTCGTGGCGAATGTTGGTCAGCGGCGAGAGGAAGCTCGCGAGCAGGTAGCCGTGCGCCATGTGGACCTCGAGGAGATCGAAGCCCGCCTCGTCGGCCCAGGTCGTGGCGCGCTCGTACTCGGCCTTCACGCGGTCCATGTCGCCGCGATCCATCTCGCGCGGGATCTGGCTGTCCGGGAAGTAGGGGAGCGGCGAGGCGCTCATGATCGGCCAGTTGCCGGACTCGAGCGGGCGATCGCTGCCCTCCCACATCAGCTTTGTCGACGCCTTGCGTCCGGCGTGGCCGAGCTGCAGGCCGATCTTCGACGCCGAGTGCGTGTGGACGTGGTCGACGATGTGCTTCCACGCGGCGACGTGCTCGTGAAGGTACATGCCGGCGCAGCCTGGCGAGATGCGGCCTTCCTGCGACACGTCCGTCATCTCCGCCATCACGAGCCCGGCGCCGCCCGCGGCACGCGCCGCGAGATGGGTGAGGTGAAACTCGTTCGGCGTGCCGTCAATTGCAGAATACATGCACATTGGCGAGACGACGACGCGATTCGGGAGCACCAGGTCGCGCAGCTTGAACGGCGCGAACATGGCAGGAGTGCTCGGAGGCGTGCTGGCGGTCCGCGCGAACCAGCTCGCCATCTCACCGGCGAACTTGGCGTCGCGGAGCTTGAGGTTGTCGTACGTGATTCGCTTGCTGCGCGTGAGCAGGCTGAACGCGAACTGCGTCGGCTCGAGATCGCGATAGCGCTTCACGTTCTCGAACCACACGAGGCTGTCCTGCGCCGCCTTCTGCGTGCGCTCGACGATGGGTCGGCGCTCCTCCTCGTAGGCGACGAGCGCCTTCGCGACGTCACCTTGCTCGACGAGCGCCTTGACGAGCGCGATGGAGTCCTCCATCGCGAGCTTGGTGCCCGAGCCGATCGAGAAGTGAGCGGTGTGGGCGGCGTCACCGAGGAGAACGACGTTGCCGTGGTGCCACGTCTCGTTCTTCACCGTCGCGAACTGCAGCCACGCCGACTTGTTGGCGAGGAGCTTCTCGCCGGCGAGGTGCTTGCCGAACAGCTCCTCGATGTACGCGATGCTCTCCTCGGTGGTCTTGTGATCGAGACCTGCCGCGAGGAAGGAGGCCTCGTCGCACTCCACGATGAACGTGCTCGTGTCCGCATCGAAGCGGTACGCGTGCACCTGGAACATCCCGTGCGCGTTCTCTTCGAAGTAGAACGTGAACGCATCGAACTTCTTCCTCGTGCCGAGCCAGATGTACCGGGCCTTGCGGACGTCGAGGGACGGCTTGAATGCGTCCTGGTGCCTGTCGCGCACCTTGCTCCGCAACCCGTCGCAAGCGACCACGAGGTCGGCTCCCGTCGTGTGCTTGTCGTAGTCGTCGACCTCGACGTCAAAGCTGAGCTTGATGCCCAGTTCTACGCATCGATCGGTCAAAATCTGGAGGAGGTCCCGCCTCGCGATCCCCGAGAAGCCGTGGCCGTCGGAGCGGAGGCACTGCCCGCGATAGTGGATGTCGATGGCCGTCCAGTGGGCGAACGCTTGGGTGATCGCCGCGTGGGTCGGGGGATCGTTGTCCTCGAGATAGGAGAGCGTTTCATCGGAGAAAACGACTCCCCAGCCGAAGGTGACGCCTGCGGCATTCCGTTCGAGAACGGTGATCTCGGCATCGGGGCGCGCCTTCTTGTAGAGGAGCGCGAAGTAGAGGCCCGCCGGTCCGCCGCCGATACAAACGACCTTCATCTCGGGTCGAGTCCGTACCATGTGCGTCCGCTACCGGCGACGGGCGATCCGCCCGGGGGACAACGAAGGTCCTTCTTTGCCCCACGGCGAAATGACGCAGAGCACCGAAAACCGCATTCCGGGCCCTAGTTCGCGTCAGTTTAGCAAGCTGTTCGCACACGCCGTGCGTACCATCGCCATGGTTTCCTTTTTTGCTGAGGAGGACTTGATGAGAACAATATTCTTGAAGTGGATGGTCGTCGTCGGAGGCGCATGCCTCGCGACCGCGGTCGTTCATCCGCGTCTGGCGCGGTCTGCCGACCACCTTGACGCGCCCGCGACGGCCACCGATCCGGCCGCCGACCTCGACGACGTCTATACGTTCCTGGACAAGCCGGGCGACGCGGCGACGAAGGTCATCTTCGCGATGACGGTCTTTCCGGCGGCTCCCGCCGACGCAAAGTTCTCCGACACCGTCCAGTACGTGTTCCACACGCAGAGCGGCTTGAAGTTCGGCGCCACCACGAGCGACCTCAACATCATCTGTACGTTCGATGCGGCGCAGATTGCCAAATGCTGGGCAGGCGCGGACGAGTACGTGACCGGAGACGCCTCGAAGGTCACTGGCCTCGCGAGCGCGTCGGGCAAGTTCAAGGTCTTCGCGGGCCTCCGCGCGGATCCCTTCTTCTTCAACCTCGCCGGCTTCAAGCACACGGTCTCGAGCGTCAAGGCCACCGTTGCTGGCGGCGGTCTGACGTTTGACGACGCGGGTTGTCCCCTGCTCCAGCTGGGTGTCGACACGGCCCTCCAGGCCCAGCTCAGTCACGACCCGAACGGTGGTGCGCCCGAAGACTTCTTCGCGAAGTTGAACGGCCTCGCCATCGTGGTCGAAGCCGACAAGTCGCTCGTCACCAAGGGTGGCGGCGTCATCAGCGTGTGGGGCTCAACCCACAGGAAGCCCTGAGAGGAGGAAGTCAATGAACCGCAAAACACTGCTCTCGATTGGCTCTGCTCTCGTTGCGATCGGCGTCATGTCCGCGGCCGGCTACGGCTGCGGCGACGACGACGACGCTGTGACCAAGACGGACTCAGGCACCACCACGCCCGAGACCAGCACGACAGATACGGGAACGCCCGACACCGGCATGAAGAACCCCGCCCCGCCGACGCTCGGCGCGCAGATCGACCGCCTCGGTCGGCCCGCGATCAACACGGCGCTGAACCACACGTTCGACCCGGACACGACCGCGGCCGGTGCGGCGAAGGACGCTTACAACAAGGACACCGCGCAGGCCACCTGGAGCGCCACGTACACCGGCCAGATGGCGGCGAACCTCGCCGTCTTCGACGGTCTCGACCGGAACTGCAACAACCAGTTCCTCGCTAGCCAGGACGCCGGCGCCCAGAACTCGAACGTTGCCAAGTACGGCGCGCTCGCGAGCGTGACGGCGGATGATCGGCTCTGGATCGACACGGCCGGAACCACGTGCACCACGTACCTCGCCGTCGAGGGACAGGCCACGGGGACGATCCCGAACAAGGACTGCGGCGGTCGCGGCCTCGGGTATGACGTCATCGACGTCACCTACTCGGCCGCTGCGATCGGCAACGTCACCGGCGTGAGCGACGGCATTTCCGCCGACCCGTTGAAGACGGGCGGCACGGCCTTCCCGTTCCTCGCCATGCCCCTCACGCAGTAAGTGACGACGCGCAGCGCAGGACGAGCACGGCTCGCGGGGCTCGGCCCCATGCCGGTGCCAACGATGGTCCTCGCGCTGTGCGCAGCGCTCTCTGTGCAAGGGTGTGACGGGTGTAACAAGAAGGACCCGCAAGGGTCAGCCGACGGCGGCGTGAGCAGCGCACAAGACGCAGCTCCGCCGCCGGTGGTCATTTCGGCCGATGACGGCGGCGTGAAGGGCAAACGGCCCACTACGACGAGCTGGTCCATCGCCGGGAGCAACCTCAACGGACAGATCAGAGAAGCCGAGAAACGGCCCAACATCGATCCCGACGAGCAGCTCCAGCTCGTCAGCTTTTACCTCACGCGGGGACAGACGCTCGCGAACGTCGAGGACTACGAGAAGGCGGATGCCTTGGGTGCCGCTGCGGTGAAGGCCAACCCCAAGAGCGGCGTCGCCCACCTCATGCACGCGATGTCGCTAGGCGCGCTCCACCGCTTCGACGAACAGTCGAAGGAGCTCGACGCGGCCGCGAAGCTTGGCGCCCCGGCGCAGCGCGTGTCCGGAGCGCGAGTCGGTTTGCTCATGGCGGTCGGTCGTTACGACGACGCGTTGAAGCTCATGACGCCGATCGAGGAAGGCAGCCAGGCCACCGCGATGGTCACGACGGCAGTCCTCCGCGCGCACATGCAGAAGCCCGAGGAGGCCGAGTCCCTCTTCGACCGCGCGCGCACGTCGTTCGTCGACGTCTCGCCCTTTCCCGTCGCATGGATGGATTTCCAGCGCGGCACGCTGCTCGAGGCCGCAGGCAAAGAGAAAGAGGCTCGCGCCTATTACCTCGAGGCGCTCGAGACGATCCCCGTCTACACGCACGCGGCCGTGCATGCCGCGGCCACCGACACTCCCGAGCGAGCCATCGAGCGGCTCGAAGCGCTCCGCAGTGTCAGCACCGATCCCGACGTGCTCGCCGCCCTTGCCGACGCGCAGAAACGCGCGAAACGAGATGCCGACAGCAAGAAGAGCACCGAAGCCGCGCGCGCGCGCTACGAGGAGCTCGTCGCGAAGCATCCCGAGGCCTATCGCGATCACGCGGCGCGCTTCTACGTGGGCCTGGGCAACGACTCCAAGAAGGCGCTCGACTACGCCGAGAAGAACGCGAAGCTCCGGCCCACCGAGGAGGCGCTCGACCTCTGGATGGCT
>JAYSXP010000431.1:0-1244 GCA_043717125.1 Polyangiaceae bacterium | reverse complement strand
AAGAACAGGTCAAAGATCAACTTCATCAGATCCGAAACCATCTGCACTTCGGTAGTGGTAATGGGCAGGTTCAGACTCTCAATGAACTCAACCAACTCTGGGAAACTGATTACAACCAGCAAACCAGTGCTTTCGATAAATACAACCTTCCTCCTGTAACCTGGGAGGATATCAGACCCCTGCTTTCTTCTTCCGCTCAGAAAATTGAAGTTCGTAAAATTAACGGCACTGTAAAAGATGCCCTTGAATATAACGAACATCCTGAAGGTTTTTGCTGCATTGCTATTGGTGGTGATAAATTATCTCGCGGTCTCACCCTTGAAGGACTCACCGTCAGCTATTACCTTCGTGCCTCTAAAATGTATGACACCCTGATGCAAATGGGGCGCTGGTTTGGATATCGAGACGGTTATGTCGATCTTTGCCGTCTCTACACTACCAGCGAACTTGTTGACTGGTATAAATATATAACTATTGCCAGCGAGGAGCTACGGCAGGATTTCGATTTTATGGCTTCCACCGGAGGTACTCCAGAGGATTTTGGTCTCAGGGTTCTTAACCATCCGAATAACCTTATGGTGACGGCTGCCAATAAAATGAAGTCCGGCACTCCGGTCCAGATTTCCTTTTCCGATACCATCAGTGAAACAATTATTTTTGATAAAAACCCTGCGGAAATAGACAAAAACTTCAACCTGACCGATACCTTCATTGCTTCCCTTGGAAAACCTTTACCTCGCCAGAGTGGTATTGCCTATAAATGGCATACTACCGATACTGATGCCATTCTGAGTTTCATCGAAGCCTTCTCAACCCATCCTGGCGCTCGAAAGGTTCAAACTGCTGTACTGGCCGCCTATATCGAGAGCCGACTTAAAGACAAAGAGCTGGTCGAATGGGTAATCGGACTTTCTCAGGGAAACGGCCCTGAATACAGTATTGGCGGTCAAAAAATCAAAGCAGTGACTCGCAGCAATTTCCCCCCCAAAGCATCCCCTGACGAGAAAGCCTACCGAATCAGAAGGCTTGTAAGTCCTGGCGACGAAACTATTGATCTATCCGCTGCTGAAAAAGATGAGGCCCTTCAAAAAACAGTAAATATGTGGCACATTAATCCCGGCCGCTCAACCCGCACCGAACCACCTGTTACACCATCCGGCCCTGGTATCAGAA
The DNA here is from genome assembly GCA_043717125.1 of Polyangiaceae bacterium. Taxonomy (GTDB): domain Bacteria; phylum Myxococcota_A; class Polyangia; order Polyangiales; family Polyangiaceae; genus Labilithrix. The sequence continues at coordinate 71 of JAYSXP010000431.1, read as the reverse complement.
ATACTCGCCCCGCCAACCGCGGCCTGCTTCTGCTTTATCCTTTGATCCCAAAAACTGATAACAATGTTCAC
>JAYSXP010000044.1:0-7124 GCA_043717125.1 Polyangiaceae bacterium | reverse complement strand
GCTCGCGTGTCTCGAGGCGGGCCCGATTCGTGCTTTGACCCCACGACATGACGACTCCGATCGGCGCGACGACCTCGATCACGGATACGACGCAGGCGAAGGCCGGCGGCCTGACAGCAGCCACGGGGCAGCAGCCGATGGACAAGCAGGCGTTCCTCAAGCTCCTCGTCGCGCAGATCTCGAACCAGGATCCGCTGAAGCCGATGGAGGGCACGGAGTTCGTCACCCAGCTCTCGCAGTTCGCGATCGTCGAGCAGTCAATCGCGCAGTCGACGCAGCTCGGTAACGTCTCGACGCAGCTCGGCGGCATCGCGAACAACGACGCGACGGGGCTCGCCGGAAAGCACGTGACCATGCGCGGCAAGACCATGGCCTTTGACGGCATCACGGCGACGACCTCGGCAGTCACCCTCCAGGCGCCTGCGGCGAAGGTGACGGCGGACGTCCTCGACGCGAACGGCAAGACGGTGCGCACGATCGACCTCGGCGCGCACGCCCCCGGCGTCATGACGATCCTCTGGGACGGCAAGGACGCGTCGGGCCAGCCCGCGCCGAAGGGCAACTACTCCTTGAAGATCCACGCGACGACGGCGAACGGTGTCGCGGTGCAGACGACGCAGGACGTGAGCGGTGTCGTCACCAAGATCTCGTTCGACAAAGGTTACCCCGAGCTGAAACTCGACAACGGCGCGACCGGTCCCATCTCGGATCTCGTCGGTGTCGAGGCCGCGACTCCCCCCAAGCCCTGAGACCGAAGAAAGAAGAGAGAAGAACCATGAGCATCTTGTCAGCGATGTATGCGGGCGTGTCGGGTCTCACGGCCGAGACGGGAGCACTCGGTGTGGTAGGCGACAACGTCGCGAATACCAGCACCATCGGTTTCAAGGAGTCGCGCGCCGTCTTCGCTGACGTGCTGGGCACGGCCGTCGGTGGACACGATGCCGGCTCGGGCGTGCGCATGACGCGCACCCAGCAGATCTTCGCGCAGGGCGCGCTAATCAACACGGGCCAGGCGACCGACGTGGCCCTCTCGGGCGACGGGTTTCTCGTGGTCAACGGCGTCGTCGACGGCACCAAGGGGAATTTCTATACGCGCGCCGGGCAGCTGACGCTGAAGAACGACGGGTCGCTCGTGAACGCCGAGGGGCTCGCGGTCCAGGGCTATGTGGCGGACCCCACGGCGGGCGGAAAATTCTCGACCTCGCTCAGCGGTCTCAAGCTGCTGAGCGCGCCAATAGCCCCCAAGCCGACGACGGAGATGAAGGTCGCGGCCAACCTCGACTCCTCCGCGCCGATCCTCGCGGCTCCGTGGGACGCTACCGCGCCGGGCGCGACGTCGAACTTCGCCACGTCGATGACGGTGTACGATTCGCTCGGCAACGGTCACGCGCTCGACGTCTACTTCCGCCAGACGGCAGCGGGGGCGTGGGACTACCACGTCCTCGCGAAGGGCTCCGAGGTCGCGGGCGGGCCGCCGACCGGCAGCGTCGAGATCGACGGCGGCACGCTCGCGTTCAACACGTCGGGCTCGCTCGCCACCGTGACGCCCACCGGCGCGGGCACCGTGGACTTCAACGGCGCGAGCCCGGCCCAGGCGCTCAAGCTCAACTTCGGAACCCCGATCTCGGCGGGCGGTACGGGTGTCGACGGCCTGACGCAGTACAGCTCCCCGAGCTCGGTCGGCTCGCAGAGCCAGAACGGCTACGCGTCGGGCGCCCTCAGCGGCGTCAAGATCGACGCCGACGGCACCGTCAACGGCGTGTACTCGAATGGTCAGACGATCGCTGCCGGCCAGCTCGCGATCGCGAAGTTCCAGTCCAACGACGGCCTGGGACGTGCAGGTCACAACCTGTGGGCCGCGACGCGTGATTCTGGTGACGCCGCGCTCGGCGGTGTCGGTCAGGGTGGTCGCGGCGCGCTTGTCGCCGGGACGCTCGAGCAGTCGAATGTCGACATCACGAAGCAGTTCGTCGAGCTGATCTCCCATCAGCGTGCGTTCCAGGCGAACTCGAAGACGATCACGACCGCCGATCAAATGCTCCAAGAGCTGATGAACATCAAACAGTGAGGGCGCCATGAGTGAGACACCGGACACGAAGCCAAAAGACGACGCTGCCGCCGCCGCCCCAGCCCCCGCCGCCAAGAAGGGCGGGGGAGCGGTCGCGATGATCCTCGGTATCCTGCTCCCCGCGATCCTCGCTGGGGCAGGGTCGTTCGGTGGCGCGCGGGTTGCCGGCGCACATCAACCCGCTGCGCACGTCGAGGCCGCTCAGCATGTCGAGGCCAAGCCTCCGGGGCCCACGATCGCGCTCGATCCGTTCCTCGTGAGCGTTTCCGACGCGAAGGGCAAGGGGCATCCGATGAAGCTGTCCGTGGCCGTCGAGTTCGGCGCGCTCGTGCACGAGGACACGCTCAAGGCGTTCGTGCCGCGCATCCGCGACGCCGTCCTCGCCTATATGCGGACGCTCAGCCACGAGGAGGCGCTCGAGTCCGCGCATTCGGACAAGCTCCGCGAGGAGCTGCTCGAACGCTGCAAGAAGGCCGGCGCAGTGGGCGCCGAGCGCGTTCTCATCACGGATCTCGTGTCTCAGTGAGCGACGCGCAGGGCCTCGTCAAGCTCGGGCTCGGCGGCGATCGCGCTCGGCGCGCGTGCGAACGGCTCTCGAAGGAGCAGCGCGCGCTCGAGGCGGCAGTGCGGAGATCGCTTCCGTACCTCGCGCGCCGCAAGATCCCCGTCGCCGCAGAGGCCGCGAGGACGGCGCTGCGCACCGAGGTCATGGAGTCGATCGCGCGCCCGTTTTACGTGAGCCCGCTCTGCGTGGGCGGCGGCTCGCGGGCCACGGGTGCGCTCGTCATCGACGCGAAGGCGGTCGCCCATGGCCTCGACGGCATGCTCGGGTCCGGGCGCGGAGGCCTTCCGGAGCTGGATCCCGCGGGCCTGACCGGTCCGCAGATCGCGCTCGCGGCACGGCTTGCGCGCAGCCTCGTGGCAGCGTTCGACGAGGTGCTTCGTCCGCTCGGTGCTCCGCTCGCGATCGCGGGCGAGGCGCCGGGAGGGCAGGGTGGTGCGGTGCTCGTCGCGTGCGCCGTGCGCATTGGTGAGGGGGATACGGCAGGCACGATCGTGCTGCTGGTTCCGGCGGGCGCCATCGAGACGAAGGAGGTCGCCGAGGCGGCTCCACCCGAGGCGGGACCGGAGACGCGAGAGGCCGTCGCCGAGGTGGAGCTCGAGGTCGTCGCCGAGCTCGGACGCGTGCGCCTCATGCTCACGCGCATCGCGTCGCTGCGTGTCGGTGACGTCTTGCGACTGCCGCTCTCCGTCGATGCTCCTGCCCGCCTTCATGTGGGGGGCCATGGGCTCTTCCTCGGCACGCCGACCACGCGGGGCTCCCAGATCGCCATCGAGATCTCCCGGCACGGCACGTGAAGGAGAGGTCCTCGAACCGCCCGAACGAGGAGCTCTCCGTCATGGACGCGACGCACGAAAAAACCAACGAAGAATCAGGCTCGGTGCCGGCCGCGACGACCGCGCACTCCGACCCGATGGCGCTGCTGCGCGACGTCGAGGTCGAGCTCACGCTCGAAATCGGGCGGAAACGCATGCGGATCGCCGATGTCGTGAAGCTCGGTCCGGGCCGCACCGTGGAGCTCGACAAGCTCGCGGGAGAGCCGCTCGAGCTCCTCGTCAATGGCCGCATCATCGGTCGTGGCGAGGCGGTCGTCGTCGGTGACCGCTACGGCATCCGCATCACGGAGATCGTGACGCCGGAAGGAACCCCGCGATGAGGCGCCTCCTCACCGCCTCCGTCATCGCCGTGACGCTCTCCGTCACCACCGCGTCGCGCGCCGACGACTCTCCGGCCCCGACCCTCGTCCCGATCCCGACCCCGACCGCCGCCGCCGTTCGGACCGCCGCCGCCGTCCCGACCGCCGCCGCCGTCGCCGCCGCCGCGGCCCCGACCGCCGCCGCCGTCCCGGGCACGGGGATTTCCGCGGTCCCCACCCCGACCGTCGCCACCCCGATCGCAGCGCGTGTCACGCCCGTGCCCGTGCCCGTGCCCGCTCCGGCATCCGTCCCCGTGGCCGCCACCTCCCAGCCCGCCGCCGCGCCTCCGGTTGCCGCGGCCCCAGCTCCCGCGGATCTCCCGCTTGCCCTCCGCCCGGCCTCCCCCAGGCCTCTCGCCCTTGCCACCGAGCCGGCCCCGACCCCGTGGCCCTACAAGCTCCTCTTCGGCGCCGCCGTCCTCGGCGCATGCGCCGTCGTGTGGAAGAAGCGTCGCAGCCTCGCGTCGAAGCTCACCGCGCCCGGGACGCCCGTGCGTGTGCTCGGCAAGACCTCGATGGGTCTCCGCGGCGAGCTCGCGCTCGTCGAGGTCGGCGGCATGCGTATTCTCGTGGGCGTGACGCCGTCGAGCATGCAGACGCTCGCGGTCCTCCCCGACGACTTCGCCGAAGCGGCGGAAGACGGCGCATCGCGAGCCGAAGCGGAGCCGGAGCGTGCGGCGCCCCGTGAGTCTCGCGCCGTCCCGTCGCGTCGTGCGGTGGAAAAGGACAAGTCGGATCTCGCGACGCGGGCGCGCGCTCTCTTCTCGGCGCTCGATGTCGGTCCGCCGATCCCGGCACGCGTCGCGGCCTCTGGCTTCGCGGCCTCGCGCTATGCCGACGAGCGCGACAGCGATACCGACGCGCCGGACTCCGCGCCCTCGCCGGCCGCTCGCAGCCGCGAGGCCGATCGCGATCGCGATCGCGATCGCGATCGCGGCACCGACCGCGATCGCCGTCGTCGTCCTGCGTCGCGCGACGCCTCCCGCGACGCTCCGCTCGAGGGTCAGGCCCGCGGCATCGCGCTGGCGCTCGGAAACCGCAAATGACCCCCGACCTCGCCGCCGCGCTCACGGGCGTGACCTCGGCTTCACCCGGTCTCGCGCCACAGCTGAAGATCCTCGCGGTCCTCACGCTCCTCTCCCTCCTCCCCGCGATCGTGCTGACGATGACCTCGTTCACGCGCACCGCGGTGGTGCTTTCGTTCGTGAAACAAGGCCTCGGAACGCAGCAAGCACCCCCGAGCCAGGTGCTCGTCGGAATCGCGCTCTTCATCACGGCCTTCACGATGGCGCCGATTGCGACGACGATCGCCAAGGAGGCGTACGACCCGTACGTCGCTGGCAAGATCGACGAGGCCACCGCGATGGACCGCGCCATCGTCCCGCTCCGCGCGTTCATGCTCCGGCAGACGCGTGAGGCCGATCTGTCGCTCTTCTACCAGACGGCCAACGCCCCGATGCCGCGCGCCGAGGAGGACGTCTCGATGCGCATGGCCGCCCCCGCCTTCGTGGTGAGCGAGCTCACCACCGCGTTCCAGATGGGCGTGATGGTGCTCCTTCCGTTCCTGGTGATCGATCTCATCGTCGCGTCCGTCCTCATGTCGCTCGGCATGATGATGATGCCACCCCAGAGCATCAGCTTGCCGCTGAAGCTGCTCCTGTTCGTCGCGGTCGACGGCTGGCACTTGCTCGTAGGTTCATTGTTGAGGAGCTTCGCATGAGCGATCCGATGCGTCTCGTCGTCGACGCGCTGTCGACCACCGCGTACGTCGCGGGTCCGCTCCTCGGAGCGGCTCTCTTCGCTGGCGTCGCGGTCGGGCTCGCGCAGGCCGTCGTGCAGGTCAACGAGCAGAGCCTGAGCTTCGTGGTGAAGCTCGTGTGCGTGGCGGGGGTGCTGATCGGTCTCGGTGCGACGCTCTCTGCGCAGCTCGTCGGCTACACGCGGCGCTGCTTCACCGACGTCGCGAAGGTCGTTCATTGATCGAGAACCTCGTGATGACGATGGCGATCACGTTCGCGCTCGTCGCGACGCGGATGGCCGCGTTCGTCGCGGTCTCTCCGTTTCCGGGGCCGGCCGTGCCGACGAACGTTCGCGTCGGCGTCGCGCTCCTCCTCGCGATGGCCGCCACGCCGCTCGTCATGCCGGGCCATGCCCCCGCCATCGGCCTGCCGCTCCTGATGGCAGCCGTCGCCGAGGCCATGACGGGCGCGGCGATCGCCTTCGTTTTCAGGGTCGGAATGAGCGCGTCCGAGATCCTCGGCTCCGCGCTCGCGCACTCGATGGGCCTCACGTTCGCCTCGTCTTACGACCCGACGCAGTCCGCGAACACCGATGCGCTCACCCGCATCGTCAGCAGTGCGGCGACGCTGGTGGCTTTTGCGATCGGCGCGCATCGGGTGGTGATTGGCGCTGCGGTGTGCTCGCTCCGTGTCGTGCCCGTCGGCGGCGCCCTCGACGTTGCGACCTACGCGCCCGGTCTCCTCTCGTGGGTCGCCCGCTCGATCGAGTGTGGCCTCGGCCTCGCGGTCCCTGCGATGACCGTCTCGATCGTCGTGCAGGTCGCGATCGGCCTCGTGGCACGCGCGGCGCCGTCGCTCCAGGTCTTCAGCGTCGGGCTCACGGTGAGCCTCGCGAGCGGCCTCGTCGTGGTGCTCGCGGGGCTCCGCGACAGCCTGGCCGGCTTCGCCGCGCACGCGACGGGTCTCGGTCGCGTCCTCGAGCGCGTGATCGCTCCTGCGGGCTAGGGGAGACCACGATGGCCGACCAGCAGGGCGAGCGGTCATTCGAGGCTACCGAGCAGCGGCGGCAGGAGTTTCGCAAGCAAGGTCGCTTCGCGCGCGCGAAGGACATCGGGGGGCTCGCGGCGACCTTTGCAGTCGTGCTCGGGACCATCGCCTCGCGCCGCCAGATTGTCAGCGCGCTCGAGGTCCTCTTCGCGCGAACGGTCGGCGACCTCGAGGCGCTCGATCGCCTCGGCATCGCCGGCGCGCTGCGTGGCGCCGCGACGCCCGTCCTCACGGAGGCCGGGCCGATCCTTGGCGCCGCGGCGCTGCTCGCGTTCCTGGGGAGCGCCGCGCAGGTCGGCTTCCGCATCAATACTGACGCTATTTCCGTCAAATTCGACCGCCTCGATCCGAAGGCGGGCCTCGACCGGCTCATCGCGTTCCGCAAGAACTTCGAGGAGCTCTGCGTTTCCCTGCTTCGGGTGCTTGTGGTCGGATACGTCGCGTATCGCGCGGTCGACCGCGAGCTCCCCGCGCTGCTTGCCATCGCGCGCGCGCCCATCGCAGCGTCCGGGG
>JAYSXP010000430.1:0-31610 GCA_043717125.1 Polyangiaceae bacterium | reverse complement strand
CGTAAGCGCGCGCGCGACACGAGTCCGCGCTGATGCAGTCGTCGCGCGAGGCGAGCGCGGCGTAGCCGTGCAAGCCGAGGAGCAGCGAGGGGCTCGTGCGGAACGAGAGTGAGACGCCGAGCGGAAGCAGCGTGGGGCTCCCGGCGTTCAACCGATCCTCGGCTCCCGAGAACGCGCGTTCGAAGCCGAGGTCGACACCGAGCCGGATCCCTTCGGCGCGCCGTGTGTCGGCATCGGGCTCGGGCTTGTCGGCCGGCGGCGTGTCGGCGCCCGCGGGCGCACGCGGCGCAAGCGGCGGTGCCCAGGACGGCAAGGCGTCGGGGGACTCCGCGGCTGGTGCAGCGGGCGTGGCAGCAGGCGATGCTGTGGACGGAGGCGTCGAAGATGGCGGAGGCAGCGGCTCGAGCGCCGTCCCGCTGGTCGCGGGCGCGGGCGCGGGCGGGTCGGCAAACGACGGACCCCCGACGAGGAGGAGCGACGCGAGCGTCGCCGCGCCGACGAGGATGGGCAGCGAGATCGGTGCCGTGCTGGGACCCAATCGTATCAAGGACCGCATGTGCCCCACTCTGCAGCCGACGTGCCGCTGTTGTCGAGTGCCGTTCTCGATCGGCTCCTCCAAGAATCCCGCAGAAATGACGTGGTACGGCTCGCGAGGTGTGCCACTCGCTCTGGCGTGCATGTCAGTGCTGGGCGGCGAGCGTCCGAGGGGCGACCCAGTAGATCTTGCCCGTCGTGTCGTCGGCCACGAACAAGCGGCCGTCCGGAGCGAAAGCGACGTCGGTCGCGCGCGCGCTCGTGCCTTTGCCGAATCCGTCGACGAACATCTTCGCCTCGCCCGTCGGCCGGAGCGATCCGGGATCGGTCTTCAGGAAGATGACGCCCGTACCGCCGAACGAGGTCCGCACGCCGTGGAGCGCGACGAAGAGCCCGTGCGTGTACGGGGCCGGGAAGACGCCCCGTTCGAAGTCGAGGCCGAACGGCGTGTCGTGGAGAGGAATGGACACGAGCTCTCGGCCCACGGCCGCGCAGCTCGTCGCCGCGGTGGCGGCAGGCCCAGGGAGGTCCTTTGCGACGCAGCAGGGGTAGCCCCAGCTCTCGCCCTTCGGCTCGAGTAGAGCGAGCTTCTCGCGCCCGCCGACGCCGTCCCAGTTGTCGCCGGTGAGCTCGCTCGCGTAGCACTCGCCGCAGCTGTTCGGCGCGCAGCGCATGTACATCGGATTGCGGAAGCCGTCCGCGACGAGCTCCGGCGCGAGCGGCATCGGCGCATTGGCCTCGACGTGGAGCGCAAACACGGCGCCGCGCGTCATCTGCTCGATCGAGCACGCCGAGCTGTCGGTACGCCCGCGCGACACGTAGATGCTGCCGCTCTTCGTCTCCTCGAGCGTGTGCGTCCAGCGCACGTCCTCGATGTTCTCGCCGCCGAGCTTCGCGACGAGCTCGCTCGTTTTGGGAGGTGCGGTGCGCTGACCGGCCACGTACGGGAAGCGGCGGACCTCGTTGCTCCGTGTAAAGTACAGGTACCCGCCGTTGAAGAGCAGGCCGTGCACGCAGGCGAAGCTGTTCGGGTCGGCATCGAGCAGGGTGCACGTGCTCCCGTTGCGCGGGCTCGGGCCCGCGTAGGTGACGATGGCGTCGGCGCGTCCGTCGCCGTCGTCGTCGGGGAGGATGACGATCGCGCCCGGGCCGTCTTGTGCGCCGCCCGGCGTGCTCATCGATGGCGCAGCGACGAAGAGGTCGCCGTTCGGCGCGAAACGAAGCACGCGCGCTTCGACCACCGGCGTCGTCGTGAACTCGCGGACGCAGAACTCCGGCGGCACGCTGAGCGCGGTCGCGTCCGTCCCGGGGAGCTCGCAGAACTTTTTGCCGGCCCCCGCCGCTATATCGTGGGGTGTGCAGCGTGGGCCCGCCGGCGCGTCGGGGTTCGTGACGACCACGATCGACCCGTCTGGCCCAGCCGGGTCACTGGGGCCAGGGTGGCTCGAGCACGCGACGAAGATCGCGAGCGACGCCAGCGTGAGGACGCAAGGAACACCGATGAAGACGAGGGGGAGGGGCGGGGTTCTCACGGCGGAGGCCTCATCGTAGCAGCAGGCGTTCTTGCGATCTCGTCGTAAGCTCGCGATGACCTGACGCGGCAGAGGTGCACGATTCCAACCGTGACGAAAGCGGCTCGCCAATCGTTGTCGCCGTCTTGCACGGAGGCGCCCGAGTGCTATCCCGGGGCGCATGAAGATCGCCGCCCTCGCGCCGTTCGTCGTCACGCTCGCCACCGCGTGGATCACGGGTTGCGGGCCGGGTCTCACGACCCGTGCGAACGCGGCGTCTGACGTGGAGCTCGCGATGAACCGCGAGCTGGCGAACGCGCTGATCGGGACGACGACGGTGACAAACGCGCCGATGTCCGGACCGTCCGTGATCCACCGCGCGGCGGCCGCGCAACCGGTCGCCGAGGTCCAGCCCCCGGTACAGACGTGGGGCGCCGAGCCCGAGCAGGACCCGAACTACAATCCCGAGTACGGCTTCTGAGCTTCGCGCGGGGCTGATCAGCGCTTCGGTGCGGGGCCGCGACGCCGCGGAGGCGGCGTGAGTGGAGGGGAGAACGTGATCGGGGGGATCACCTCGGTCGTGGGAGCGGGGGGCGGGCTGACCGTGCGGGCTGGAGCCGTCGTGACCGCGGAGGTCGTCTCGACGCGGCCCGTCACGTGGTCTTCGCACGAGGCGATCGCCATGAGCGACGTGCTGAGCGTGACAGCCAGGCCGAGCGCTCCGAGCCCGAGCCGCTGGCGGCGCACTTGGTTTCGCGTGGCGAGGTCTGCGTCCGCGCGGGTGAGCGCACGTGCGCCGCGCAGCGTGTCGTCTGGCGTGTAGACCTCGTACGTGAGGCGCGGCGTCCGGCTGGCGACGCGGGCGAGCGGCACCGTCATGACGATCGGTACAATCGGTGCGGTGGCGATGCGCTGCGGCACGGCGAGAGGCTGGGTGCGGTCGCGGATCGTGTCCGGTGCGACGGCTTCCGCGTCGGGCTCCTTCGGCCCGAGGCCGGGGCGCGTGCTGGGGCCAATCGCTTGCATCGGTCTCGCGCGTGCATACGCAACGACGGCCGCGAAGCTTCCCTGGGCTCGCTCGACCATTCGCTCTTAATCAACTCCCCGTGCGCGCCGTCAGGATGAGCACGGCATGTCTGGTCGACGGCACCCTCCCCCGCTTCACCCGGCTCTTCGCGGAGTCGCCTCGGTCCCCACCATTTCCGGGGAGTATCGGGTCCTCGCGCCCCGCTCTGCAGGCCGCGAGCTCGGCGATCTGGAGCTCGACATCAGCCACCAGACCGACGATGCGCTGGAGCTCGAGTGCGTCCCATCCTCCCATCATGCGCGCGGCCTGGGGTCGGCACCGATGCTTCCGCCCGCTCTCGAACGCCGCGAGCCGACGGGGCTCCGCGGCGTCGAGGGACCGCCCTCGAGCCGATCGCTCGGGTCGCCGCAGCACGCCATCGACCCCCACGCGGCGCTCGTTGCCTTTGCCGGCTTCGGCAACCCGCCCGACTCGCTCTGGGGCGCACCTGCCTATGCCCTGCGTGTTCTCGACCGGCGGCGCGTCCTCCGCGTCGCGCTCGCACGCGCGCGCTCGCTCCGGTCGCACGACGTCGCGCTCTACGAGGCGGCGCTCGAGGCGGCGGATCCCGCGGCCGTACGCAAGGGTATCCTCGTCGGTCTCACCACCGTCGCGATCGTCGTCGCCATCTGCGCGCAAGCGATCACGGGGGTGCTGGTCCTCCCTTGGTGACGGAAACGAGCCGGAACCTTCGTGCTACCTTTGTCGCCATGACCTACTTGCTTCGCCGCGTGGGCGGGCCTTCTCGCGCTAGCGTCAGGCTCGGGGCGGCGATCTCGGTCGCCCTTCTCGCGGTGCTCGCCCCGCGCGCGGCCGGAGCGTTCTGCCGGACGACGACGACGCCCATTCCCGCCAGCTACAGTCCTTCTCGTGGCTGCTTCACCGACGGGCTCGTCCTGTTCTGGAAGAACGCGTGCGTCGGCTACAGCGTCAACACCGCTTCGACCACGACGATCCCGCTCACCACGGTGACCACCGTGATCGACCAGGCGTTCAACGCGTGGAATGCCGTCGCGTGCGGCGCCGGGAATGTCGGCATCACCACCTCGAACCTCGGCGCCGTCGAGTGCGCGGAGGTTCGCTACAACCCGAACGGCCCCAACCAGAACGTCATCGTGTTCCGCGACGAGAAGTGGCCCTACAGCGACCCGAACAACACGCTCGGCCTGACGACGGTGACCTTCAACGCGGACACCGGCGAGATCTACGACGCCGACATGGAGCTCAACGCGACGGCGAAGAACCTATCCACGTCCGCGACGGTGCCCGCGAACGGCTTCGATCTGCTCAGCGTGGTCACCCACGAGGCGGGGCACTTCCTGGGGCTCGCCCATGCGACGAGCATGACCGCCACGATGTACGCGAGCTACAAACCGGGAACGGCGACCTTGCGTACGCTCACCCCCGACGACACCGCGGGGGTCTGCGAGATCTACCCGAGCACCACGGAGCGGACGGTCGACAAGACCGTCGCTGCCACCGGGACGATCGGGGCCGACGTCTGTGACTCGACGCCGAGGCATGGGTTCGGTTCGACGTGCGCCGAGAACCCTAGCCCGACGAGCTCCAGCGGCGGCGGGTGCGCGGTCTCCACTCGTCGCGCCGAGGACGCCGGGGCAAGCGGTGCGGCGCTCCTCGTACTTGCGGCGGGCCTCCTCGTCGCGCTTCGCCGCAAGCGCGCCTCGGGCGCTCGTGCGCCAGCGAACGAGATGAAGTGATCTTGACTCTACGCGGGTAAGAATCACTCTTTTTTCGGCGATCTGCGCGGCGAGCAAGCGCGAGGTCGCAAGCGTGACCTCTGCCGCTGCATGCTCGGAAGGCCTCGAGGGCGACGCGGATGTTGCGGCACACGCTCCTTCGCCCACGCCGAGATGCGCGAACAGGGAAGGCCCAAGCGCTGAAAATCAGCGGTTCGGCTTGCGGCCGTGGCCCCGCGGCTTCGGCGCGACCCGCGCGGGCGCCGGCGTACCGAAGGGCTGGACCTTGACGGCGGCGCCGACCTCGACCGACGGCGCCGGCGTGGCGGTGACCTGCGCGGCGGCGTCGACCTTGGTCTCGGCCAGCCCGTGCTCGGAGCCGGTCGCGAAGGTCGGTACGACGACCGGGACGGCCCGCGCGTCACCCACGATGATGCGGAACGTCAGCGCGACACCGACGACCACCGCAAAGAACACGATCGGCGCATCGGCAAAGACGGCGCACACGCGCGTCTTCATCATGTGGAAAGCACGTCGGATCGACGCCGGCATGAGCATGGCGACGTGCACGTGAGCTTCGTACTCCGGGAACGTCGAAAGTTCCCGCGTCGCTCACGATTTCAGGGGAGGGCCTTGAACCACTGGTACGTGTACGTCCGGTAGTACTCGCGCACCGTGTGGTTCCAATCCGTCGGCCAGCTCGCGTCGAACGACGTGTCCTCGCAGTAGGTCAGGCTTCCCGGCGCTTTGCACGACGCGTGGACCCGGCAGAAGCCCATGTCCTCACCGCTGCTGGCATCGGTCTGCGCGGTGGGCGCGCCAGCCACGCCGCACACGTCGTCCGTCGTCCATTTCGTCTCGACGCCTACGCCGTGGCTCGGAGGCTCGTTGTTGTCGTGGGTGCGCGTCGTGACGAGCACGGGAAGACGGCCGCAGCCGGCGTGGCCGGCCGTGCCGCCCTCACCGACGCCAATCGCCTTCACATAGCCGGCGCGCTTGCAGGCCAGGTGATCGGCGAAGTACCCGCCATAGCTGAAGCCGTACCCGAGCACGCGCGAAGGGTTGACGCAGTACGTCTCGCCGAGCTCCTTGATCATCTGATCGAAGAAGACGAGGTCCGTGTCGCCGGAGATGTCCCAGTACGCGTTTGCGCCGGCGGCGTCCGGGTAGACCACGAACGCCTCGTTGTTCGTGTAGTCCTCCATCTTGAACCAGCTCTCGTGCCCAACGCCGCTCGCCTCAATTCCGTGGAACACGAGCACGACCGGGTACGTCTTGTTCGAGTCGTAGCCCTTCGGGCCCCAGACGTGGAACGTGCGCCCGCCGGGCGTCGTGTAGTCGGCCTGCACGGCGTCCGCGCGCGGCGTACCGCACGCCGGGCTCGTCGTCGCGACGACCGGCGGCACCCACTCGGGGTCGACCGGCGTCGCCGGCGAGGTCGGCGTCGCCGGCGAGGTCGGCGTCGTGCCTGGATCGCTGGCCGAGCTCCCGCCCGCCGTCGTCGTCGTTCCCTGCGGCGGCGGCGGCGTACCCGGATCGCTGCTGCACGCGGGCAGAGCCAAGAGCGCGAGCGTCGGCAGGATCGTAGCGAGAGAGAGCCGCTTCATGAAGACAGTGTGAAGGGTGATGCGGGCTGCCTACCTCGTCAACTGGACGATTCGGGTGACACGCGAATGATCCAGCTAAAACGTCGAAAATGAGGCGCCGAACCAGGCACCGAATTTCTGGAATGCGTCTTGCGCGGCTGCGTCGGAATTCGCCGGTCGGCATCCGACGGCGAGCGGTCGCGTCCTCGCGGCGGCCGGCCGGCTTCCGCTTCGGTCGCGCCGCGACCACGCACTCGCGGAGCGCGCTCCTCCTGGACCCGCTCTCGCAATCACTTCCCGCGGTACGCATGTCCGTGTTCCTTCGCCCGCCATGGACGTCTGCGTGTCGGCGCTCCCAGCCTTCACGCTCCTCTTCTACGTGCCGTCGCTCACGCTCCGCTACTGGGCGCACATCCGTCGGCGGCCGTCTGCGGCGCGCGCGTGGCACTTTCGTTCCTGGCGGTAGCGATCACGATCTTCCGCGCTATCGAGATCGCACTATGCTGGTCGCCGCATGAAACGAAAGCCGAAGCTGACCAAGCGTGAGAAGAAGGCCCTCGGACCGCCGCGTCCGGCGCAGCAGCCCGCTCAGCACAATCACCAACACATCCACTGCATCGCCTGCGGCAGGCATCTCGATCCGAACGAGTTCGAAGCGCCCGCGACGGCGGTCACGATCACGTGCGATCACGGCTCGCAGTTCCCGTCGTGCACGAAGTGCCTCGTGAAGAGCACAGCGCTCGTCAAGGAGCACGACGCTTCGAACCAGCCCATTCGCTCCGCGACGGCCTGGCACTGAGCGCCGTGGTTTGAGGCTTCAGCGCACGTCGCGGATCATTCGCCACGCATCGCTGAGCTGACGAAAGACATGTGCGTGGTCTAGGTCGTGTGCAACGCGCACGACACAGGCTCCCGATGGTCGCCTAGGATGCTCGTCGTGAGCACCTACGAATCGATGCGCATCGAGCGGACGGGCGGGGTGGCGGAGGTCTGTCTCCTGGGACCCGGCAAGGGCAACGCAATGGGCCCGGCGTTCTTCCGCGAGCTCCCGGAGGTCTTCCGCGAGCTCGACCGCGACGACGCCGTGCGCGTTGTCATCGTGCGCGGCGACAAGGGCGTCTTCACCTACGGCCTCGACCTCAAGGCGATGGCGGAGGACCTGATGCCCCATCTTGCGCCCGGCAACCTCGCGAACGAGCGCGTGAAGCTGCTCGGGCTCATCGTCGACATGCAGCGCGGCTTCGACGCCGTGGAGCAGTGCCGGAAGCCCGTTCTCGCGGCGGTGGCCGGGCCGTGCATCGGCGGCGGCGTCGACCTGATCGCCGCGTGTGACATCCGGATCGCGTCCCGCGACGTGAAGCTCAGCGTGCGCGAGGTGAAGATCGCGATCGTCGCCGACATGGGGAGCCTCGCTCGGCTTCCGCGCATCATCGGGCAGGGCCATACGCGCGAGCTCGCGTTCACCGGCAGGGACATCGATGCCGAGCGTGCGCTGCGCATCGGCCTCGTCAACGACGTCTACGACGACGAAGCGAAGCTCCTCAAGGCCGCGCGTGCCATGGCGCGCGAGATCGCCGACAACTCCGCGGTCGTCGTCCAGGGCGTGAAGCAGGTCCTCGCGTTCGGCGAGGGCGGCAAGGTGGCTGACGCCGAGCGCTTCGTGGCCGTGTGGAACGCGGCGTTCCTCGCCTCGAACGACCTCACCGAGGCGCTCACGGCGTTCATGGAGCGCCGCCCGCCGAAGTACCGCTGATCTACCTCGAAAACGTCGTTTCGCTGCCGTCGCCCATGAGCGCGACGTAACGCTCGATCTGACGCTGCGTCTCCACCGAGTCCGGGGAGATGGCGAGGCCGATCGCGCAGAGCCCGGAGCTCTCGTCCGCGTGCGCGGCGCGCGACCACTTCACGACGGCCGCCTCAGACACGACGCGACCGTCGAGCGGAAGCGCGAAGCGGACCGTGACGTCGGTGCCCTCCTTCAGGCCCCCACGCGAAACGACCAGCAGGCCGCCGCCTGAGATGTCCTCGGTACGACCGTCGACGGCGCCGATGCCGGGCACCTCGATGCGGACCGGCGTGCGGTAAGGCGCCCGCGCGTAGCGGCGCTGCTCCTGCCCCGGTGAGGGCGGTGGAGGGCCGAGCGACTCGTCGCGTGCAAGCGGCGACGCATCGAGCAGCTGGGTGCGTTCGCGAGCCGTCGGGACGGCCTCGAGAAGCGCCGCGACCAGATGCTTCATCGACTCGAACGCGGTGGCATCGGAGGCGAGTGCCCGCGCGATGACGCCCGCGAGGGGCTGCGCGATGCCGGCGCCCACCACGTTCTCGTCCGACTTCGGATGCTTGCCCGTCAGCGCCTCGAACGCGCACACGCCGAGCGCCTCGATGTCGAGACGGATTTCCGCGACGGAGACATCGCCGGTCGTCGCGTGGCCCCAGCTCGCGAGCTTCACGTGCTCGAGCCCGTATCCATCACGAGCGACGATGATGTTCTCCGAGCCGACCTGTCGATGCACGACGCCGACCGCGTGCGCCGCCGCGAGCACGTCGGCGACCTGGATCGCGATCGAGCAGACGTCGGCCGCGATGAGCTTCGTCCGTGTCACCACCAGGCCGTCCAGCGTGCGGCCCTCGACCGGCTCGAGCACGATGTACGGATCGCCGAGCTCCGTCGTACCCGCGTCGCGAAGCTCGACGGCACCCGGATGGGTCACGCGCGCGAGCGCCTTCTGCTCGCGACGGATGGCGACGGCGTTCTCCTCGCCGTCCTCTGCGCGCACAGCGAGCGCGAGGAGTGACCGCCGAGCGGTACGAACGTTGCGCACTTCCCATCGCGACCCGGTGCCTCGAGTCGACTCGTCCGAGAGATCGCGGAGCAGCTCGTAGCGTCCGTCGACGATCGCTCCCTTCTCGTACGACGAGCGGCCCCAGCGCGAGATCGCGCCTGCGAGCAGCGGCTCGAGCTGCCGCCCGCCGACCTCCTCGCTCCACACGACGAGGTGGGCGTCGTTGTCGAGCGCGAGGCGGTTCAGTCCCGACCTGTCGAAGGCGTAAACGTCGTCGGTGACGACGATCGCGCAGGGCCGATGCTCCCCCACGAGCTCGCCTGCGTTGCCGATGGCGCCGTCGACGAGCGTTGCCGCGAGCGACTTCGCGGCATCCTTGCATTCTGCAAGGAATGTCGGCGGTGCGTTCAGGACGAGGATCGTCGGCGCGCGCTTCCTCTGCGACGACGCCTCCTCGACCTCGAGAATCTCGGTCTCGTCGACCGACTCGCGGATGGAGGTCTTCTTGGCGCGCGGGATGGGGGGCGCGGGAGGTTTGAGAACGGCCTTCGGGGGCTCGGGAGTGACGGGCATGTCGCCGCCGTAGAAGCGAGCGAGCGCCGTGCGGACCTCGATGCTCACCGCCACCATCGGCCGCACGGCCATCTTCGCGGCCATTCCGCACTCGTCGAGCGCGATGTCGTCGGTCGGGTCGTCCGTCGCCACGTAGAGGACCTTGTGTCCCTTCGAGGTCCGGAGATGCACCGGAACGACCGCGTGCTCGAGCGCGAGCCTTCGCGGCAAAAGCGCGAGGATCTCGGGAGCGATGTCGAGGTGCGCAAGCGAGATCCATGGGCAGCTCATCTGATGCGAGAGCAGCTGCGCGAGGTCCTGCGGATGAACGAGGCCACGCTCGATGAGCAGCTCGCCGAGGCGGCGCTTGTCGGTCCGCTGAATCGCGAGTGTTTCCTCGAGTGCAGCCTGTGTGACGACGCCCGTCTCGAGCAGGAGCCGTCCGAGCGAAACCGAGCGCATCATCCAGCGTCGGATCATCGCGCGCCGGGGGCCGAATGGGTAGCCCGGACCGCACCCGACGGAACGCGCGGCGGATCCGGTGACGTCGAGAAGGTCACCGAGATCTTGCAGGACATGTCCGTCGGTGCGCGAGCGGGGACGGACGGCTCGTAACGCGCTGCGGCAGCGGCGAGCGTGGCCTTTGCGCACGCCTACCGTCTCCCTACGCACGCATCCCGTGAGAGAACTGGCGGGTGCCCGAATATGCCGTCGAGGAGCGCGGCGACGTTCTTGCATGGCGGCGCGCCGGGGGGTGGAACGCGTTCCTTGACGCGCGCCACGGGTGTATACGAACTGGAGCGACCAACGATGCGACGCATCTCTCCTCTTCTTGCCGTCCTCCTCGTGAGCGCGTGCAGCGCGACCGCCGGGACCGGCAACCCGGAGCCCATGGCGACACCCGACGCGGGGGCGACTGCCATCGTCGCCGAGCTGCGCGCGGATTCGAACCGCGACGGCGAGGTGCTCTTCGACGAGAGCGACGCCGTCAGGACGACGTGGGACGCCAAGAACGGCGCGGTGTTCCTCGCGAACATCGATGACGACAAGGCGCGCTGCAAGAAGGCCGGCGACGACGCCGACCTCCCCAGCTGCAACGACGCGGCGAACGACGTCGTCGACGGCGCGGACGATGCCCTCGACCTCGCACGCCTCAAGACGAAGCCCTGGGCAGAAGCGCCGGACGCGGCGATGGCGGCCATCTCGGTCACCCCCGCGGCGAAGGGCCTGGTCCGCGTCTTCAAACGCACCGGAGAGGGCGCGACGGACTTCGAGGCCCTCGCTGACGACTCCATGTTCACCGCGGCGGAGATCCGCGCGGGCGTGGAGCTCGCGATCGAGGCCAAGGACATCGTCCGCGACACCGCGACGTGGGACGGCTTCGTGGACGTCACACTCACGGTCACCGCATTTGGCACGAGCGCGACCGACACGGTGAAGATGCGCGTGGCGCCGGTCATGACGTTCCACCATCTTCTCCCGGCGGAGGAGGTGTTCGTCAGCGACACCGGCACCGCCGGAAATCGCGCGATCCGCACGGACCTCGCGAGCGCCTGCACCGCGGTGGGCCTGCCGTCACCTACGCTCGTCGACGAGCAGGACCAGTGGGCGCAGGACTTCTTCGAGACCGCGTTCATGTCGATGCCGGGACCGGGCGGCGCGCAGCATGTGATGCACGTCGACCTTCGTTCGGCGAACGTCTACGACGCCACCAACGCACAAAATCCGCTGCGGCCCGCGGGTCAGTCCGTGTTCACGACCTTCCGCGGCAAGGACACCGCCGGGATCCAGCAGTTCGATTCGAAGCACAGTCAGGCGATGGACTCGCTCAACTCGTTCGGCAACCTGGAGACGATCCCGCCCTACACGCTCGGCGACAAGAGCTACCCGTTCGGCCGCATTCTCCGTGGGAAGACGCCGTCGTTCTACCCGGACCCTACGTTCGTCAAGATGATGGAGTCGCAGGCGATGCAGCCGCCCGTCTACATCGACACGTCGTGGCTGCTCGTCGGGCACGTCGACGAGACGATGTCGTTCGCGAAGGTGAGCTCGCCGCGCGGCTGGGCGCTGCTCGTCAACGACCCCACGATCGCGAAGAAGATGCTCCAGGATCAGGTCACCGCCGGCAACGGCGCGGTGCCGATGTTCGTCGGCAAGAGCTGGTTCGACGACACCGGCAAGCCCTCGCCGGCGCAGGCGACCATCTCTGCGGTGCTCGCCGACACGGCCGTGATGACCGCCAGCGCGGACGCCGCGGCGGAGATCGACGCGCAGCTCGCCAAGGTCAAGGCCGAGACCGGGCTGACCGATGCCGAGATCATCAAGATTCCGTTCCTCCACACCTCCATGCAGGGCGGGTCGTACGCGTACATCCCGGGGATGGTGAACGGCATCCTCGTGTCCGATACGCGCTTCGTCGCGCCGAACCCGCACGGGCCGGTGATCGACGGCGCCGACATCTTCCAGAAGACGATGACCGAGCGGCTCGCGGCGGTCGGCGTCAAGGTCGACTTCGCCGAGGACTGGGACGAGTACCACGCCGCGCTCGGCGAGGTTCATTGCGGGTCGAACACGCGCCGGAAGATCCCGGAGACGAAGTGGTGGGAGAGCGGCCGATGAGGACCAACATGAAGCTCGTGACCTCCTTGGCGACGCTGCTCTGCGGCCTCGCGCTCTGTGCCCCGGGTACGGCCTCGGCGGCTCCAGGCATTTCGCTCGACGCGGCGAAGCTCGCGCCGCAGACGCGCACCGAGCTCCGCGCGAGCATCGACAAGGCGCGCGCCTTCGACCCGGTGGCGTTTCACGAGGTGCGCGATCTCTTCTCGAGAGCGCGTGAGCTCGACAGCCATGCGCGCGGGCGCAAGGCGCCGATCTCGCTACGGCTGGCGCAGCTCGGAACGAAGGCGCTCCTGCCGATGCTCGAGCTCGTCGCGTTCGACGCGCCCGCGCTCTCTCCCGGCGAGACGGCCGCGGACCGAGCGTCGGTCAGTCGTGACCTCGTC
Organism: Polyangiaceae bacterium; assembly: GCA_043717125.1. Taxonomy (GTDB): domain Bacteria; phylum Myxococcota_A; class Polyangia; order Polyangiales; family Polyangiaceae; genus Labilithrix. The sequence continues at coordinate 18,879 of JAYSXP010000430.1, read as the reverse complement.
GAGGCGATCGGGCTCCTCCGCGACCCGCGCGCGATGCCCGTGCTCGTCGCCGTGCTGGCGCGCGAGGGGGACTTCGCAACGACGCGCACGTCCGCCGAGGCGGTGGCACGGATGGACACCGACGAGGCCGCGAACGCGCTCGTCGCGAGCGTGAGCAAGGCGAGCGGCGAGCGCGCCACGGCGATCCTCGCCGGCATGGGCGCGTGTCATCGGGTGGCGGTCGCCCAGACGCTGGCCGATCGGCTGGCAGCGCATCCCGACGAGGCAGCGGCGCGCCATGTGATGAAATCGCTCGGGCACGTCGGCGGCGCGTGGGCGTGGAAGACGCTCGCGGACCGCGGCGACGAGGCGGTCTCGCGCGAGGCGGCGGCGCGTGCGCTCGTCTCCGCGTACGTGTATTATACAGGCGAAGCGCGTGACGCGGCGGCAAAGGCATTGCTCGTCGTCGACGACTTGCACACCCCTGCGCTCCTCGAGGCGGCCCGCCGTGGGGCGACCGCCGATGCCGCGATCGCCCTCGACGAGCTCGCCCGTCGGTTCGCCCAGAACCCGACGCGCTAGACGGAGCTGAATCGGATAGCCTCTTGCTCGCGGAGACATTCCGTTCCGGACGGGAGGACACCATGGCGATGGGTTGGCTGAAGGGGCTCGTGGCACCGGCGGCATTCGGGGACCAGCAGCAGCAGCAGGGGCAGATGATGCCCGGCATGCAGCCCGGAGGACCGCCGGTCGGCGGGATGATGCCGCCGCAGGGCGGATCTCCGTACGGCGTCGGTCCTGCGATGGGGCAGCCCGCGGTGGGGCAGATGGGCGCCGGGCCGCCGCCGGGTACACCGCCGATCGGCGCGCCGGGTGGGCCGGTTCCTTATGACCCGGCGCAGCTGCCGGGAGCGATGCAGTGGTCGACCGGGACGCGCACGCAGGGCGCGGCGCAAGGCGGCATCAGCGGTGGCGGTGGGATCGGTGGCGGCGCAGTCGCGGGCGCAGTCTCCGGGGGAGCGACTTCACACGAGGCGAAGTGCGCGCAGCTCCAGCACGACGTCGATTCGCTCGCGCTCTTCGCGCGCACGCTCCTCACGATGCTCGAGGACGGCAAGGTCGTGACGCGCGCGCAGTTCGACGAGACGAAGAACCGCCTCGACATGCTCGACGGCAAGCTCGACGACCGCTAACGCGCGCGAGCTACGGTGTGGCGCGGGCGTTGTCGCGGAGGAAGCTGAACGCGGCGTCGAAGGTCGCGTCGCCTTCCGTGATGTTGCCGTGCGTGCAGTTCGGCATCTCGACGTACGTACTCGGCACCCCCGCGCGGAGGAGACGTCGTGTGCCTTCCTTCATCTTCCACGGGACGTCCCGCGAGCATGACATCGTCACCACGGCGCGCGCCTCGGCCAGCTTCTTCTCGGACGGGTCGGTCGGCGCACCGATGAGCACGATGCGGGCGTAGCGCGACGGCCAACGCTGAACGAGCTGCTCCGCGAGCGCCGCGCCCTGCGAGTAGCCCACGAGCGTCAGGCCCTCACGCGGGATCGCCGTGAGGCCGGCCGCGGTGGTCGCCGCTTCGATGCGCGCATGAAGCCTCGCCGCGTCCCACGAGAAGGAGCGGAAGCCCGGGATGCAGGGCTGGTCGCCTTCGATCGCGACCACGCCGCCCTGACGACGCGCGGCTTCGGGGAACGCCTGGAGATACGCGTTCGCGTTCGAGCAGAGGCCCGGGAGAAAGACGGTGGTCGGCGGGGAGGAGGGGGAGAGGGAGCGGACGATCGAGGCGGGGGTGTCGTTCGGGATGGGGAGGGAGTCGACGGTTGCGGGCGGCGGTGGAGGAGGTTGGGGCGGGGCAAGAGCGGGCACGGGCACGAGCACGGGGGAAACATGCGCTGGCGGATCGGGGTTGGGCGTCGCCTTCGCCTCGCGGCACGCTGGAAGGAGGAGGAGAAGGAGAAGTGCGCGGTGCATCAGGAGGACTTCGGGGAGGGAAGGGGGAGTGTGACAGAGCGTTGCGCGAAGTGCGCGACGAGGCGCGCCGCACGGGCACGAAGGTGTGGTTTGGAGTCGACCGGCAAGCTGACGCTCGACGTGAGGGTCGAGCAGATCGACTGAGGCTCCGCTATCCTGCGTGGATGAGCGACACCGATGCGCACGCGCGGACCCGTGCCATCGCGCGGGACGTCTTGCTCGAGGCGCTCGGCGCGAGCGCGACGCCCTTCGTCCCGGTGCCGTTCGTCGACGACTGGATGCAGGCTCGGCTTCTGCGCCGCGTCGCCATGAAGGTCCTCGGCCGGCATGGGCTCGCCACGACCTCGCTCGCTCGCGCCATCGTCGCCGCGTACGTGAAGGAAGGATCGCCGCCGCTCGGGATGTCGCTCGCCGTCGGGGCGGCTCGCTTCATCGTGCGCAAGGTCGCGATCGTGCTCGACGTGAAGAAGAGCTACGAGGTGTTCGGTGCGTCGATTGCGTTCGCGATCGCCCTCGACGTCGGGGCTGCACGGGGGTGGGCGCACGACGCCGGGGCCGCGCGGCTGGGCGGTGCGATGCATCGCGCGCTGCGGGTCGTCGGGTCCGGCGCCATCGAGGCGCTCGTCCGTGCCGTCCGCGACGCCAGCGCCCGGGCCTCGCCGTCCCCCGGCTCGCTGCAGCTCGGCGACGCGCTCGGTCGCGAAATCGACGCGATTCGCATGAAGATCGAGCCTGTTCTGGCCCACGAGCTGCCTGCGACGTAGACGCTTGCGGCCGGCCCGACTCTGGGGGAAACGTGCCACAGTGCGTCACCGGTTCAACCTCGTCGTCCTGGGAATTGCCGCCGTCGCGGCATGTGCCCGGGCGCACCCCGATCCGTCGGCGCGTGAGAGCGGTGAGAACGGCGAGGCGAGCGCGCGCGAAGAGGGCGACGGCGGGGCGAACGCCGCGAGCGACACCGAGCTCGCACCGGCGTCCACGACGACCACCACCTCCACGCTCACGATGACGGATGGCGGTGCACCCGCCGACGGCGTGACGCTCTACGCGTTCGGCGTGCAGGCGCCGATCTTCAGCGCGAGCGAGTGGCCGTCGAAGGATCCTGGCAAGGCGGCCGAGGAGCGCCACGGCGTCGTGCGCCTCGGCTACCTGCGCAAGGGTGAGCACGTCATCGCGAAGCCCGGGATCCTCACGAAGGCGAACTGCGCCGAGGGTTGGTACGAGCTCGCCCCGCCCGCGCGCGGCTTCGTGTGCGGCAAGTTCGCGACGACGGACGCTCACCACAGGGAGCTCCGGTGGGCTCCCCACACGCCGTACATGGATCGCAACCTCCCCTACGAGTACGGGCTCAACCTCACGCCGGGCACGCCGCTCTACCGGCGCATCCCGCTGAAGAGCGAGCGTCGCGACAACGAGAAGACCCTCGCGCTCGGCAAAGGGCACAAGGCGAGCGACATCGCGAAGAAGCTTCAGGAGAGCGGCGAGGCGGTGCCCGCGTACCTGAAAGACTCGGGAAACGCGAAGCCGACGGTCAGCTTCAACGACCTCAAGGGCGACTCCGAGCTCGTCGCGCAGCGCATGCTGAAGGGCTTCTACCTCTCCCTCGACCGCAAGGTGGACGCGCGCTCGGGGCTCTTCTGGCACACGACCACCGGGTTCCTCGCGCCGAAGGACCACCTCATCGTCCACGACCCGAAGACCGAGTTCGACGGTGTCGCCCTCGACTCCCCGGACGAGCAGCGAAAGCTTCCGCTTGCGTTCGTCGTCGGCACGAAGGCGCACGCCAACACCCTCGACACGGATGGCAAGGAGGTGACACGCGGCGACAAGATCGATCGCTTCACCATCCTCGGGCTCACCGGGAAGCGTCAGGCCATCGCCGACCGCGTTTACCACGAGACGGACAAGGGCGTCTGGGTCCGCGACATCGACGTTGCCGTGGTGACGTTGCCAAAAGTCCCCTCCGACGTCGCGAACGGCGAGCGATGGATCGACGTCGACATCGGCTCTCAGGCGCTCGTCGCCTTCGAAGGTCAGAAGCCCGTGTATGCGACGATCGTCTCGACGGGCCGTCGCTCCTCGGACCCTTTGAAGGACCACACGACGGTCCTCGGCACGTTCCGCATCCGCGAGAAGCATGTCTCGACGACGATGGACGACGACGGCGCCTCCGACGGCACGTACCGCATCGAGGACGTGCCTTGGGTCATGTACTTCGAGAAGAGCTTCGCGCTCCACGGCGCGTTCTGGCATTCGAGCTTCGGGCGCGAACGCAGCCACGGTTGCGTGAACCTGACGCCGCACGATGCGCGTCATCTCTTCGCCTGGGCGGGGCCTTCGCTCCCCGAAGGCTGGCATGGCGTGCGCGCGACCAAGGAAAACCCTGGGACGCGCGTGACCGTCCACAAGTAGCCACAGGCGAAACGCCGCGGTTGGGGAGAAATGTCATGCCCCGCGAGGCGGCTCGTGGACGCGCGGCGCGGTTGGCGTGAGCGGACTCTGCCTTGCAGACATGCGCCGCCCGCTTTCGTCCGCCCTCGCCCTCGTCCTTGGTGTCGCCGTGACGACCGCCGCGACCAGCGCGAGGGCGCAGCAGCCGATCCCCGCGCCTGCTCCTCCGGCTCCGGCTCCTCCGGTGCCGCACCCGGATGGCAAGGCCCCCGCGACCGCCACGACCGAGGAGGTACTTCCGCCGAAGGATCCGGAGCGCAAGGTCTCGCTCGAGCCGAAGGCGGCCGTCCCCCTGCCGGAGGGACGCGTCACGTTCGACGTCGATCCCGTCGCCGACGGCGCGGTCGTCGCCGTGTCGCTCGGATTCGCGGGCGTCCTCGATCTCATCAACTCGACCGGCGAGATCAGGCCCCAGCAGATCGCTCCCAACTTCGACCGCAGCAACGTGATCTCGATCGATCGCGGAGCGATCTCGCAGACGCCGGACAAGAACGCCAGCGCGTACTCCAATGTCGGCTTGTTCGGGGCGGTCGCCTTCGCGTTCGTCGACCCGGTCATCAGCGGCTTCCGCGAGTCGAACATACAGACGGGCCTCGTCGACGGGATCATGTACGCCGAGTCCATGTCGCTCACGTTCGCGATGACGAACGTCGTCAAGATGGCCGTTCGACGCCCTCGCCCGCAGGCGTACATCGACGCCGAGGCCCACAAGAACGACCCGAACTACTCGAACTCGACGACCGACAGCTCGCTCTCGTTCTTCTCGGGTCACTCGGCCGAGGTGGCCACGATCGGTGCCACGGCCACGTACCTCGCGTTCGCGCGCTCGCCGCACAGCGCACGCCCGTGGGTCACGCTCATCCTCGCCGCGGGTCTCTCGACGTTCGTCTCGATCGAGCGCGTGCGCGCCGGAGCGCACTTTCCCACCGACGTCATCGCCGGCAGCATCGCCGGCGCCGGCATTGGCGTGATCGTTCCTCACCTCCACCGCACGTCGGAGATCAAGCAGCGGCGCGTATGGGTCGGCTACGCGCCCGTCGACCGGAGCGAGGGCGCGCAGGGCGGTACGCTGCAGCTCAGCGGCTTTCTCTGATCGCGACGCTCATTCCGTGTGACGGCTCACACGACACGACTCTCCTGATGGTCGCTCAGTGCTGCGACTGGCACACGAAGCACACACCCGTCGTGCAATCGTCCTTCTGGACGCACGTGCCGAGCTTTCCAGGCGAGTACTCGCACGACTGGCCGACCTTCTCGCACGCGCCCGACGGGGTGGGCGCGGGCGTCTTCTTGCCGTCGGGTGGGCAACCGAGGAGCGCCAGGATCGCGCTCAGAACGGTCGCGCGCATGACTATGCCGAGCAGCTTCATCGTCGCTCATCGTACGCGCTATTTCGCCGCCGCGATGCGCGTCGCCATGAGGCGCGCGAGGCCATAGATCGACTGCTGCGGATTCACGCCCAGGCTCGTCGGAAAGACGGAGCCGTCGATGACGTGGAGGTTTGCGAGCGTGTGACATCGCAGGTCCTCGCTCCGCACCACGCTCGTCTTCGGGTCGTCGCCCATCCTGCACCCGCCCATCTGGTGTGCGGTCGAGACGGCCAACGAGCCGCTCTCCCAGCGCGCGGCGTCGATTGCGGCCTCGTCGACCTTCCCCGTCATCACGACGGGGGATTCGTGGAGCGTTCGCACCGTCTTCGCGCCGGAGGCGAACTGCATCTCGGCGAGGCGCTTCTGCCCGAAGCGAAACGCATTCCAGAGCTTCGGTCCAATCGGGTAGTCGAGGACCGGCGCGCCGCTCTCGCGTAGCCGCACGCGGCCGCCGGGTTCGTCGTCGTGGAAGCCGTCGATCGCGAGCGCGATGTGGATGGCCATGTGAGGCGACTGCAAAAAGACGGCCTCGTGCGCGGGACCAAACCCGGGGGTCGTTGCCGCGATGAGCGCCGGATACCAGGGGACCGCCTCGAGGAAGAGGCCGATCTCCTCACCTCGATGCGCGAAGTGATGACTCGCCGCGCTTTGCGGCGCTCCCCGCGAGGGCTCGATCGCGTCGTCGTAGAACGCCTGGCTCCCGACGACGGGGTGGAGGAACGTCCGCGTGCCGACCAGGCCTCCGGCGTCGATTCCCGAGCGGAGCAAGAGGGCAGGGGAGTTGATCGCACCGCCGCTCACGACGAAGCGCTTGGCCTTCACGGTGAACGTGCGACCCGTCGGCTTCTGCCCTTCGCCGTCGAGGAGCGTCCCACGCAGCGACTCGACGGCGCCCGCCTTCACGTCGAAGCGGTCGGCGCGCGCGCGAAAGACCAGCTTCGCGCCGGCGTCGATCGCATCCGGGATCATCGTCACGAGCATCGAGCGCTTCGCGTTGACAGGGCAGCCGAGGTGACAGAACCCGGTCTGCATGCACGCGTGCACGTTGCGGCGCAGCGTGTCGACGCCCCAACCGAGCTTCGTGCAGCCGTCGTAGAGCATCTTGTTGTTGGGGTTCATCGAGCCGTAGCTTTGCTTCGCGATCGCGAGTCGTTGCTCGATGGCCTCGTAGTGCGGAACGAGGTCTGCGTAGGCGAAGCCCGCGACGCCGTGCTTCTTCTTCCAGTGAAGGACGACGTCCTCGGGCGTGCGGAAGCAGGTCGTCCAGTTCACGACCGTCGTGCCGCCGACGGCGCGCCCCTGGAGGATCGCGATGGAACCGTCGCCGGTCGCTCGGGACATGCCCTCTTGATAGAGGCGCGGCTCGGTGTCCTTCTCGCGCATCGTGAAGTCGGCATGCGTGAAGTAACCGCCTTCTTCGAGCATGAGCACCGAGAGGCCTGCTCGCGCGAGAGTCGCAGCGGTGACCGCGCCGCCTGCACCGGTCCCGACGACGCACACGTCGGCTTCGAGAACGAGGTCGGCGGTCGCCTGCGAGCCGTCGACGACGTTCGGGCTCGACCGGATCACGGCGAGCTTCGTCATGGCGTGTCACCGTTCGCGCGCGCGCGTACCCATTCGGGTGTTCCGACCTGCGAGTCGTCGTAGGCGATCGCACGCAGGCTGGGCGGCGGCGGGTACGCGAGCGGTCCCCAGCTCGATTCCTCCATGTAATACGCCGTGAGCGCGAGCTTGCGAAGCGCCTGATAGCCGTTACGCCGGAGCTCGATGCGGCTCGTTCGCCAGCTTTCCAGCACCGCGTCTTGGGACTCCGGCGAGAGGCGCGTGAACGGCTTCATACGTCCGTCGAGGAGTAGCCCCGAGAGCGCGTTCTCGAAGAGCCCGAGGAGTTGGTGCAACGCTTGCTGGGTCTCCGGGAGGGCGTAGCTCAGCAACCGATCGACGCCGTGGGCGATGGCGACCGGGTCCGCCCCCTTCGCGGTGACGATGCGGCTCGCGATCGCCACCAGGACCTGGAAGCTCCGAGCCTCGAGCGCCGCGAGCGGCTTGGTCGCGACTGCGACCTCTTTCGAGGGATAGAACGCGAGCCCCACGCCACCAAGCGCGAGCAGACCGCCGCTCACCAGACCATTTCGCAGGAAGCGTCGTCGCGAAGTCGCCACGCCGTGAGGATACCACTCCGTCCCCGAGTGACGGGCACGCGCGCGCTGTGGAGGTGCTACGAGTGACGGATGGATGTCTGTTCACAGTGCGATCGCTCGGCGAAGTACTTCCGCCGCGTCGGCGCGAAGCTCTCGTTCACCTGTGATCTCCCGCAGCATCTACGTGCGCAGGGCGGTGACACCAACGACTGGCGCGGCGTCGGAGCCATGAGCGGAGGACTGCTTCGGACGGCGAAGGTGGGCGCGACGATCGTGAAGGTGGTTCCGGGAGCCCGCTGACCTCAGGTGTGGGCGAGCTTGCGGAACTTCACGCGGTGGGGCTGCGCGGCGTCCTCGCCGAGCCGCTTCTTCCGATCCTCTTCGTACGCCTGGTAGTTGCCGGCGAACCACGTGACCTGGCTGTCGCCCTCGAACGCGAGGATGTGCGTCGCGATGCGATCGAGAAACCAGCGATCGTGGCTGATGACGACCACGCATCCCGGGAAGCCGAGCAGCGCGTTCTCGAGCGCCTGGAGCGTCTCGACGTCGAGGTCGTTGGTGGGCTCGTCGAGAAGGAGGAGGTTTCCGCCGTCCTTCAACAAACGTGCAAGATGCACGCGATTGCGCTCGCCGCCGGAGAGGTCCTTGACGCGCTTCTGCTGGTCGCTGCCGCGGAAGTTGAACCAGCCGCAGTAAGCGCGGCTGTTGACCTCGCGCTTGCCGAGCGTGAGCGTGGGCTCGCCGCCGCTGATGACGTCGAACACGCTCTTGTCGCCCGCGAGCGCGTCGCGTGACTGATCGACGTACGAGATCTTCACGGTCTCGCCGATCTTGAGCTCGCCCTTGTCGGGCTTCTCCTGGCCGACGATCATCTTGAAGAGGGTCGTCTTTCCGGCGCCGTTCGGGCCGATGACGCCGACGATGCCGGAGCGCGGCAGAATGAACGAAAGGTCCTCGAAGAGGAGCTTGTCGCCGAAGGCCTTCCCGAGGCCCTTCGCATCGATGACGATGTCACCGAGACGAGGTCCAGGCGGGATCGAGATCTCCGCGGGATCCGCGGGGCCCTTCATCGCAGCGTCGACGAGCGCGTCGTAGGCGGCGAGGCGCGCCTTGCTCTTGGCCTGACGGGCACGCGGTGAGGCCTGCACCCACTCGAGCTCCTGCTTCAGCTTGCGCTGGCGAGCCGACTCGGACTTCTCCTCGATCGCGAGCCGAGCGCCCTTCTGTTCGAGCCAGCCCGTGTAGTTGCCCTTGAAGGGGAGACCCTTGCCGCGATCGAGCTCGAGGATCCAGCCGGCGACGTTGTCGAGGAAGTAGCGGTCGTGGGTGACGGCCACGACGGTGCCCGTGTACGCGTGCAGGAAGTGCTCGAGCCACGCGACCGACTCGGCGTCGAGGTGGTTCGTCGGCTCGTCGAGGATCAGCATGTCGGGGCGCGACAGCAGCAGGCGGCACAGCGCGACGCGGCGCTTCTCGCCGCCGGAGAGGTTCGTGACCTCGGCCTCGCCGGGCGGCACGCGCAGCGCGTCCATCGCGAGCTCGACATGGCGATCGAGATTCCACGCGTCGGCGACGTCGATCTTGTCCTGGAGCGCCGCTTGCTCGTCGAGCAGCTTCGTCATCGCGTCGCCGTCCATCGGCTCGCCGAGCTTGTTGCTGATCTCCTCGAAGCGAGTGAGCAGCTGGCGCGTCTCGGCGACGCCCTCGGCGACGGCTTCGGCGACCGTCTTCGCGTCGCCCATGTCGGGCTCCTGCGCGAAGTAGCCGATGCGGGTGCCGGGATGCGGCTTGGCCTCACCGCCGAACGTCTTGTCGACGCCGGCCATGATCCGCATGAGCGAGCTCTTGCCGGAGCCGTTGCCGCCGATGACGCCGATCTTCGCGCCCGGGTAGAACGCGAGATGGATGTTGTCGAGGACCTTTTTGTCCGGGGGATGGACCTTGGTGACCCCCTGCATCGTGAAGATGAACTCGGGCATGCGGCGCGGAGGCTAACGGACTTTTGCGGGCGTCGCGAGGTCCACCGCCACACTCCGGAACGACCCTGCGCAAGAGCTCCCAAAGTGGTCGACATGCCAGCGGAAAAAAACGCCGCAGCAGAATCACGATTTACCGACTTGCGAGCAAGTGAACCGTCCCGTAGACCTACCCAGGGCTCGCTGCGAATGAAGCATCGAATCAACATCGCCGCCCTGCTCGCGGTCGCCGGAGCGATCGGGCTCGCCGGCTGCGGAAGCGGCGACATCGCCGATACCTCGCTCGCGCAACCGGCAGAGCCGACTTCGGGAGTCGTCCCGACCGTCGCGTCGACACCGAAACCCGACGACTGCGTGCAGCCGGCTTGTCAGGACTTTCCTCTGCCGAGGACTCCGCATGCGGTGCGGCTCACCAGCTCCCAGTGGGAGCGTACGATCAGGGATCTTCTCGTCCTCGACGCGCTGCCGGGCAACTCGGTGGACTTTCCGTCCGACCCGGTGCCCTCTGCCGATCGATTCGGGTCCGAGGCCGGCGACCTGGTCGTCACGACGCAGCACTGGGCGGCCTACCAGAAGGCCGCGGAGGCGCTCTCCACACTCGTCACCGGAGAAGCCGCGTCGCTCGACAAGATCCTCCCCGCCGCCGCGAAGACCGGCGACACGAGCGTTCGCGTGGCGGCCTTCGTCGCAGCGTTCCTGCCGCGCGCCTACCGGCGTCCGGTGACGCCCAAGGAGATCTCGGACGCGATCGCCGTCGGCGAGCTCGCCGCGGCGAACGTGAGCGTGGGCGACCCGTTCCTCGTGCGCGTGACGTGGATCCTGAACGCGGCGCTCCAGTCACCGAAGCTGCTCTATCGCATCAGCCTCGGCGAGGACGTCGTCAAGGACGGCCGCGCGCGACTCACGCCTCACGAGATCGCGACGAAGCTGTCCTACGGGCTCTGGGGCACGATGCCGGACGCCGCGCTCACCGCCCTCGTGGACGCGGGCAAGCTCACGACGACCGCGGGCATCGCCGAGGTCGCACGCACCATGCTCGCCGACCCGCGTGCCACCGTCGCGCTGCTCGACTTCCACGATCAGCTCTACCTCGTCGAGCATTACACCGACGTGAAGAACCGGCCGCTCGATCTGCATCCGAGCTTCTATGGCACGACGATGATGCCGGACACGCAGACCGACATCCGCAAGACGGTCGAAGAGCTGGTCATCAAGAACGACGGCGGCTTCCGGGAGCTGGCCACGTCGCCCGTCGCCTTCGTCAACCAGAAGCTCGCGGCGGTCTATGGCATCGACGCGACCAAGTACCCGGAGCTCACGAGCGCGCCGACGGCGTTCACGAAGGTCGCGTTCGACCCGGCCCAACGCAAGGGCATCCTCATGCACGCGGGCTGGCTCGCCTACGAGGGCGCGCCGAAGGATCCGTCGCCCATTCATCGTGGCGCCTTCGTCGCGCGGCATGTCATCTGCAGTCCGCTCGGGAGCCCGCCGCCGGGGGCCGCCGGCGCCGACCCGTCGAAGGCCATTGGAAACACCAACCGTGACCGCGTGACCGCCACCACCGGGGGCTGCGGCGACGGATGTCACGGCGGCAAGGGCGGCGTGATCAACCCGCTCGGGTTCAGCTTCGAACGCTTCGACTCGATCGGAAAGCTTCGAACGATGGACGGCGCGTTTCCGATCGACACGACCGGCGAGGTGTCTGTCGTCGGGGCATTCTCCGGCGCCGTCGCTCTCTTCGATACGCTCAGCTCGAACCCTCGCGCGCATGCGTGCTACGCCGCGCACTGGTCGTCGTATCTCAACGGCTCGTCGCTGGTCGACGTGACGCCGCGGTGGCTGTCACCCGCCGTGGCCAAGTCGCTCAAGAACGGCTCGGTTCGCGACATCGTCGTCGAGCTCGTGCAGACGGACGCCTTCCTCACGGTGTCGAGGTAACCGGCATGGCCTTCTCGCGTCGCAAGTTCCTGCTGGGCCTCGGTGGTGCCGCGGTCGGCTTGCCCTTCTTCGAGGGGCTCGTGCCGAAGAACGCACGCGGTGCCGGCGCCGGCCCGCAGCCGTACGCGCTCTTCTATCGCCGCGGCAACGGCGTGCAGCAGGCCATCTTCGACCGCAACAGCTACCCCGCGCTCGACGGAACTCCGTACAGCGCTCCGCGCGAGCCCGAGCGCTGGTGGCCGATGGTCGACGCCTCGACGCCGATCCCGTACGGGGCGCTCGCGACGTTCGGCCCGATCAGCGCGTTGAACGAGCTCGAGGCGTATGTCTCGAAGACCACGGTCGTCCGCGGCCTGCGTCACCCCTACGGCACGGAGAACGGCCACCCCGAGGGCGCCGCACAGGGACTCACCGGCGCTGGGGTCCTCTACCCGGCCAATCAGCCGAACTTCCAGAACGCGACGTCGATGGGTGAATCGCTCGACAACCTCATCGCACGGCAGCTCACGCCGGCGCATACAGAGTCGCTCTACATGGGCGTCATGACCCAGAAGGCGGGCGGCGTTTCATGGATCCGTGAGGGGGCGTCGATCTTCCCGCGCTCGGCGGAAGAGAACCTCGTCAACATCTACAACGAGATCTTCCTGCCCTACGCGACGCCCGATGCCGCGCGGGAGTTGCTCGTGAACCAGCGCAAGAGCGTCAACGACCTCGTCCGCGCGGACATCACGGCGCTTCGCAACGACCCGCGCATGTCGAAGGCCGATCAGGATCGGCTCGCCGTTCACCTGAACGCGATCCGCGAGACCGAGGTCGCGCTCGCCGCGTGCATCGTGCCTGTGGCGCTCCAAACCGAGGTGCAGGGCTACAACGCGAGCTCCGTCTCGGCCTCGGTCGACGTCATCGGCAAGCTCGCGGCACTCGCCATCTCGTGTGGCGTCCGTCGCTCGGTCCTCGTCAACGTCGGCGTTCCGCAGGACGTCATCCAGTACAACGAGGTCCCCGGCGCCGGCGTGTACGAGTTCCATGCGATCTCGCATCGCCAGGCCGCCGAGAACGATCCTACGCCGGTCACCGCCGCGCGAGACCTCCACCACGCGATCGACCGCTACCACCTGAAGCGCTTCAAGAGCATCCTCGATCTGCTCAGCCAGTACGACCTCGGCGGCGGCAAGACGCTCGTCGACCTCGGCGTGAACGTGCACTTCTCCGACCTCGGCTCGGGACAGCACATCGTCACGCAACTGCCGTACCTCTACGTCGGCGGCGCAGACGGCAAGCTCGTGACCGGGCAGTACGTCAACGCCGACAAAGAGTATCTGGTGAAGTTTCTCAACACGATCGGCGCGGCGGTCGGCTGCACGAACTCGACGGGCGCCGGGCCGCTCGACGACTTCAACGCCGACAACAACAACTCTCACTCCAAGAACTACACCGACAACTACTACCTCTCTCCGCAACCGGCGCCGCCGGCGGACGGCAAGCCGCCGATCACAGGCCGACTCTCCGCGCTGGTCGTCGCCTGATGAGCGTCGGCGATCCCCCGGAGCTCTCCGAGGACGTCGACCTCGACATGGAGACGCGCCGGTACGTCCTCGACGCCTACGCAGTTGCGAGGGCGCGCGGCCACGGCACGTGAGCTTGCGCCCGAGGTCGGATAGTCTTCCCACGTGAACGGGGGCTCGAAGGCCAGCACGAACGTCGCCGGCGTCGTCGCGGCGGCTCACAACGAGACGCTGTTCGAGCTCGCGCAGTGGCTTGCCCGGGTCCAGCAGTACTCCGCGAGCCATCCCGCGTGCGCGCAGCTCGGCGAGCGCACGCACGCGGCGCTCACGCGCTCGCTCGGGATCCAGTCGCCGCTCGTCATCGACGTGCTCACGGACGGAATGACGATCGACGGCGCGGTCGTTCCACACGCCGCCGTCCGCTCCAGGCTTGCGCCCTACATGCACGAGCGCGGCGTGCTCGTGTTCACCTTCCTCCCCGGCGTGAGCGTCGACGAGCTGACCGCGTTCATCGAGCTGCTCACGCTGCCGGTACAGACGACCTTCGATCGTGGAGGTGTGCGCGAGCTCGCGAAGGAGCGCGGGCTCGCGCGCATCGTGCTCGAGGAGATCGCGCACGAGTTCTCCACGGACGAACGCCAGGCGCAGCAGAGGCGCGGGCGCCTGCGGACCTGCTTTGCCGACGTCCTCCGCGAGCTGCTCGCGAAGCGGACTATTTGCGGGCTGACCGGCGCCGAGCTCCTCGAGCTCCTCGAGTACCCCGACCTCGCCGTGACGATCCTGGAGGAGGACCCACTCGGCATCGCCGAGTCTCTCTCCGCGCTTTGCTGGATGGTCCGCGAGGAGGAGAAGAACACCAGCCAGGAGCTCTACCCGAAGCTGAAGACGATCCTCCTCGCGCTTTCTCCGCTCTCCCACGATCGCGTCCTCATCGGTCTTCCGATGCTCGTCGGCGACTTTCGCGAATCGCTCGTGTGGGCGCTCGACGGGCTCGACGAAGGCGAGCTCGCGCGCGTCGCGCTCGCGTCGTTCCGTACGCACGCCGCCGAGCTGGACGTGACGCTCTATGCGCTCTCCGTCGCGGTGCCTCACGACGGTCGGCGCGTCTCGACGCTCCGCCGCGTCGCGCTGCTCTTCTTCGATCTGCCTACGGACGACTCGAGCTCCACCGAGCTCATCACGGCGTGCGCCATGAACATGGGCGACGTCGACTCGTACTGGCGCGAGCGCGACGTCCTCTCCAAGACCGCGATGAGCGTCCTCGTTCGGCGCGGCTTGCTGTCGAAGATGGCCCCGCACACCGAGCCGCCGGTCGCCCGCAGAGCTCCCGGCGTCGCCCGCGATTACGTCGGCGATGCGCGCCGCGTGATGCGCGAGCTCGTCAAGATGTCCTCGCGTACCCGACGCTACCCGCAGCTCTGCGCCAAGCTCCCGGAGGTGGCCATCACCCTCGCACGCGCCGGCGCGAACGAGAGTGTCATCGGCATCCTGGACGGGCTGCAGGCAGCGTCGAGGCCGGAGGTCAAGGAGCTCTCCATCGCGACCCTGCGCGCGGTCGTGTCGCCTGCCGTCGCGAGTAACCTCCTCGCGGACACCGATGCCACGAGCGAGCACCTCGAGGGTACGCAGCTCGAAGACGTCGTCGGTACGGTTCGCCTGCTCACTGCCCTCGCCCCGTCCGTCGTGTTCGAGCAGCTCGAGCTCTCCGAGAGCCGGAAGATGAGGCGCATCTTCATCGAGGCGCTCTCCGCCGTCGGGCCGAAGCTCCTGCCGCTCGTTCGACAGAAGCTCCACACGACGAGCTGGTTCGTCGTCCGCAACGCGCTCATGATCCTCCCGCGGGTCGGCGGTACCCCGGCAGATCTCGACACGGTCGCGAATCACGCGAACGAGAAGGTACGCCTCGAGGTGCTCCGCTCGCTCCGGCTCATGCCGCTCGACACGCGATCGATGGATTACATCGCCGCCTACCTCACCGACGGCCAGCACGAGATCCGCCAGCACTCCGTCGTACTCCTCCGTGGTGAGCTTCTCTCCGCGGAGGCGGTCGGGAAGCTCGAGCGCGTCGCTCTCGCGGAGGACCAGCCCGAAGACGTGCGCCGGCGCGTCGTCGACGCGCTCGGCAAGTGTCCGCTCGACGCGGCGGCGACTGCGCTGAACACGATGATGCAGCCGCGCGGTCTCCTCGAGGTCAGCTCGCTCCGAGACAACATCGCCGTCGCGCTCCGCAAATCGCCGGCACCGCTCGCCGTTGGGTACTTTGCCGAAGGCCTCAGATCACCCGCCTGGCGCGTCCGGAAGGCCTGCGAGCGCGCGGCCGGGACGGCGTCGTGAACGAAGAGGCGTCACCGCGGCAGTCCGAGTGGCAGAGCGTCCTCGACGTTCTGCACGCGTTTGCGAACATGATCACCGTTCGCGCGCACTACACCGATGGTCACCCGGCGATCGGCCAGGCCGACGACCACGCGGCGAGCGGCTTCGTTCGCGTGCTCGAGCGGCTGCCAGAGCTCGTGGTGGCGCTGATCGACGGTGAGTTCATCGTCTCGGAGCGTCCACTCCCCGATCTCCGCTCGCGCCTCCACGCGCTCGCGGACGCGATGACCCGGCACGACATCGAGTGCATGGTCTTCCAGCGCGGGATGACGCGCGACGAGTGCGGCATCCTCGGGCGCGCCCTCGCGACGCCCGCCGGCAAGCACGTACGCGAGGAGACTCAGGCCCAGCTCACCAACGTGCTCCTGCGCTTCGTCGTGCGCGCAGGCGACGCCGAAGCAGGTGCAGGTGCCCAGTCGTCCTTCTTCGTGCCGGCGGCTCACGACATGCTCCTCGGCCTCGCCCGGTCGCTCGCCAACGAGCAGCCGATCGACAAGCTCGGCATCGCGGCGCTGGCAAACCAGATCGTCGTGTCGTGCGCGGCGCATGCCGGGATGGTCCACCAGCGCTCGTGGACGCGGAGCATGGAGGACGAGGCGACTCACGCCGCCAACGTCGCGACGATGACGGCGATGCTCGCCCTGGACGCCGGGTATCCGCAGCGCCTGTGCATCGACGCCACGGCCGGCGCGCTCGTTCACGACATCGGACATCTCTTCCTCCCGGAGGAGATGCGCGGAGTGCCGGAGCCCTTGCTCGACGAACGCGCGAAGCCCGTGTTCAAAAATCACACGTTCGCCGGTGCACAGATGTTGCTCGGCGCGGGGTGCTCCGCGCTGTGGGTCGCGGCGGCGTACGAGCATCACCGAGGTGTCGACGGCGGCGGGTACCCCTCGCTCGAGTCGAGCGAGCCGCCGCACGAGCTCGTGCGCACGATCGCGCTCGCGAACTATTACGACAGCAAGCGCACGATCCTCGGCAACGGCGCGGGCGACGATCCCGAGACCGCCCTCGCCGGCGCGATGGAGCTCGAGTCGAAGTACTTCGGTCCGGAGCTCATGCGCCGATTCGTGCGCGTGTTTGGGGTATTTCCCCCCGGTACAACCGTCGAGCTCACGACCCTCGAGCCCGCCCTCGTGACGCGCGCCAACGGCGCCGACCCGTGGCGTCCTCAGGTCAAGATCCTCCGCGGGCCGAACGCGGGCAAATTCGTCGAGGTCCGCGAACTCGACACGCGCGAGAACCGCCACCGCGTCTCGATCGTGCGCGCCATCACGCCGCCGCTCCTCGTTCTGAGCGATATCGTCATCGCGGCGCCCGTGGTGCTTGCCATGGCCTTCGAGGAGAGCATGCCGGCCTACGACGAGGCTGCGGAGGAGGCGAAGCAGAAAGCGAAGCTCTCCGCGGGCGACGGTGCTCGTGATGCGGCCGACCGCGCGCGCGCGCAGCTCGGCGGCATGGACGCCATGCTCGATGACCTGCTGACCGTGCCGACGCACGCGCTCGTGTCGGCGATGCCGGCACCCCTGAGCTACAGGCCGCGCGCGGACTCGTTGCAGATCCCGTCGTACCAACCCGCGCCGCTGGTCGCGAGCCTCCCTCCGCAATCGATGCCGCGCCCGGTGCCGATGCTCACGACGAAGCCGCCGGAGCCCGGCCGGACCTCGTCGACACGACCGACGGCCGCAACGCCGTCTGCTCCCCCCGGCGACCCACGCGAGGTCGAGAGCGAGCTCTTGAAGCGCCTCGGATCGGTGACGGCGGTGCCCGCGGTCGTCTCCGGCGCGCCGAGGAGCGGCCTCGATCACCGGGCGGGGTTCCTCCTCACGTTCGTCGACGGAGCATCGTCCATTGACGACATCCTCGACGGCAGCGGACTGTCGCGCGTCGACGCGCTCCATGTCCTTGCCGACCTTCTCGCGAAGGGCGTGATCGTCCTCCGCTAGACGGCGGCAGCGCGTTTCGGCGTCAGGATCACGCTGCGATCCGTCAAGTGACGCAAGAGGCGCTTCGTTCCGATCGACCCGAGAGCGCCGACCGCGAAGACCACCGGCGCTGCGAGGCCGCCCGTCAGCGCGACGATGCCGGCGCCGAGGAGAACTCCCGCGCCGGTCGCTATGGCGCCGGTCGTCGCCTCCTTGACGACATGGATCGCTGCGGTCCGGCGGTCTGCCGAACCGTTGCGCACGGCCACGATCGCCTCCACGCTCGCGATGGCGCCGTCGAGCACGAAGCCGATGCCCGCGGCCTTGCCTGCGCCCTTGAGCACCTGCGCGCCCGCGAGGCGCATCGCCTGCTTACTGACGCCCTTCGCCAACGCGCTCGCGGCGCCGCCGCTGACGCTCGACTTGAGGCCGAGCGCGGCGCCAGCCTTCCCGGTGATGGCGATCACCGGCTTCGCTGCGAGCGAGCCGGCGGAGGCGAGGATGGAGTTCGTCGAGAACGCGATCGCGCGAGAGGCTCCGCGCTCGGCGACCTCGCGAACGGCGAGCTTCGCGCCTTCGGAGAGAACCACCTTGCCGCCAGCCTCGAACAGCACCTTGGACGGGAGGATCAGCTTCGCCGCCTCACCACCCGCAATCGCGGCGCGAAGCGAGCGCGCGTAGTGCGCGAAGTCATCGGTCGTGGTGGCCTTGCGCTCCGTCATCGTCCTTAGTCATAGCCACTCCTGAGCCCGGGACCACCCTTGCGGGGTGGAACGGCTCAGGGCGCGTCGAATTGCACGCGAATCCGGTAGGAGGCTGGCTTGCCAGCGGTCGTGAATGCCTTCACGGCGTACGTGCCGGAACCGAATTTCGACGTCTCGGAGGGACCAAACGTCGCACCGTTCGACGTCAGCTGAAACTCGACCTTTCCGTCGATCACGGCCTGGAAGACGGTGAGCTTCGTTCCTGCCGGCGTCGCGAACGTGAAGTAATCGACGTCGGTCGGCGTATCGAGGACACCGCAGAAGCCGAGCTCGGTGAAGGCGTTGGCCGTCGCCGCGGTGTTGTTCGGCTCGTTCTCGATGGCCGCGGAGATGGTGCACTCGACGGCAGGGCCGATGACGATCGGGGCACCTGCCTCTTGCGACGCGCGCGACGCGGTGTCGGCGGAGCCGGCCTCGAGAGGTGCGGGCTCGGGGGTCTCGTCGCCTCCGCTACAGGCCGCGGAGAGCACGATGCCCGCGCCC
>JAYSXP010000429.1:0-11387 GCA_043717125.1 Polyangiaceae bacterium | reverse complement strand
TCGAGGGACGCGCCGTTGGCGGCCACGCGGAACTGCTGCTCGGGAGAGTCCGGGTCGTTCGAGCGAACCGTGATCGTCGCGGAGGCCGCGCCGTCGCTCGAGGGCTTGAAGACGACCTTGAGCTCGATCCTGCTCTTCGCAGCGGCGCGGACTTCGCCGCTCGGGACGGAGAATTGCGGATCGGAGCTGGTGAACGTGAGCTTTGCGCCCAGCTCGCCGGTGCTGTCGATCGTGACCGATTTGTCGGCCGACGCGCCGGCCTTGACGTCGCCCATGGCGACGGTGGCCGAGGGGACCTTCACGTTCGGGAGCGGGATGTGGATCTGCGCCTGCTCGAAGTTGACGGGGACGGGAGCGCCGCCGCCGATGTCCTTGCTGACCGCGCTGAAGCTGAACTTCGTGAGGCCGAAGGTCGGGAAGCCGGCGACCGAGTCGATCTTCACGACCGGGCGGATGTCGAGCGTGCCGCCGAGGGTGACCGTGCCGTTGACCGAAGCGGTGAGGTCGAGGAAGTCCTCGTCGCCGACCGCGATCTTCGCGGAGCCGTCGGCCTTGGTGATGACACCGGAGTCGAGGCGAACTTCCTTCGTGAGGTAGCTGAACGTCGGCTTGGCGGCGGCCTGGATGGCGAGCGTGCCCTCGACCGTGCCGGGATCGACGCCGATGGCCGAGAACGGCAGCGCGAAGAGGGTCGACTGGTCGAGCGCCGGAGCCGGAACACTCAGCACCGCGGCCGTGAGGCCCCAGGGGAGGATCGACGTGGTCGCGGTCGCGTCGTAGTTGAACTTGGCGCCGGGGATCTTGTTGATGAGCTGCGACGCGTTGTAGTTGATGCCGATGCCGTAGATCGAAGCCTCGAGGCTCGGCGTGAGCGTGTAGCGAGCCTTGTACGTGCCCTGCTGACCCTGCTGGACGACCGGCTTCACGACGATGAAGCCCTTCTCCGACCAGGAGGCCTCGACGAGCGCGCCCTTCGGCATGTCGATCGAGATGAGCGGATCGGTGCCGACCGGGTCGATGGTGAAGCGCGTCCGGATCTTGATGAGCCCCTTGTCCATGACGCCGCTGTCGATCGTCGTGGGCAGCTGGTTCTTGACTTGCGCCTTCAGCGTGGCCGAGCCGACCGAGCATGTGAGCGAGGCCGCATCGCAACCCGGCGAGGCCGCCGCGGGCGCCGTGTCTGCTTCCGCGCGGGCGGCGCCAAACGTGGCGAGGGCGCCGAGGAGAGAGGCGATACCGACGCGGGCGATGCAAGGGGTGGAGCGCATGGCTACGTTGTGTGCAAACGTAAGACCAAGTCGGTCGCCGCCGGAACTCTGCAGGTTTGCTGGAAAATAGCGGCGCAGGTGGTGCACTGCACTTCGACTCCTGGCTCCAGGCGGGCCGGCGGAGATCCACCACCCTCCTCCTCTTTAGGTGACGGAAGACGGGCCCGCAGTCTCCGTCATTGCATGCAACATACACGCACGTGCAGGCGCAGGGGACGCCGGCGGTGCCTCGAGGACGTCCGCCAGCGCTATCGCAAGACGGCCTCCTCGGCGGCGAGCCGTGTCACGCCGTAGGAAGGGGACCCTTGTGCGCGGCGGCATGCTGTAGGAGGCTGAGATCGCCGAAACAAGGGGGGCTGATTCGTGACCGAATCTTACGAACACGACGAAGACGACGACCAGCCGACGCTCCAGCGCGTGGCGCCGACGTCGTCCAGCATCGCGGCGGCGCCCCCGGCGTTCGACACGTTCCTCGACGAGGCGACGACGGCGACGGATCTCGAGATGCTCGGGAGCGACGTGCTCGCGACACGGCCCTCCGCCTTCGCGTCATCCCCCATCGCAGACGCGCAGAGCTTCGACGACATCGACACGCAGAAGATGCCGGTCGAAGTGCGGGCCGATCTCGTCCGCGCCTCGCAGGTCGACGACGGCGCGTAGCACCCCTGTCGCCCTTTGAGTACGCTCGCAGCATGGCGAAGCCGAAGACGAAGAGCGCGAAGAAGACCGCCGCGAAGAAGACCGCCGCCTCGCAGCGCAAGCGACCGGCCGGCGTTCCTGCCAAGGCCGTCTTCAACGCCGCCGAGAACGAATGGGAGCTCGGTGCCACCAAGGGTGGTGTCCCCGTCGGCAAGTGGACGTGGTGGCGTCCCGAAGGAACGCTCGTCTGCCGCTCGACCTACGACGACAAAGGCGCGCTCCACGGCGTCTCGCGACGCCATCATCCCGACGGCTCCCTCTCGATGGAGAGTCGCTATTCCCACGGCGTCCGATGGGGCAAGACACGGCACACGCGTTCGCTCCGCGGCGGTTCGCCGGAGGACGCGCACATGGCGCCGGTGCCCCCGCACGTGTTCGAGCTCTCGATGGTCTACAATGCCGGTGACGTCCTGCTCGTCGCGATGCTCAACGAGAAGGGCGCGAAGTCCCCGCCCAAGTCGCAGGGCGGCTGGTTCGCCGATCTCGCACGCGAGATCCCCAAGTTCGTTCCCGGGACCGCGTTCATGTCGCTCGGCACGCTCGTCGATGTTGCCGATCGCCGCGTCGATGTGCCGGTGCTCTTCTACGACGGACCGGCGCTGGCCGATCACTCGGTCCTCCGCTTCTCGTTCGCGCCGCCGGGTGCGCGCAAGTCGAAGGTACCGGCCTGGCAGGACCCGACCTACGGCACGGCCATTTCGCTCGAGGAGGCCAAGAAGAAGCTCGTCCTCGCGGTCGACCTGCTCGACGTGCTCTTCGCGCCTGGGCGCGAGCCGCCCGCGCTCGGCTTCACGATCGATCTGAACGAGGGCGTCTTCTCGCTCGGCAAGGTCCCGAAGGGCGGCCTCGCCGACAAGGCCGGCCTGAAGGTCGGCGACGTGATCACGAGCATCAACGCCCGGCGCATCGCGGGCCCCTCGGACTACATCGAGGGGCGCCGCGAGGTCGCCGAGAAGCGAAAGCTCTCCCTCGGCGTCGAGCGCCGCGGGAAGAAGATCAAAGCCGACCTAGCCGTCAGCTGATCACAACGACTCGACGTCGAGGTAGCTCAGGTACCAGCGCTCACGCCGCCTCACGACGTCATCGACCTCCGGGTCGAACGCACGAACACCGACCTGCATGTCCTTGGTGCCCAAGCGGAAGCCCGCGCGCGGCGAGACGAACGCGTGACGTGCGTAGATCGGATAGCTACCGGAGTGCGGAAGCGACCACGCGTGCGCGGCATCCGCGCCGGCGTCCATCATCTCGCGCAGCGCGAGGCCGAGCAGGTGGGAAGCGGCGCGTAGTCCGGTCACGCTCCGGTCGTGCAGGAGCTCCATGACGTACCCGATGCGCCCGGCCGGCTCGTCCTTCACCTTGAAGATGCACATTGCACGTATCGCGTAGCGGTCGCCGTCTTCGATAATGAAGACGCGGTAGCCCGCGTCTTGCCGCTCGAAGACGCGACCGTCGACGTACCTTGCCGTGCGCTCGACCGCGACGCCCACGTCGACCGAGAAGCGATCCCAGAGCCGCGTGATGCGCGGCTCCTTCACGGCGATCTCGCGGAAGCCCTTCCGACGCGTACGACCGAACGGCGCGACGAGCGGGACCTTCGCCAGGAGCCCGTGCGCCGCGCGAGGAAGGGCGCCCCCGAAGGCCGAGAGGCGAAGCGGACGCACGAGCTGTGGCGCCGGCCCGAGCGAGTCGAAGCGAAGCGTCTCGAACGCACGAGCCGCCTCCGGCGCGTCGACAAACCCGTACGCGAGCACCGCGCCCTCCGCGCGCGCACGCTCGCACACCTCCTCGGCGAGCTGAAGGCTCTCGGCGACGGCAGCGAGCTCCGCGTTGGGCTCGACCGCGACCGCATAGCGACGCTCACCCGCAAAGCGCATCGGGCGCAACAGCCGCGCCGTCGGAGTGTCCGGTCGCACGTCCATGCGGAGGCTCTAGCGAGCGGCGCGCGCGGGGTCGAGGCGAAACGCGCGGCCGCGCTCGGTCCGCGCGCCGGTCGCGCGCCAGCGAGGCTCACGTGGCCCGAAGCCCGAAGTAGCGGCCGTTTGAGGCAGAGTCCGCGACGGAAAGCCTCGCCCATGAGGAGTCATTGACAGCGGGACCCTCCGGGGGTCTTACTGTAGGTCTACGTGCGGCGAGTTTCGTCTGAACACCCTAGTTACGTGCTCCCTCGAACGACCGCTTTTTCCAAGGATGAATCAAATGGCTGAAGGCACCATCAAGCGGTTGACGGACAAGGGTTTCGGTTTCATCGAGACCGGCACGGGCAAGGACCTGTTCTTCCACATGTCCGCGTGCGAGGGCGTCCGTTTCGAGGAGCTCAAGCAGGGACAGCGCGTCTCGTTCACCGAGGGCGAAGGCCCGAAGGGTCCGCGCGCCGAGAACGTCAAGCCGCTCTGATTCGAAGTCCGGATCACCGGCGCTGCTGCTTGCAAGAGCGAGCGCGCCGGTGAACCGAGCGTTCGGTGCTCGGCTCAGGTCGCTACCTGACGACCAGCCTGATCGCAGCAATCTCGAGCACGCGGAGCCCCGAGCCCAGCTCGGCGCGGAGCGCGCGGTCCTTTCCGATTCCGAAGGCGATGCCGAAGGCCGCCAGGAAGACGACCCACGGCATGATCGATCGCCGCCGCGGCCTCGCGCGCGGAGCATGCACCGTCAGCGCGACCGGAAGTATCGGTGCGGTGAGCGTCACGATCGCCGAAGCGGTCGCCCACGGCAACGGGGGGTCGCTTTGCGTCCACGGCTGAAGGAACACGTTGCGCCACGCTTGCGGAGTCGGTCGCACGTACACGCGTGTCTCCACGTCGGCCTGGGAATCGCGATTGCGAGCGCGCCGCGGCGGCGGCGACGCATAAACCATGGTCATGCTGCAGCCTCCTCACAGCCTGTCCTGCAAGCCCTCGGCCGCAGCGAAACGCGCGGATTGACGCGAGCGCCACGACGACCTGCGGCCACTCCCCTGCGGCGAAGCGGCCCGTACCCCTCGACCTCTGCGGGGAGCAGGCAGCAACCGTCTCGCTAGGCGCGCTCCATCTGGTCGAGCACTTCGCCGCTGTACACCGCGAGGCGTTGAAGGTGAGGGAGCGTATCGCGACAACCGGTGAAGCCGAAGTTGAGCGAGCCCGCGTAGCTCTGCACGGTGATGTTGAGCCCGTATCCGTGGAACGGGATCGAGAGCGGGTACATCTCGTCGAGCTTCCAGCCGCGAAAGTAGAGCGGCGTCTCGGGACCGGGCACGTTCGAGATCACCACGTTGAACGCCGGCCGGAAGCGGCCCACTGCGCCGGGAATGAACGACAGCATCAGCGGCGCCAGCACGAGCGCGCTGTACTGCATGATCGCGCCCTTCGACATGCCCTGGAGCTGCGCCTTCGATCGCTTGGTCGAGGCGATGATGGCATCGAGCGAGGCGCGCGGATCGGCGACGTTCGTCGCGAGCGACGCCAGGATCGCGCCGATGGCGTTGCCGCCTCCCGGGTCGTCCTTCGGGCGGACGTTCACCGGGACCATCGCGACGAGCGGCTTGTCGGGCAGCGCATCGAGCTCGCCCAGGAAGCGGCGGAGGGCGACGCCGCAGATCGCGAGCACGACGTCGTTCACCGTGCCGCCCGCGGCGGCCGCGAGGCGCTTCACACGCTCGATCGAGACCTTCTGGGTGGCGAAGCGGCGGCTCCGCGAGATGCGCTGGTTGAGAACCGACTTCGGCGCCTGGAGCGGGAGTGCGAGCCCCGACGCGCCGCCTCGAATCGATTGGGCGACAGTGACGAGCGCCCTTCCGATGTCCTTCGCGACGCCCACCTGATCGCGGACGGCTGCAAGCAGTGCGTCGAAACTGGGCGCGACGTCCTCGTGATCCTTCGTTCGTTCGACCGCCTTCTGCGAGAAGAAGAGCGGCGTGTCGAGGTCTGTCGCGTCGGTCGAGAAGCTCCGCTGGAGCAGCCGCATCCCGGTGTAGCCGTCGATCAGCGCGTGGTGGACCTTGAAGTAGATGGCGATGCGCTTCTTGTCGAGGCCCTCGATGAAGTGCGCTTCCCACGGCGGCCGATGGAAATCGAGCGGCGTACCGTGGAGCCGCGACACGAGGACACCGAGCTCTCGCTCGTCGCCCGGCGACGGCAACGCGGAGCGACGCACGTGGTACTCGAGGTCGAAGCTCTCGTCGGGGACCCACGCCTGCAGCGGACTCGCGAGCAGATCGGGGTGAAGGAGCCGCTGGTTCCAGGGCCGATCCACCTTGTCGGTGCGCGAGAGCTCCTCGCGAAGCTCTCGCGAGAAGTCGCGCGACCAGCCCTTCGTCGGTGACAGCTCGAGGAGCGCGCCGACGTGCATCATGACATCGCGACGCTCCGCGGCGAGGAACGAGCGATCGAGTGCCCCGAGTTTCTTGCGCTGCCCGCTCCCGGCCATGCTGCGAGCTTACGTCAGAGGTCTCCGCAGGTCTTCTCCTTGACCTCGACGTTCTTGCCGTTCCAGCTGAGCGTCCCCGAGAGGGTGCCGCACGCGAACTCGAAGGTGTAGGCGACCGTACCGTTCTTGCCGGAGGCGACCGCCGGCGGATTCTCGCCGGTCTTGCGCGAGAGGAGGAGCGTGAGCTTTTCGCCGTCGCGGCGGTACACGGCGATGGCGCCGTAGGCGAAGTTGAGGTCGCCCTTCGGCTTGCCGAGCGTCGCGGGGTCGTCGGTGAGGGAGGTGACGACGAGCTCGGTGTCCTTGTTCGGACGCCAGGTCCAGATGTTCACGACGGCCGGCTTGAACGTGATGAACCCGGTGTCCGTGATGCCGGCGGTGTCCTTGATCTTCCGAAACTCCTCGGGGAGCAATGGGACGGCCTTCTTGCCCACTTCGGGCTCGCTCGAGCCCTTGCGCGGGCCGACGAGGCCGCCTTGCGACGCTCTCAGCGCCTCCTTGAACGTCGGATCCTCGCGCACGCTCTTGAGGTCGTCGTCCGTCTTGGCCTTCTCGAGGAAGTTCGACGCGCTCGCATCACCTTCCTTCGCGGCTCGGGCGATCTCGAGGATCTCGGTGACGGCGTCCTTGCCCTTGCCGGCGAGCCCAAGCCCACACGCGAGGTTGTAGCGAGAAAGAAGAAACGCAGGGCGCACGGTGAGGGCGGCGCGCCAGAAGCGGTTGGCCTCGTCGAACTTCTTCAACCCGTAGCGCTTGTACCCCCCGTTGTTGAGCGACTCGGCGAGCCCCTTCCGGGAGGCGAAGCAGTCGTCGGCGCCGACCTCCTTCACGAAGGTCGAGACATCCACCGTGCCGGCGACGAGCCCGGGGTCGTCGCCCTTCTCGACGGCCTTGAAGCGCGCGACGGCCGCCGAGCTCGGGGTGCACTTGGCGGGCTTGCCGTGGTCGGGAGCCCACGCCGGGACGTCGCCGACACCGTCGATCGAATGAACGCCGTCCGGGGGCTTGGCGGCGGACTTCGTCGTGGCTGCACCGCCCTCCGCGCTGGCCGCGGCGCCGGCGTCCTGTTCCTTTTTGGCCAGCAGGTTGCAACCCATGAGGGTGAAGACCGTGACCACCGTGAGCGCCGTCGCCGGGGGAATACGCATCGTGTCAGATGACCCGAGCGCGGACACCCGCGTCAAGTCGATGGTATCGTCGAGGGGTGAAGCAGGAGCATCCAACCCTCGACGTCTCGACGCTCTATCGGTGCATGCTCGTGGGCATGGATGACGCCACGTTCATCGCGTGCCGCCTCTCGGTGAGCCCGCTGGAAGCGTTCCGGCTCAACACGACACGCGAGGCGTGCGCGAAGATGTCCGAGATCCTTCCGCTCGTCGTCGTGCTCACGGAGGACGCCGCGCCGAGCGACGTGGCCGAGGTGAGCGAGCTCGCGAGGGCCTGCGGCGCCGAGGTGATCGAGGTTGTGCGACCCGTCGAGCGGTCGGTCTTCGGGCGTCAGGTGCTCGACGCGCTCCAGAAGGGAGAAGCGCGGCGCGTTCAGCGCTGAGCCTGCGCAGCTGATGGGGTCGCTTACCGAAGCCAGCTTCACGGAGCTCGTCGAGCGTGGTTGCACCGCGTGCGACACGAAGAAGCTCGTCATCGAGGCGTACGTCGAGGGGAAATTCCCGCTCATCGGCGGCGAGCCTGCGGGCGCCGTCACGTGGGCCTACAAGGGCGAGACGTTCGTCGACGGTGTCTTTGCGATCCGCTGCGCGGCGTGCAAACACGAGCTCTTCGCCGACCCGATGTGCCCGAGGTGTCACGATCCGGGCGGCCTGGCGCGCGCGCTCGCGATGGAGAACGCGCACCCGGTCCCGAAGGAGTGTCCGGGCTGCGGCATCGACAGCATCACGTATCGCGCGTTCGTTCCCGCGACCGTCACGTACGAGGGCAAGCGCGCGGGCAAAGCACGAACGGAATGCGATCTGTACGACGCGGGGTACCGGGGAGTACGTGCAGAGTGCAAGTCTTGCGGCCCGTTCGACCCGCGGGATGGCGTGTGCCCCGTCTGCGACGCCCCCGGCCCCGTGCGCCCACAGCCGCGCTGATCAGGACAGCGCGCCGACCTCGTGGAACGCCCGGCCGAACTCGTTCTCGACGAGCGCGACCAGCTCGGGGGCGAACGCGAGCTTCGCATCGGCGACGAAGCACGTGCCGCAGTCGACCTTCAGCGCGAAGCGATACGCGGCCCCGCCGAACACCTCGCTCTTGGTGCCGTCGAACGGGTTCGTGAGCATCGCCGTGCCCTTCGACGGCTCGAACGTGCGGCTGCACTCCTCGCACTCCGCGAAGATCCCCGTCGAAGCGCCGAAGGCCGGCACCAGCTCCTCGTCGTCCCACTCGAAGCCCTGGTCCTCGCCGCAACGGCACGTCGTCGGGACGGGGCCAATCGCCTCCGCCACCGGGTACACGTACTCGTCCGCGCGGTGGATCTCGAGCGTGTAGCCGAGCGGCCCGTCGGGTGTGCGCGAGAGCGGGTACTTGAGCGGCAGCGGCGCGTCAGCGTGGACGGGCCACACGAGCCGGAGCTCCTCGCGGCTCGGATGCTCGATCCACTCCGCGCTCAGCGCTGCGGGAAGCGGGTCGGTGCACGCTGCGAGCGCCGCCGCGGTGTCACCTCCAAAGGTGTTCTCGACCGTCCTCACGCCATAACCGCCGGTCGCTTTCGCGCGCTCCTCACGCGCACCCTCGAAGCGCAACTTCGCCAGCTCGGGTGACTTCGGGTCGATGATCCAGCCCTCTTTGCGCAGTCGCTCGACGAGCTTCACGATCGAAGCCGCCGCCGGCAGGAAAGAGGCCCCCTTCGCAATCAACCAGCGCTCGTATTCGACGCCCATCGGAAGAGAGAGCCTAACCGGATCCGGGCTATCTGGGGATGTCTCCCGAGCCTCAATGGGAGTTGCCGGTGAATGGATTGCGACGCTGCTCACCTACGCTCCGCGATGCCAGGAGAACCTGGCGAACTGCGCTTTCCACCCCCGGCCGGTCGATTCTTTCAAGCGTCGTGAGAGCGGTGCTCGTTTCGGTGCTCGTCAGCACCCGGATGGTCTCGCCGAGCGGATCAATGATGAGGCCAGGGAGGGCGCACGGTTCATCGAGGACGAGCCGGCCGCCCTTCACGCGGGCGCGCAGTGCGTTCGACATTCTCGAAGGGGTGGTGGGCGCTCGCGGGAGGGGCAACGCTCTCGGTGCCTCTCCTGCGAGTGACGACGGGACGGAGGGCGATCGCGTCGGCGGCAGAGCGAAGTTTGGCGACGGCGCGTGAGAGGGTGATGGTGCCGGGCGATCCGCCGGAGGATTCGCCGGAATGGCCTGTGAAAACCTCGTCAACAAGCAGCTCGAGCCCGGAGTGGAGTGGGACGCTTCGGGTGGCCCACGGGGAAGTCGATGGCGTCGTAGAGGGAACGTCGGCTCCCGTCCTGCAGTAGCGTTCGCTTGAAGCGATCCCAGGGATCGCTTTCGAGGGTCATCGTCCATCCCGGGGGCATGCGCGTGCGGTAGCCCGGTCCGTCGGGGCGGCGCTCGCTCAGCCGCGCCTCCTCGGCTTCGTGGACGAGCACTGCGATGCAGAAGCGGTCGAGATACGTGTACACCTCATCGACCGACGGCTCCGGATGCGCGAGGACCCAATCCGCGAGAACCCCGACCGGGACGATGTGTTCGTGCTTGTACGCTCGTCGAGCACGCGAGGTCTTCCACGCCGCCTGCGCATCGCGTGCTGCCCGCGTCGACGGCAAGCGCTCGAATGCCGCATCGTCGTTCCAGTGAGCCTCGATCTTGAGCGCGTCTCCCTGAATGGCGTCCGCGGTCCACCGGCGCAGCAGATCGCCGACGAGCCGGTGAACCAGCGCGTGGTAGCGGGGCTCACTCGCGCGCGCGGCATCGACGATTCGCGCGGCGAGCCAGCGATGATCCTTCTCGGTCAGGTAGGACGTGGTCGTGAGGGCACGCGCGCGATCGGGCGCGAAGCTCGTGTTCGTGGCGATCCACCAGTTCTCGGTTCCCTTGGGTGAGCGCCGAGGGCCGTCCTCCCAGCGGCTCCGATCCTTCGTTGCCGGACGATTCACCGGCCAGGCGACGATCTGCTCGACGCTCTCGTCGAGCGTGACCTCGAACTCGTAGAGGTTCCTGACGGGAGCTCCGTCGAGCCGGCCGTGCCCGAGGTCGATGGTGCGCGACTGCGATTCGAGGATGTACTTCGGCATGACGTGCCCCGAGCGTAGTCCACAACCGCTCCCGTAGAGCCGTCCGAACGGCTCGCGTCGCCCGAGCCCAGCCGTGATGTCTGGTTCTGACAGCGTGGCAGCCATGCGAAGAATGGGATTGTTGGCGGCAGCGATTGCGAGCGCGACGACAAGCATCGTGAGGGTCGTGGCGTCCGGAGAAACTGGCAGTTTTCGTCGAAGGAGGCGTCGACGCGCGCAGACCACGTGCACCACGTTCACCCGCGGTGCCCTCGACGCCGGAGACGCGGGATCGCCGTTCCCGTCGCCCATGCTGCACCTCGTGCATCCGACCGACGGCGACGCGCCGTGCGTCACCGTCGCTTTCGACGTGGGGATTTGCGTCCTGCCTGCCTAGGGTGACAGGTCGGCAACGACGAGATTGTCACCGACTAACGTGCCGGCGATCACGAGCTTGCCAGAATCGGCGAACCATGGCGCCACGTCATTCGCACCGCCCTTCCGCCGAGAGGGCGTCCAGCAGAAATGCTTCTACGCAGCTCGAGGGGTCCCCTGTTCGGGTGCGACTGACTTGCGCCGTCAGCGCGCGATACCGAACGTGACCTCGGGGAAGAGCTCGTCTGGCTGCAACGCGTCCACCGTCATCACCAGCGTTCCGTACGCCATGTCCGGACTGGCCGAGATCATGACCCCTTTCTCCGATGCGTACTCGGGCGCCAAGGACTTCAACTTCGCGGCGCACGCGCGAAGTCCGGCGTAGTCGTAGCCGGCCGCGGTCTTCGGGATCGCGATC
>JAYSXP010000428.1:0-3960 GCA_043717125.1 Polyangiaceae bacterium | reverse complement strand
TGAAGACGGCGACGGAGTTCGGCAAGTACCGCGAGCTGCATCGCAAGTTCAAGACGGCGCGCGTCATCGGCAAGGAAGGCGATCAGACGGACGTCTACATGCGCTACCCCGTGCAGATCGGCCCGATGACGATCGAGCTCTACGAGGTCATGCGCTTCGCTCCCGATCGCACCGTCGGCAACACGCACATCATCGAGGCCCGCGGCATCAAGGGCGACATGAAGCGCGGCCACACGGTCATCACGATCAAGCCGGTCGACGCGAAGCACTCGCTTCTCTCGGTCGACGTCCTCCTCGTGCCGGTACTCCCCGCCCCCCAGTCGTACGTCGACGAGGAGCTCCGCGACGGCGCCGAAGACTTCGTCGACGGCCTCCGCGATCGCGCCCAGCCCACCAAGGGCCCGGTCGTCTCTCTGAACTAGGGCTAGAGCGAAGCCGCGAACTCTTTCCCGAACTCGGCGGGCGAGGGCCTGTCCCCCGGCTCGCGCGCAGTCGCGGCTCGCAGCAGCTTTGCGATCGCCGCGGGATACGTGCGCAGGCGCTCCGCATCCTCGAAGGGGTCGCGGCGCATATGCGCGATGATCCGGTCGCGCGGGTTCTCGATGTCGTCGAAGAACGCGTGGCCCGTGGTCACGTTGTAGATCGTGCCCGCCAGCGCGTAGATGTCCGAACGCGGGTCGAGCTCGACCGGGTCGAGCACCTGCTCCGGCGCGATGTAGCCCGCCGTGCCGGCGACGAAGCGCCCCGCCGCGTCCTGCGGCACGCGAATCGCGCGCACCATACCGAAGTCGATGACGACCGTGGCGAGCGGCGGCACGATCGCCGGGTCGCGATGCTTGTGGTCGTCGAAGCGCTCTCCGCCAGCGAGCGGAAGACGCAACCAGAGGTTCGCTGGCTTGATGTCACGATGAACGAGGCCTGCGCTGTGGAGCGACGCAAGACCGGCACATGAATCGAGCACGACCTGCCGGAGCTCGAAGAGCGTCATCGCCTTCGCCGACGAGTACTGCTTGAGGTCGGCGCCGATGAGATACTCGAGCACGAGGAACGGCACCGAGCTCGAGACGCCGCGATCGATGATGTTGGCGACGTTCGGGTGATAGAGACCGGCGAGCGCCTTGGCCTCCTCGACGAACGACGCGAGGATGCCCGCTCGCTCGGTGTCGTTGGCGTTGGCGAGCGCCTCCGCCTTCGGAATCTTGAGCACGAAGAAGCGGTCAGCGCCCGGCTTGCGCACGAGCCACACCGTTCCGATGCCGCCTTCACCGAGGGGCTTCACCAGCTCGTAGCCTTCGATGAGCTTCGGCTCGGTCTTCTTCGGCTGCGGTGGCGGCGGCGGGGTGCGGCGGATCGCGGCCTTCACCGCGTTCTCGAGCAGCGCGGAGGTCACCGGACCGAGCGAGGCGAACCACACGTCGAGCATCGAAAGCTCGCGCGCGCGGATCGCGCGGGCGACGAGGGCGGCGACGCGCGGCGCGTTCTCGGTCGCGCTGCGCGAGAGCGAGTCGTCCTGCGTCTGCTTGGTGGCGGTGTGCAAGGCCTTCACGGGATTCGCGAGCGCGCCGTGCAGGCGATCGGCCGCGAGCACGAGCTCGACGCACATGTGCTCGAGGTTCTGCGCGGGCCCCTTCGCGCCGGCGAAGGCCCCGAGGGTGTTCGCGAGACCGACGAGCGCTTGTGCGAGCTCTGTGTCGGCGGCGTGCAGCGCGGCGAGCGCCAGCGCGGCCGACGAGCCCCACTGTCCGTCGGGCGCTCCGGACGAGACCGCCATGCGGAGCCGATCGGCCTCGTCGCAGCAGCGCGCGAGCGCGCCCTCGGCCATCATCGGCAGCGCCGTGGCGAGCTGGAGCAGCACCGCGGGCCGGTCGATGACGAGCGCCCACCAGGCCGCGAACGGGCCGAGCCAGCGGACGTCGTCGACCTCGCCGAGCGCCGTGCCGCGCGTCGTGTCGACGAGGCGCCAGAACAGCGTGCTCAGCGCGCCCTTCAGCGACGGCGGGAGCTCGCGCGAGCCGTCGACGAGGCCTTGCAGCTTCCGGAGCCAGAGGCACGTGTCGTGCGCGGTCGGGCCGCGGCCGTGACCCAGATCGCCGTCCGCACCGCACGCATCGAGCGCATAGCCGCCGAGGCGAATCGCGAGGGCTTCGAGCGGCAGATCCGCGTCGAGGTCGGCGCCGGCCTGCCTGCGCTCCTTCACGAGATCGAGGATCTCCTCGGGCGCGCGAGAGAGAACCTTCCAGGTCTCATCGAGGTTCGGCTCCTCGATGTGAACGCCCGCGGGGCGCGTCGCGAGCAGGGGAGACCAGAGCCGGAGCGCAAACGCGCGGCCGCAGCCCTCGAGAGCGTTCATCGCCGCGGCGCGCTGCCGGACGCGGCCCGGACCGATCGCGATGCGCCGGGCCTCGGTGAACGAGGGCGCGAGCGTGAGCGCGAACCGCGCCGCACGCGCGTCGGCCTCCTCGTCGTCGTACTGCGCGGCGATGCGCATCAGATTCTCGAGACCGAGCTCGAGGTCGAGCGGATCGCGCTCGGCGACGTCGAGCACGTCCGTCGCGGCGATGACCTCGATCCAGCGACGCGATTCGTCGAGCGACTCGGAGCGGGCGCGGCGAGCCATCTCGCGGAGCGCGCGGAGGGGCGCTCCGATCTCCTCCTCGTGCGTGCCGCGGCGCCAGAGCGTCGCGAGGCCGCGCGCGAGGCCACGTGCGGCGATCGCGCCGCCATCACCGCCGAGGATCCGCTTGGCGAGCCGATCCCACAGGTCGCGACGCGAGAAGAAGAGGTACGGCGTCGCCG
The DNA here is from genome assembly GCA_043717125.1 of Polyangiaceae bacterium. Taxonomy (GTDB): domain Bacteria; phylum Myxococcota_A; class Polyangia; order Polyangiales; family Polyangiaceae; genus Labilithrix. The sequence goes on along the minus strand of JAYSXP010000428.1, from coordinate 1,164 downwards.
CGGCGACCGCAGCGAGCACCCACGCGTCCTCCTCCTTCGAGCCGATGATCGTGATGAGCTGGCTCGCCGCGAGGAACGTCAGTCGCTCCGCAGGAAGCGACGCGATCGCGGTGAGCGCACGCTGGCGCAGCACCGGTGAGGCGCCGACGACCCAGTCGAGCAGCGTCCCTTCGAGCATGTCGACGGGCCCAGTGAGCCTCCCGAGCGCGCGCGCGGCGTGCACCCAGACGAGCGGCTCGGGGTGGAGGAGAAGAGGCTGGAGCAGCTGCAGCGTGCGCCCGACGAGCTCAGGGTCGGTCATCGGCGGCATCCCGCAGACGCTCACCTCGAGGCAGCGCGCCGCGAGCACGCGACCGCGGAGAGCGCCGTGTGCCGGGTGCCGAACCAGCTCGTCGAACGTGTCGCTCGAGGCGAACAGCCAGCGACCGAGGTCAGGCACCTCGAGGGCGCTCGCGCCGGCCTCCCAGATCAAGATCTCGAGGCGCGCGCGGGCTTCGGCGTTCTCGGGCAGCGCGAGCTGCGCGCCGGTACCGAGGAGCGGTGCGCACGCAAGCGCGTCGACGAGTGGCCCTTCGACCACGCGGTCGTGGGCGATCTGCTGGACCTGCTCGCAGAACTCGTCCACCTTCGCGGCGGCCATGAGGAGAGGCGCCATGTGCACGTCGCGTCGCCAGGTGCTCGCCTTGCACCACGCGACGAGCAGAGCTCCGGCGGTTCCGGCGATCGCGCCGCAGAGGAACGCGAGGTGCTCCTCCGCCGAGGTGAGCGCCGGCATCGCCGCGGAGAGCTCGTCAGCGGCCGCGACTACGTCTTCGGGAACGTCGCTGTCGAGACCGGGGTTGGCATCGAAGCCGCTCCCCGCGCGCCACTGAGCGCGCACGGCGTCGACCAGCGCAGGACGCGTGGAGAAGAGGTCAGTGAGGGTGTTGAGCGCGCCTTGGACGGGATCGGGAAGCATTGCGGGCGTCGACGAGCGTAACGCGACAGGTCCGCCTGAGATATGGTCGTGCGATGAAGAAGCGGCTTGTGGCGGCGCCTCTCGCCCGCAGTCTCGCCCTCGCCGGCTGGCAGTTCGAGGGCGAAAAGCCCCCGCAGAAGAAGTACGTGTGCCTCGCCTGGCCTCATACCTCGAACTGGGACGGGCTCCTGCTCATCACGCTCACC
>JAYSXP010000427.1:0-11429 GCA_043717125.1 Polyangiaceae bacterium | reverse complement strand
TCATTTCCCCAGGAGCATCTTCAGCGCGAAATCGATGTTCTTCGCGTAGGGCGGCTTGAGCAGCGCCGAGCCGTTGATGCGGCTCTGGTAAAAGACGGGCTTCTTCTTCGTGAAGGCATCGAAGCCCTCGCGCGCGTGGTACTGGCCCATGCCGCTACCACCGATGCCGCCGAAGGGCAGGTCCTCGACCGCGAAGTGGAGCATGGTCTCGTTGATCGAGACGCCGCCGGAGACCGTCTCGCGGAGGACCTGGTCGATGCGCTGCTGATCGTGCTCGAAGAAGTAGAGCGCGAGCGGACGCGGGTGATCGTTGACGTAGCCGATCGCCTCGTCGAGCGTCTCGTAGGTGCGGATCGGCAGGATCGGTCCGAAGATCTCCTCCTGCATCAGGACGGTGTCGTCCTTGGCGTGGAGCACGAGGTGCGGCGCCATCTTGCGGGCGTTCGGGTCGAGCTCCTCCTTCGCGGGGTTCAGCTCGACGATCTTCGCGCCGCGGTCGCGCGCGTCCTTCAAGGCGAATTGAAGACGCTCGTACTGCTTGTCGTTGATGATCGCCGTGTAGTCCGGATTCGTCTGGATGAGCGGATACATCGAGGCGAACGCGGCCTTGCACTCCTCGACGAAGGCGTCTGCCCGGCCCTTCGGCACCATGACGTAGTCGGGGGCGATGCAGGTCTGCCCGGAGTTGAAGCATTTCCCCTGCATGATCTTGCGGGCGGCGTGCGCGATCGAGAAGCCCTCGCCGACGATAGCCGGCGACTTGCCGCCGAGCTCGAGGGTCACCGGCGTGAGGTTCTCGGCCGCAGCCTTCATGATGATCTTGCCTACGCGCGTCGAGCCCGTGAAGAGCAGGTGATCGAGTGGAAGGAGCGAGAGTGCCTCCGCCACCTCGATGCCGCCCGTGACGACCGACACGTGATCGGGCGCGAACGTCTCGGTGAGCATCGTCTTCAGGAGCTCGGCGGTGTCCGGCACCAGCTCCGAGGGCTTGAGAATGGCGCGGTTGCCGGCGGCGAGCACGGCGACGAGGGGGCCGAGCGCGAGATTCACCGGGTAGTTCCAGGGCGAGATGATGCCGACGACGCCGACCGGCTGCATCAGGAGCTCGGCGCGCCCGGGCAGAAGCATCCACGACACCTCGCGCGGCTCGGTCTCCATCCACTCGTGGAGGTGCGCCCGTGCGTGCTTGATCTCGCGGACGACGACCATGACCTCGGCGAGCAGGCTCTCGTGCTTGGAGCGCACACCGAAGTCCATGCCGATGACCTTCGCGATGTCGTGCTTGCGCGCCAGGATCATCCGCTCGAGCTTGTCGAGGTGCTCGATGCGCGTGTCGTAGTCGGGAGGGCCGCTCTTGCGCGCAGCCGCCTTCATCTTCCCGAGGAGCGCGGAGAGCTCGCTCGAGGCGGCCGCATGGCCGAGAGCTTCGCGCGAGACGCGCGGACTCGAGCGGTGCGCGCGGTCGGACGAGTCCTGAGGCGAATCCTGACGCGAATCCTGGCCTTCGACCGGAACGTTTTCGATGAGCGACATGACGACCTCCACCCCGTTTTACGAGCCTCTGACTCTACCAAAGTGCGCGGTGCCCTGCATGCCCTGCTAACCTGTGATCGCATGTGGACACGCGGCTATCGAGACGAAGTGTGGAGCCAGGTCACGGCCGAGAAGTGGGATCTCATCGTGATCGGTGGAGGAATCACCGGTGCCGGTATCCTGGGTGAGGCCGCACGCCACGGGAAGAAGACGCTGCTCGTGGAGGCGCAGGATTTCTCGTCGGGCACGTCGAGCCGCTCGACGAAGCTCGTCCACGGCGGATTGCGTTACCTCCGCCAGGGCCAGTTCCTCGTCACGCGGAAATCGGTCAAGGAGCGCGAACGGCTGATGTCCGAAGGCAAGGGCCTCGTCGACCCGCTCGGCTTCTCGCTCGCGGCGTTCCCGGGCGACCAGATGCCGAAGTGGATGTACGGCGTCGGCCTCGCCATGTACGACGCGCTCGCCTGGAAATGGGCGCACGAGGCGCAGTCGAAGGCCGAGATCATCGCGCGCATCCCGCCTCTCGAAGGCTCCAAGGTTCAGGGGGGCTACCGCTACTTCGACGCGCAGACGGACGACTCGCGGCTCGTCATCCGCGTGCTCCGTGAGGCGGTCCGGCACGGCGGCACGGCGATCAACTACGTGCGCGCCGACCACCTCCTCCGCACCGCCGACGGCAAGGTCCGCGGCGTGGTGCTGAAGGATATGACGCCCGACGGCACCTCTCGGACGGCCGAGGTCGAGGCGAAGATGGTGATCAGCGCGACCGGCGCTTGGGCGGACGAGCTGCGCGGCCAGCTAGGCAAGGAGAAGCGCCTCCGCAAGATCCGCGGCAGCCACCTCACGTTCCGCGCCGATCGCCTGCCGCTCGCGGAGGCGGTGAGCCTCCTCCACCCGCGCGATCAGCGCGCGGTCTTCGCGATCCCCTGGGAGGGGGTGACAATTCTCGGGACCACCGACGTCGACCACGGCGAGCTCGATGAAGAGCCGGCGATCAGCCAGGCCGAGACGGAGTATCTGCTCGAAGCGGCGATCAAGGCCTTCCCCTCGCTCGAGCTCACGCACGAGGACGTCATCTCGACATGGTCGGGCGTCCGCCCCGTCATCGACACTGGCAAGAGCGATCCTTCGAAGGAGTCTCGCGAGCACGCGATCTGGAAGGAGGACGGCCTCCTCACGATCAGCGGCGGCAAGCTGACTACGTTCGTCGTCATGGCCCGCGACGCGCTCGCCGCAGCCGAAGAGGAGCTCGGCGGCCTCGGTCCGCGCACGCGCATCTTCGACGCCGGCCCGGAAGAGGTGAAGTGGCCCGACCATCTCGACGAGGCTGCCCGTGCGCGCCTCATGGGGCGCTTCGGCCCCGAGATCCAGGAGATCCTCGACGAGGGCGACCTGGCGCGCCCGATCGACGGCTCGATCGCGCTCTGGAGCGAGCTGAAACATGCCGCTCGCACCGAGGCGGTGGTGACCCTCGCGGATCTCTTGCTCCGCCGCGTTCGCCTCGGCCTCCTGCTCCCCAACGCGGGGCTCGACCAGCTCGCGAGAATCCGCGCCATCGCGCAGCCCGAGCTCGGCTGGGACGACGCGAAGTGGCAGCGCGAGGAGAAGGCTTACCGCACGACGTGGAAGAAGGCCTACTCGTCGCCTACGTGAGCTGCCCTCGAAGGACACGAATGACAATGCCGCGCTGCTTCGTCGTGCTGCTCGCGCCGCTCGTTCTCACGCTGCTCGCGTGCGCGAATCGCAAGTCCGAGCCCACCGGGTCGTCGCAAGGCGCGAGCACGAGCGCGGATGCCGCGCCGCAGCGCGGGGCCATCGAGTGCATGAGCATCGAGGCGCCTGCCGGCTCGTCGAAGGTCGCGGGCGTCGGCGGCGGCCTCGCGTTCCGCGGCGCCAAGCAGCTCAGCTCCGGAACCGTCTCGTACGATCCGTCGTTCACCGTGACCACGCAGGCCGCCGAGGGCGCCAACCTCGACGCGGTCCGCGACGAGCTTCTCGCGTCCTTCACGAAGGACTACTCGGCCGTGATGCGTACGGCGAGCCGGACGGTCGGCTTCGCGCCGTCCGATCTGCAGCCGCCGCGCGTGACGCCCGCTCCGGTCGCGGGGCTTCCGGGGCATGCGTGGCAGATCGACAGCATCGCGTCGTTCAACGGCGCGCGCCTTCCGTGGCGTGCGTACAGCATGAGCACGATCTTCCGCGATCGCGTCTACGTCGTGACCGCGGCGGCCGCGCTCTCGAACATCGGCGAGCTCAAGTCGATCGCCGACCGCTACTTCGCGACGATCCGCTTCGACGCCTGCATGTAGCCCGTCGCCGTCGGGGACATGCCGTCCTTGTAGCTCGGGTAGCGAAGCGTGATGCCGGAGGCGGCGAGCGCGCGCGAGGCATCGACGCGGCGGTCGGCGCGGAGCGATTCGTGGACGCTCTCGAGCGGGACGAACGGCGGCATCGGCACACCGTACGCATCGCAGATGAACCGCACCACGTCACCATGCGGCGCCGGCTCGAGGTCGCCCACGACCATCGTACCTCGCGGGAGGCTCGCGAGAACGAGCTGCGCGAGGTCCTGCACGTGAATGCGCGACAGGAACCGCGTGCCGTCCCCTGGGATGCGATGCTCGCCGCGCAGCACGCGCGTGTGCAGACCGCGGTCCGGGCCGTAGAGAGCCGGGCACCGAAGCACGGTTGCTCCGGCCGCGCGGTAGACCTCCTCGGCGGCGAGGATCTTTGCGCCGCGATCGCTCGATGTGAGCGCGGGGACCGGCGTATCGTCGTCGACCACGCCACGTTGGGAGCCATAGACGCCCGTGCTCGACAGGTACGTGATGCGTGCTGCATCTCCGAGGCCCGCGGCCACGCGCGCGTCGGTCGAGCCGTCGGGCGGGAATGCGATCACGACGTGCGTGCCCGACGTGACGTCCCGCGCGACCGCAATGTCGAGCGCAGCTCGCTGGAGCACCTCGAACCCCTCGCCGCGGAGAGAGGCGGCGCGAACGTCGCTCCTCACGTTGGCGACGACCGCGAGCCCTCGCTCGCGGGCGAGCCGTGCAAGCGCAGCACCGGCGTAACCGCACCCGAGGATCAGGACACGCTCGGGCTCACGCGATGCCATCGAGCTCCAGGATAGGCGAGACGCGAGGTGCATGCGGCTCGGCGGGTGCTCCGCGGGCGGGTACGGAGCCGAGGAGGTTTACCTTGCCTTACAGGACCTTCCCCGCGCGGCAGAAACGCGCGGATGAGCTACTCTCGAGGGATGCTTCGCCACGTCGCCCTCGTCGTGCTGGGGGGGCTCTCGCTCTCGGCAGGTGCGTGCAACGCGCTCACCGGCGTCGACGACCTCGGCGTGATGCCGGGCAGTAGCTCGGGCGGCGAGACCGATGGCGGAACCAGCGGAACCAGCGGAACCAGCGGAACCAGCGGAACCAGCGGAACCAGCGGAACCAGCGGAACCAGCGGAACCAGCGGAACCAGCGGAACCAGCGGCGCGGTCGACGGCGGCCCGGCTCCGAACTTCAAGCTCGCGACCTGCGGCAACAGCCAGGTGTGCCTTCCCACGACGGACGGATGGAGCCCCCTCGCATACGTCGCGTTCGGCGGGAATAACAAAGGTTGCCCATCGGGCTGGCCGACGCGGCTGGACTCGCTCAAGTCGGGCGGCGGCAACTGCGCGTGCAACTGCGCGCCGGCAGGGGGCTCGTGCGCGGGCTCGGTCGACACGGAGTCGGGCGCCGCGTGCGGAGGGCCGCAGGCGGTGAGCCTCGCGGTCACCGCCGGTGCATGCACCGACCTGAGCGCGACGTTGCCCTTGCCGGTCGCCGTCACGCCCCATCTCAACGGCAATCCGCCCACGAGCTGCGGTGCGAGCGTGAACGACAACCTCAACAGGCCGAACGCCACGGTGACGACCTGCTCGGGCGCGACGGGAGCCGCGAGCGCGAAATGCGACGTCGGCGAGCTCTGTTTCACGAAGCCGAGCATGATCGGCTTTCTCCAGACCTGCCTCGTCCACGATGGCGAAGTGGCCTGTCCGTCGAAGCTGAATTCGCGGACGGTGATCGGCACTGCCGTGACCGATGGCCGCTCGTGCGGCGCGACGTGCGCATGTGGGCCGACGAGCTGCTCGAACGGGGCCACGCTGGAGGCCTACGCGGCGGCCGGGTGCGTCTCCTCCGTGCGCAAGGTGAACGCCGACGGCACATGCACGACGACCGGCGCGGAGCCGAGCGGCCTTTCCTACCGCTACATCGCGGGCACGGGCTGCAACGTCACGACCCCGACGAGCATCCTCGGCAGCGTGATGTACGTGGCGCCTCGCACGCTGTGCTGCTCGTTCGGCTTCTGAGCGCTCAACCTCCGACCTCGGCGCGGAGCTGCTGGAGGTAGACGTTGATGAAGGCGATGCGCCCCTGCGCGAGCGTCCGTGCCGTCGGCGTGTGCAGCCGCGCGGGGATCGCGAGGAGCTTCGTGAAGACGTGGTCGAGCCCCCACAGCTTGTCGTCCGGCGTGCGCTGGGCGCAGAACGGGTCCTCCGGCGCATAGAACGGGCGCTTCATGTCTGCGCACGTGGCCCACATCCGCGCGAGGCCGATCGCGCCGATCGCATCGAGGCGATCGGCGTCCTGAAGCACGCGGGTCTCGAGCGCCTCGGGAACGACGCCCTTCGAGAAGGAGTGATCGCGGATCGCCGAGCACGCGCTGGAGACGAGCCACGACGGTGCACCCTCGCGCTCGAGCAGCTCCCGCGCATGCTCGGCACACGTATCGCCGGCGCGCGCCGATTCAGGATGGTTCTTCGGCAGCGTGAAGAGCTCGTGGAGAAGCGCAGCCGTCGTCGCGCCGGCAAGAACCTCCTCACTGGCGTGCTCGCCGCGTGCGATCGCGTCCGCGTTGGCGACGACGCGCTCGACATGGAAGAAGTCATGGGCGGGCTCGTGGCCCCGTGTCCGCGTGCGAGCCTCGGCCTCGAGGCGCAACCACAGCGGTGTCGGAACTGCGCTCGGCGCAGCCGTCCGCGCGTTCATTTCTTCTCGGCCACGACTGCGCGACGATCGACCGAGCGGTCGCCGAACGGCGGCGGTGTCCAGGCGACCACCGCGTCGAGCAACGCTTCGGCATCGGTCGCCGCGACGTAGAGCCGCTCGTGCTGCGACGCCGCAAAACCGTGAGCGATCGTATGGCGGAGAAGCGCGAGCAGCGGATCGAAGTAGCCGTTCACGTTCAGAAACCCGCTTGGCTTGTCGTGGAATCCGATCTGCGCGAGCGTCAGCACCTCGAAGAGCTCGTCGTAGGTGCCCCAACCTCCGGGCATGGAGAGGAATGCGTCGGAGAGAAGAACCATGCGCTCCTTCCGATCGTTCATCGACTCCGTGAGGTAGAGCTCGGTCAGCCCGTCGTGAGCGATCTCCTTCGAGACGAGGCCCTTCGGGATCACGCCGACGACGCGCCCCCCCTCTGCGAGGGCGGCATCGGCGAGGACGCCCATCAGGCCGACCTTGGCGCCGCCATAGACGAGCACCATCCCACGCCTCGCGATCGCGGCTCCCAGGGCCGCCGCCCCGGCGGCGAACGCAGGATCGCCCCCCGGACGTGAGCCACAGAAAACGCAAATGCTCCGGACCGTTCGGCCCTCCGCCATCTTGCGGAGCGTAGCAGAGACGGCCTTTACCCGGGTATGCTGCGCTCCATGAACGGCGCGTCCGGCCCTGTCGACGTGCTCGGCCTCGTCGGCACCAGGATCGACCAGGTGCGCTTCGATGCCTGCGTCGACGCCGGGGGCTTCGGCCTCATCTACCGCGGCTACCACGAGGGGCTCGGCGAGACAGTCGCCATCAAGTGCCTGCGCATCGCGTCGATCCAACGGACGACCGAGGAGATGCGCGAGGCGCTCGCGGGTCGCTTCCGCGACGAGACCAAGCTGCTCTATCGCCTCTCGCAAGGCAGCCTCGACATCGTGCGGTGCATCGGCAGCGGGACGCTCGTTGCACCGAAAACCAACGAATACACGCCGTACATGGTGCTCGAGTGGCTCGAAGGCTGCACGCTCAGCGTCGAGCTGAAGGAACGCCGTGTTCGGAAGCTTCGACCGCGCACGCTCGAGGCCGCCGTTCAGCTGCTCGACAGCGCCGTCGGTGGGCTCGCGTACGCGCACACCAACGACGTCGTCCATCGCGACGTGAAGCCCGGGAATCTCTTCCTCACGCAGACGCGCGAAGGCGTTCGCCTCAAGGTGCTCGATTTCGGGCTCGCAAAGATCCTGAACGACGAGTCGATCGGCGTCCGCCCGAGCGTCGAGACCGGCGTGGGCGTCTATTTCTGCTCGCCGTCGTACGGCGCGCCCGAGCAGTTCGCGTCCAAGCTCGGGAAGGTGGGGCCGTGGACGGACGTGTACTCGCTCGCGCTCGTCTTGCTCGAGGTGATGACGGGCGACAAGGTGCGTCCCGCCGCAAACCTCGCGGAGGGCCTCATCGCGGCGAGGGCCGCGAAGACGGGCTCGCCGAGCGCGAAGAGCCTCGGGCTCGTCCTGCCAGCGTCGGTCGAGGCGCTGCTCCTTCGCGCCGTCGCGCAGAGCCCGCACGAGCGACCGCGCGACGCGGGAGTGTTCTGGAGCGCGCTGAAGGAAGCGATGGCGACTGCACCGAAGCCGAACCTCGCCATGGCGTCGGTCATGGATGACGGCGTCGGCGATGCGATGCAGCACGTGCGCGCCACGCGCCTCTCCGCGACGCCAAAGGGGCCGCCGCCGGCGGCAGGCTCACCGTTCGTAGGCACGATGCTCATGCAAAATGCACCGACCGGCGCACCGCACCTCGCGGCGCCGACCACCGCGCGGATCCCCGACGTGGGCGGAGCGCTCAAGGGCACGCTTCCCATCGGAGCGATGTCGCCGCTCGCGTCGTCGTCGACCGAGCCCGTGCAGTCGCCCCTGCGAAACATGGGGCCGCCGCCCGCTGCACCCGCGGCGGCGTACGGCGGCGGGGCTCACGGCCACCCGCAACCCATGCCCCATCCCCTCGCGGCGTCGCCGACACGGCCGATGCAGCCGATGCAACAGCCACAGCCGCAACAGGGTCTGCCGGCGTTGGGGCCGCCGCACGGAACTCAGGGCGGTCCGCCTCCGACCGTCCGGCCGCCGTCGATGCGGCCCGCGCCGAGGACGAGCTCGGGAGGGATCGTCTTCCTCGTCTTGTGTGTCGTGCTCGCGGTGGTCGGCATCACGTTCTACTGGGTGCGCACGCACTGAGCGGCCCCCACGAGACTATGCGGCGTGATCGAGCTCCGCGATCAGCCCGTCGCCGTCCAGTCGATCGGCCGAGAGTCCGGCCATGTACTTGAGCAGGCCGACCTTCTCGTACCGCGGCAAGAGTCGCGGGGGGATGAGGCCGATCTCGCGCAGGTTGGGGACGAGGCGGCTGAACATCGTCTGCCGGAACTGGTGCATGCCCGGCGTGTGGGTGACGAACTCGCGCCACTTGTCGCGCGGCAAGACCCCCTCGAACCACTCCTCGTAGACCTCGTACGCAAGGAACCGGTTGCGCATGAGGAGCGCGACCTCGAAGGCCCAGTCCTCGCGCTCTCGCTTCTCCGAGTCCGTGAGCTGCTTCATGTGATCGCGCAGCGCGAGGACGCCGTAGTGGACGTGGCGAGCCTCGTCCTGGATGACGTACTTGAGCAGGTTCTTGAGGAGCGGCTCCTTCGTCTGCGTGTAGAGCGTCCCGAACGCGCCGAGCGCGAGGCCCTCCACCATGATCTGCATGCCGAGGAACTTCATGTCCCAGCGTGCGTCGGCCATGAGCGCGTCGATGATGACGAAGAGGTTGTCGTTCACCTGGTAGAGCTTTTCGAGCTTCGTATCGAGGTAGCGATGGAACACCTCGACGTGTCTCCCCTCGTCCATCACCTGGGTCGCGCCGTAGAGCTTCCCGTCGAAGAACTGCACGGCCTCGGTGACCTGCGCGGCGGCGAAGAGCGCGCCCTGCTCACCGTGGAGAAACTGGCTCAGCATCCACGAAGCGACGCTGTGGACGAGGCGCTTTTTCTCCTTCGCGTCGAGCCGGATGCCGAGGCGCGCCAGCGCGTCGAAGTCGAGGAATCCGTCGGGCAGCAGCGGCGTCGCCGGGTCGTACGGATCGACCGAAGTCCCCCACGCGAGCGCGACGTCGCTGTTCCACTGGCCGGTCTTGGCACGCGTGTAGAGCGCACGCATCTCCGGATTGTCAGCCGGATACGACCAGTCGAAGTGCGCCGAGTGATGGGCCTTCGTCTGGGTGGGGACGCCCTGCTTGCCGCGCTGGAGCACCAGCCCGCGGACCCCCGACGGAGCGAGCGACGCGAGGACACGCGGGTCGCGCACTTCCATGAGCACCTGGAGGGCTTCGTAGAGGCTGTCCATCTGGTTCTGCACGCGCAGCGGCAGCATCGACGTAAGCTTCTTCTTGGTACGATCGCCGAACATCACGGGCCTCCTTCTTGTTCGAGAACCTCGACCGTGCACGGCCCGCATGGCCGTCCGACGCACGCGAGCACGTAGCCCGCGGCGCGCTCTTGGTCGCTGAGACAATTGGGCTCGTCGACCTCGACGCTGCCCTCGATGAGCTTCACCTTGCACGCGCCGCACCCACCGACCGCGCACGAAAACGGCATGGGCGCGCCCGCGGCGAGCCCAGCTTCGAGCACGGTCGCGCCGGGCAAGGCCGTGGTGCGATGCACGTGGCCCTTCACGCGGATCGCGATGGGGCGCGCACCAGGCGCGACCGATGCGGCGATCGTTGCAGAGGAGGTCGCGACGTGGGGGCGCGGCCCGACCGCGAAGCGCTCCATCGCGATCGCGCCGGGGTCGACGCCTCGCGCGGCGAGCGCGGCGAGCACCGCGTCGCGCATGCCGTCGGGGCCGCATACGAAGAACCGCGCCTCGGGATCTCGTGCCAGCGCGCAGAGGTCGAGGGCGCGAGTGGTGGTCGCGCGATCGAGGCGGCCGGTCTCGGAGGGAACGGCTGGCGACTCCTGCTCGAGGACGTGAACGACCGTGAATCGCCCACGGTGCGCGACGGCGAGCGCATCGAGCTCGGCGCGGAGGACGATCTCTCCCTCCCCGCGGCTGCCGTAGACGAGCGCGACCTCGGCATCGGGCTCGGACGCGAGCGTCGTCGCCGCGATCGAGGCGAGCGGCGTGATGCCCACGCCGCCAGCGATGAGCACGAGCTTCCGCGCCTTGCCGGGCGCGACCGGCCCCGTGACGAACGAGCCGAACGGTCCGAGAACGCGCGCGCGATCGCCCTGTCGCATGGCACAGAGGCGCGGCGAGACCTTCCCGTCCTGCTTGTTGCGGATCGTGAGGTGCAGCTCGCGCTCGAACGGCGCATTCGAGGCCGAGTAGTTCCGGCGGAGCACCTCGCCGTCCTGCTCGAGGAGCACCGTGAAGAACTGACCCGGCGTGAAGTCGAACGGCGCGCCGTCCTCGCGTCGCAGTACGAGCGTGACGGCGGACGGGGTTTCGACGACGACGCGCTCGACGACAAGCTCGCGCGCGGTCGTCCGCGCCGGGCTCTGCTCGGTGGTCATCCACGCGCCCGCGCGCGACGGCCGACGGGCAACCAGCGGCGGCGCGCCGTAGCCAGCGACCCTCCGTCTCACCACGCGCATGTCTCGGCCGAGCTGCTTGAGCGCCACGTTCCAGGATTTGGGAAGCCGTTCGGTCAGCACCCATTATACCTACCGATCGGTTGGCTCTATGTCAAGGCGGGTCGGTCACTTTTTCACGCGGATCCGGGGTAGACACCGCCCGTGAGCCTCTTTCAGGAGCCGGCCAAGACCTCCGAGGAGATCGAAGCCAGCAAGCCGCTCGACATCCCGCCCGAGCAGGTCGCCCTCTTCGACGAGGCCGAGTGGTACGCCCG
>JAYSXP010000426.1:0-3977 GCA_043717125.1 Polyangiaceae bacterium | reverse complement strand
GCGGAAACATCCAGTTCGGGATCGTGTTCGGCGGCACGAAGAGTGGCGGAACGATCGAGAGCACGCTCATCCGGAACACGACGCCGCGCGCGAGCGGCGAGTACGGTCACGGCTTCGTCGGCTTGGACGGCACGAGCGTGGTCATCAAGAACAGCGTCGTCGTCGGCAACCGCATCGGCCTCGCCTTCGCGTCGGCGTCGGCCACGCTGTCCGATCTCCTCGTTCAGCAGAACGTGGTGGGCATCCACGTGCAGGGCAACAGCCAGCTCCGGACGTCTCCCGTCGCGCCCGCCGAACCTACGCCTCTCTTCGTGACCGTGACCGACGACTCGCGCTTCATCGACAACCAGACGCGCGTGGGCTCGGGGATCGTACCGCTTCCGAAGGGTCCGCTCGGGGGCACCGACGGCGACGCAAGGGCCCCACCAAAGGCGAAGTAGCCCCTCTCAGTGGGCCGGCGGTGCGCTCGTACGCCGGTCTCGCGCAATGCGGCTCGCGGGTCCGAGGAGGAGCGCGATGCGCTCGAGGACGTCCTGCATCGGGGCGCGAACCGCGGGATCGTCGACCCGCTGGAGCACGCTCCGGAGAACGTCGAACCAGTGGAACGAGGTGAAGCCACGCTCGGCGGCGAACCGTTCGAGCTCGGCGGCCGGCGCCACGACGTCGGGGAGCGATCCTCTGGCCGCATCGAAGAGCATGTTGAGCACCTCGACGAGCACGTAGGCGTCGACGCTGTCGGCGCCGGCCTCGCGCGAGCGAGCGCTGGCCTCCGCGAGGGCGTCCTCGGCGGCCTCGCGTTCGCCGGAGGCAAGCGCCTGGAGACACTTGGCCACCCAGGCTAGCGCGGCCGCGCGACCGCGCGCGGAGCCGATGCGCGCCTCGCCGAGCGCCGCCGCAGCCTCGCGTGCGGGATCGTGATCGCCGAGCGCAAGGTGCGCGACCACCTCGAGGCTCGCAGAGAGCACCTCGGCCTCGACGGCGCGCTCCGCGTGCGCGGCCTCGCGTGCGGCCTGGAGGGGGACCACCGCCTCCTTCCATCGGCCCTGGACGATGAGCGCCGCCGCGCGATGATGCTCGGCCTCGTGCTCGAGACTCGGTGCGTCACCGTGCGCGAGCAACGTCGTCGCGCGCTCGAGGACGGCCAGCCCTTGCTCGGCGCGACGCGGCGCATCCACGAGGAGTCGCCCCCACGCCGCGGAGGCGCATGCCTCGAGGAGCGGCGCGCCGCTCTCGTTCGAGGCGCGGACGGCGCGCTCCAGATCGTCGCGCGCACGCCCTTCGTCGACGCGCACGCCGATCGCCGCCGCGAGGAGCGGGCGCACCACGCGATCGAGCGCGCTCCGTGCGCGCCCGTCGCCGGTCTCGAGGGGCGCGACGAGGTCGAGCCCCGCCCCCGAGGTGAGCTCACCGGAGCGCACACGCGCCGCCGCCACCGCGATCCGCAGCGTGACGCGCGCGGACTCGATGCGCCCGCGCGTCTCCACGTCGGCATCGATTTCCGCGCGCTCGAGGCGTTCGAGGGACCGCGTGCAACGCGACTCATCACGTGCGGCTTCGTCGCGGCCCGAGAGCGCCGCGGCGAACGACGCGAGCAACGCGCCGAGCTCGGCTGGCACGGTGTCGACCCATCTGTCTTCGCGGTCGGAGTCGATGCGCGCTCGCGTGACGCGGCGAGCGCGCGGGGCGAGGACCGTTGCACCGACGGCGCGCGCGATGTCGCTGGAGAGCGCGAGAGGCTCGAGGATCAGCGCCGCGGCATCGAGCTCGAGACGCAGCGCGAGCGCGACGGCACGAGCGACGCGCCCCGTCGGGTTTCCTCGCTCGCGACGCGCGAGCGCATCGAGCATGGGGAGGTCGAGGTGGCGCAGCGTCTCGCGGAGGCCGTCGGTACCGCTCTCCGGCAAGGCGCGGAGGCGCGTCGCCGGCGGCGGCGGCCGCGCGCTCAGCGTGCGCGACGAGAAGGGCACCGAGCTACGCCTGGGCACCGGCGCCTGCGACGGATAGTGACTGGGCGACTGCGTCAGGATGGGAGTCGGCGCGAGCGATGCCGGCACGCCGCTCACCGACGGCACACGCATCGACGCGGGTGCCCGCGCGGGTGCCACGGTCGAGGTACGCCCCGCGGGAGGCGGCGGAGCGGTGGACGTCGTGAACGTGAAGCCCGCGCGCCCGCCGCGCTGGCTCGCCGGAGGGGAGTCGTCGACGACCGTCGAGACCGGCGCGGTGTCGAGATCGATCACAGCGCCGAGCGCCTCGCTCGCGTCGCGATAGCGCTTCGACGGATCGCGCGCGAGCATCCGCGCGAGCACCGACGAGAGCGGCGGCGGCACGCGACCTTCAAGCACCGGATCGGTCATCATCCGTGCGCGAAGCTGCTCGCGACGGTCGGTCGGCGCGAACAGATCGCCGTCGCCGAGCAGCTCGAAAAGGACGAGCCCCGCGGAGTAGACGTCCGCGCGCATGTCGGGAGCGTGACCCGAGAGGACCTCGGGAGCCATCCACCTCACCGAGCCGATGACGACGCCGCTCTGCGGCGCACTCGGCGGTGCACTCTCGCCGAGCTCCTGCGCGAGCTCGGCGCGCGACGTCATGCGCGCGAGGCCGAAGTCGATGAGCTTGGGACCGTCGAGCGCCTTCTCGGTGCGCGGCACGAGGATGTTCGACGGCTTCACGTCCGCGTGGATGATGCCGGCCGCGTGCGCGACCGAGAGGCCCTCGAGCACGCCCCGCGCGACGCGAAGGACCTCGTGGGGCAGGAGCGCGCGGCCGAGGCCCTCGACCGAGAGCCACACGCCGTCGATCAGCTCGGTGACGAGCCACACGCCTTGCGGGTCCTCTCCGAGCTCGAAGACGCGCGCGACGTGGCGCGAGCTCATACGCTTCAGCCGCTCGAGGATCGACGCCTCGCTACGGAGCCGCTCGCCGAGGCGCACGGCGTCGAATCCCGGCGGCACGAGCTTGACCGCAACCTCGGTGTTGTCCTTGCGGTCGCGCGCGCGGAACACCGTCGCGAAGCCACCCGACCCGAGGGCCTGGCCGAGCTCGTAGCGGCCCCCCAAAAGGGCGCGTTCTCCCACGACGACGAGCGTATCAGATTGTGGGCCCCCTCCCAGCGGGCTTCGCCCGCTGCCTCCCCCTTGTTCGTGCTCGGCCTGCGGCCTGCGCGCGAACGGGGGAGGGCGCCTTGCGAAACCAGAGCGCTCTCGCTCGGCTTCGTTCTCTCGCCGTCGCGAGCGCCGGCAACGCGAGCACGAGCACGAGGAGACGCCGAAGGAGCACAGCGGGTGGATACACGCGCGCCTCGGTGGATCGGGGGAGGTCCCAACGACAGGCTCGGGGGCAGCTCCGACATCGAGAGGAGAGGAGGAGACCGCCGCAGCACGCGAAGCTACCGCGCGCTTCGAACCACACCACGACGATCTCGCGTGCTCGCAAAATCTTGTGCGAGTTTGTCGCGGCGTATGCGACTCAATTTTCAAAATCGCACGGCGTCGACAGCGCGTGCGCCTCGCTCGCACCTCCGAGCTCTTCGGCTCCGCTTCATTCGTCGTCCCGCCTTCGACGGACCGCTCGACGGTTACCGCCAGGGGTATTGACGGACGTGGACGCCCACCGGAGGGCGCGGCGCTCCTTCTGGACGTGCGCACTCGCAGGGCCTCGGCGCGACTCGTTCCGGCGCCGGAACGCGAACGCGAGGCCGTAATTTCAGGGCGATTTCTTGCCAACTTCCGGCAGATTCAGTGCGCACTGGCGACGCTTCCTCGTCACGAGGGAGGGATGCGGCCGACCGAGGCGCCTTCGCCGCCGTGGCCGGGGCGATCGTCGACCTCCTCGAGCACCTCGATGCGCGTGCCGACGTCGACGGTGGTGAGGTCGACGGGCGTACGGAGCTTCATGCGGCGCCCGGGCTTGCCGCTCTCGGGGCCGCGCATCTGGAGATCGATGGCCGGCACCGCACCGTAGGCACGCACGACATG
>JAYSXP010000425.1:0-1259 GCA_043717125.1 Polyangiaceae bacterium | reverse complement strand
TTACACTCAATTGACTGGCCGTTCCACCATTACTACTTCCCATCATATTCCCCGGTGTTTGACCCATCATAGCCCCCGGTGTTTGTACTAGCGTCGAGCCGGGAGTTTGGCCCATCATTGCCCTAGGAGCATTACCAGCAGCAGGGGCAATGTTTGGAACTGTAGTGGTAGTATCACCACACGCTGCTAAGAAAAATATGGCCACAAACAGGCTCAAAAAGGCCACTAGCCCTGGGTGCTTTCTAATAAGCATTTTATTTATATTCATTTGCACTCACTCTTTCTTGTTTCTTGTAATAGACAGCCTAACTTGCGGTCAGAGGTTACCTTGCTATCTTCGTTAACTTTAACAGTTAAAGGTGAACAAACAGGTATACACAGGTGAATAATAGGAGACATCACCATATTCAAGTCTCTCCTCAGGTTGTAATTCCGGTTCAATATAGATTTTGATTGAAGCCTTCTCTTAAAGTAGACCTGCAATAGGATTGTTTTTACCATATTTTAACCTGGATATACCCTGATTCCCCCCCCTAAAACTATTCTTATTTTTGAGGACCACCGACGAATTAACTTTTTGTGGTATTTTGTCATTTCAAGAGTGAGTTTTGACGAATTGAAAGGAAACTAAGGTAACACATGAAAAAATTGCAATCCATGGTTTTGGTAGAATAGGTCGCTCGACCCTCAAAGCGGCTCTTACCAGCAACCAATTTGTCCCTGTAGTTATCTCGGACATCAAAGATTTATCTAATCTAGCGGTCGTTTTCGCCTACGATAGTAATTATGGCCCCTGGTCCATGGCTGTTAAAGTATTAGAGGGGAAACTTCAAATAGGAGACAATATAATTGAATATATTGACTCCACCAGCGAATTACCCGATTGGAAAAGTTTGGGAGTTGAGGTAGTGGGAGACTGTACGGGACGGGCGACTACCAGGCTGGTTGCCCAGGAGCATATAGCAAGGGGTGCCCGCAAGGTACTGGTAAGCGCGGCCAGCAAATCCCTTGAGGATTGTGACGCAGTACTCTTGCCCGGTATAAACCTGAATTATTATGAACTTAACGAACATCATATTGTAAGTATGGCAAGCTGTACTACAAACGCGCTGGCTCCGGTCGTTAAAGTGCTTAAGGAGAATTTTGGAATCTAGACTGGTTTTTTCGACAGTCCATGCCTATACCAACACCCAATCCTTAACCGACCAGCCTATGAAGGACCAGCGCGATTCTTGGGCGGGGGCTGAAAATATTATTCC
>JAYSXP010000424.1:0-1260 GCA_043717125.1 Polyangiaceae bacterium | reverse complement strand
CGATAGGCTCCATGCTGCTAACAATCGGGCTGATAGCCCTGGTAGGAGTTTGGGCGCTGGGTTTATCGCTGGGAGCGGCAATTTTATTGGGCGCGATTCTGGCTCCGACCGACCCTGTACTGGCTTCGGAGGTACAGGTTGAGAATGCTTATGATAGCGACAAATTGAAGTTTAGCCTGACCGGTGAAGCGGGCCTAAATGACGGCAGCGCTACCCCGTTTATTTTGCTGGGTCTGGGATTGCTGGGCCTTCACGACCTGGGCGAATTAGGTTGGCAGTGGATTGTAGTAGATGTAATCTGGGGAGTGTTAGCAGGTATCGGTATTGGAGCTTTATTTGGTACTTTGATTGGCCGGTCGGTAGTTTATCTCCGCCGGGAGCATCAACATGCCATTGGCCTGGACGACTTTTTGGGTCTGGGCCTAATTACCTTGAGTTATGGCATTACCACTCTGCTGCACGCCTATGGTTTCCTGGCAGTCTTTGCGGCTGGCCTGGCCTTGCGGCGAGTAGAGCGCCAATCTAGCGGCGAAAAGGAGTTAAAAGATCTTACGGCTATCACTCAGCAGTCCAAAGAGGAAATGGCTATTGACCCGGACAAGGGGCCGGTATACATGGTCGAGTCGGTGCTGGGTTTCAATGAACAACTGGAACGTATCGGTGAGGTAGTTGTAGTGTTGCTGCTGGGCGGAATGATTTCGGCCAGTTACTTTAGCTGGCAATTATTCTGGTTTATTCCTTTGCTTTTCCTGGTCATAAGGCCGCTTTCTGTCGTGATAGGACTAAGTGGTTTACATACAACATTGGCCCAAAAAGGGTTGATGGGTTGGTTCGGTATCCGGGGCGTGGGTTCTATATATTATCTGACTTACTCTATTCATCACGGTTTACCGGACGAATTGGCCCAGCCCCTGGTTTCCCTGGTGTTGATGGTAGTGGCTGTATCGGTGCTGGTTCACGGAGTTTCGGTGACACCCCTGATGCACCTGTACAACCACCGCAAGCACCGGGCATCCGACCATGCCAGCGTTGAACCGGCTCCACCCGGCCAGTAATCTAAACCATGTAAGTGTAGCAATTTCCTATGTTGCAGTCTATTCCTGGCACGTCTGGTGCAATTAAACTCCCGAATAAAGTTCAGGACGTAAAACGTAGGATGGCTAATGTAGGTTGGTTGGCCTGTTTGAGAACCAGTTTACATGCCGGGATTGTTAACAGTTTTATTTACAAAGACCTGCCCAATGTTTAACGGTGGGCATA
>JAYSXP010000423.1:0-3987 GCA_043717125.1 Polyangiaceae bacterium | reverse complement strand
ACCCGACGACGCTCAACGAGTCGATTGCGCCCATCCTCGGCAACCTCGAGACCAAGGCGCAGGGCGGCAACGAGTTCATCGATGTCGACACGGCGCTCGGGTACGAGTTCCCGCCGCAGAAATCGCAGTACGACGAGAAGGATCTCGCGCTCTACGCGCTCGGCGTCGGCGCTGGCCAGAACCCGACCGACGACTCCGAGCTCCAGTACGTCTACGAGAACGCGTCGAACTTCCGCGCGCTGCCCTCGTTTGCGGTCGTGCCCGCGCTCGGCATGGTCTTCGACGCAGCCAAGCGCGGCGAGACCGCGCCGGGCATGAACTACGGCTTCGACCGCATCCTGCATGGCGAGCAATACACCGAGGTCCGCCGCCCGCTCCCGACCCGCGCGAAGCTGACGCACAAGGCGAAGATCAAGGAGATCTGGGACAAGGGGAAGGGCGCGGTCGTCGTCATGGCAATCACCACCACCGACGAGGACGGCAACGAGCTCTTCTACAACGAGCTCTCCACGTTCGTGCGTGGCGCCGGCGGCTGGGGCGGCGAGCGCGGCCCGAGCGTCGAGCTGAACGTGGCGCCGGACCGCAAGCCGGACGCCGTCATCGAGGAGAAGATCAGCGAGGGCCAGGCCCTCCTCTACCGCCTCTCCGGCGACATCAACCCGCTGCACGTCGATCCGAGCTTCGCCAAGGCCTTCGGCTTCGACAAACCCATCCTCCACGGGCTCTGCACCTTCGGCTTCGCGACGCGCCACGTGATCAAGTCGTTCTCCAAGAACGACCCGCGCTTCTTCAAGAGCATCAAGGTCCGCTTCTCCGAGAGCGTGTTCCCCGGCGAGACGCTCGTGACCGAGATGTGGAAGGACAGCGATCAGAAGATCATCTTCCGCTGCAAGGTGAAGGAGCGGGACAAGGTCGTCATCTCGAACGCGGCCGTCGAGCTCTACAAGGAGATCCCTGTTCAGGTCCGCGCACCCGAGAAGAAGGCCGTGGTGGCGGCGAGTGGCGCTGCGGCGGCGGCTCCAAGCGGCGAGCCGACGAGCGGCGAGGCGTTCGCGGTCATCAAGGACTACATCGAGAAGAACCCCGGCATGGCAGCCGAGATCGGAAAGACGTTCCTCTTCCGGCTCTCGAGTCCCGAAAGCGCGTGGACGCTCGACCTCAAGAACGGCAAGGGCTCTGTCGTCGTGGGCGGCGACAAGGGCGATTGCACGCTCGATCTGTCGGACGCGGACTTCTGCGCCATGGTGGCCGGCAAGGCCGACCCGATGAAGCTCTGGACCGAGAAGAAGCTGAAGATCGGCGGGGATGTCATGGCTTCGCAGAAGCTCATGTTCCTCAAGAAGATCGATCCGAAGCAGGCGACCGAGGTCGTCGCGAAGATGCGCGGAGCCGCAGGCGGCGGGGCGGCGGCGGCGGCTACCACCGGCGCAGCGGCGGAGCCGACGAGCGGCGAGGCGTTCGCGGTCATCAAGGACTACATCGAGAAGAACGCCGCGATGGCGGCAGAGATCGGCAAGACGTTCCTCTTCCGGCTCAGCGAGCCCGAGAGCGCGTGGACGCTCGACCTCAAGAACGGCAAGGGCGGCGTCACGGCGGGCGGCGACAAGGGCGATTGCACGCTCGATCTGTCGGACGCGGACTTCTGCGCCATGGTGGCCGGCAAGGCCGACCCCATGAAGCTGTGGACGGAGAAGAAGCTGAAGATCGGTGGGGACATCATGGCTTCGCAGAAGCTGATGTTCTTGAAGAAGATCGATCCGAAGGAGGCGGCGGGAGTCGTCGCGAAGATGCGTGGCGCCGCGGCGGCTGCGCCGGCCGGCACGGGCACCGGATCGGGCACGGGCACCGGATCGGGCACGGGCGTGACGAAGGCGGCCAAGGCGCCGGCGATTTTGAAGGCGCTGGCGGAGCGGATTGCGAAGACGCCCGGGCTGGCCAAAGAGGTCGGTGCGGTCGTGCAGCTCGTGGTCACCGGGCCCGACGCGAGCTTCGTCGTCGATCTCAAGAACGGCGTGGGAAGCGTCAAGGAAGGGACCGGAGCGGCGGACGTCACGCTGAAGCTCTCCGACGACACGCTCGAGAAGCTCGCGAAGGGTGAGTCCCTCCGCGATCACTACCAGCGCGGCGAGGTGAGGGTCGACGGCGACGCTCGCGTCGCTCCGAAGCTCAACATCTTCAAGGGGCTCGTCTGAGCCGCACGGGCCTAGCGAAGAGCGCAACGCTCTTCGCCGCGACATTTTTTCAGGAGATGCACCATGGGTCGTAGAGTGAATGTCATCGGCGTCGGCATGACGAAGTTCCAGAAGCCTGGAGCGAGCGACGAGTACAACGTGATGGCGGTCAACGCCGCCAAGGCCGCACTCGCGGACGCGAAGGTCGACTACAAGGAAGTTCAGTCGGCGTACGTCGGGTACGTCTACGGCGACTCGACCTGCGGGCAGCGCGCCGTGTACGAGCTCGGGCTCACCGGCATCCCGGTGTTCAACGTGAACAACAACTGCTCGACCGGCTCCTCCGCGCTCATGCTCGCGAAGCAGGCGGTCGAAGGCGGAATCGTCGAGTGCGCCCTCGCGCTCGGCTTCGAGAAGATGGAAAAGGGCGCGCTCGCCTCGAAGTTCACCGACCGCACGAACCCGCTCGAGTGGTTCGCCAGCCTGATGAGCAACGTGCAGGGCTTCACCGCGGCGCCTCCCGCCGCGCAGATGTTCGGCGGCGCCGGCCGCGAGTACCGCTTCAAGTACGGCACGAAGCGCGAGACGTTCGCGAAGATCGCCCACAAGGCGCGCAAACACGCCTCGAACAACCCGTACGCGCTCTTCAACCAGGTGCTCTCGGTCGAGGAGATCCTCGCCTCCGAGGAGGTCTTCGATCCGCTCACGCGCTTCCAGTGCTGCCCGCCCACCTGCGGCGCCGGCGCGGCGATCCTCTGCTCCGACGAGTTCGCGAAGAAGCACGGCATCACCAAGCCCGTCTACATCGCGGCCCAGGCGATGACGACCGACTACGACTCCTCCTTCAAGGAAGAGTCGATGATGAAGATGGTCGGCTACGACATGGCGAAGGCCTGCGCGAAGAAGGTCTACGAGGAGGCCGGCCTCGGCCCGAAGGACGTGCAGGTCGTCGAGCTCCACGACTGCTTCACGGCGAACGAGCTGCTCACGTACGAAGCGATCGGCCTCTGCCCCGAGGGCGGCGCCGAGAAGTTCATCGAGGACGGCGACAACACCTACGGCGGCAAGTTCGTCACGAACCCGTCGGGCGGTCTCCTCTCGAAGGGCCACCCGCTCGGCGCCACCGGCCTCGCGCAGTGCACGGAGCTGGTGTGGCAGCTCCGCGGCACCGCCGACAAACGCCAGGTCCCGAACGCGAAGGTCGCGCTCCAGCACAACCTGGGCCTCGGCGGCGCGTGCGTCATGACGATGTACCGGATGGACTGAGCGAACGATCCATGAACGAAACGGCGACGGGTGTGATCGATGCGTGGAACCAGCACCCTCCTCTCGAACGACGAGGTGGCCGCGAGCGTGCGCGCGTATCCCGATCGCTTCGTGGGCGTGGCGTCGGTCGATCTCCGGCACGACTTCCCTTTGTATGCAGAATGCATCGAGATCGGGGTCCCTATCCCGACGCCCGCCGCGTTGTCGTGGAGGAAGCGGCGCCTGGCCTCCGGGTCGAGCTCGAGCGTATCGACGTCTCGAGGCAACCGCCCGGGAAGGATCATCGGATAGTTGCTGCCGAACAGCACCATCCTGCGGCCATGCCCGCGAAGATACGCGACGAGCGAGGGCGGATAGCGCGACGGTTCGTACGCCGAGGCGTCGATGTAGACGTTCGGGTACTTCATCGCGAGCCACGCGGATTTCGGTCGCAGCGGCGATGCGAGCGCGCGTGGTAGCGTTTCATGGTGCGCAAAGACTCGGCCTCGCTCCGCGCTTCCCCTGATCCGCTCGCGGACGTAGGCGTCGAGAAGGGCACCCTGGTCGGCGG
>JAYSXP010000422.1:0-3995 GCA_043717125.1 Polyangiaceae bacterium | reverse complement strand
TCGAGGTCGGCGTCTCCTTGCTTCCAGCCGACGCCGTTCGAGAACCGCGCGACGACGCGCTTCGGCGGACCGTCGTCGGCGAAGATGCCGAAGCGGGTCCGCGGGTCGCGGGCGTGATCGAGGCGGAGCTCGCCGTTCAGGCATGCATGGGACTTCGCGTGGAAGCCGCGCTGGATCGGCTGGTCGTGCTCGGCCGCGGCCTTCCGCTGGATCGCCTGGATCTCCTGAGCGAACGCGGCGAACTGCCCGCGCTCCTCGGCCTCGCTGCCGAGGAAGTACTCCGTGTTCATCGCCGGGACGTCGGTGGACGCGACCTGCGGAGGGAGCGGCTCGGCGTGGGGATCGACGGCGGCCACCGCGAGCGCGCGCGGCGCCAGCAGCTCCGGCGCGCACGCGGGCACCAGCGCGGTCAATGCGGCCAGCCAACCAGGCGCGCGCGCTCTCGAGATCATCGTGACCACGATGGTATCTCGACGCGGCAGACGTCAGTCGTTCCAGTGCGTCTTGATCTCGAAGGACTTCTCGAGGCCGAGAAACCCGGTGTGGAAAGCCGATCTCGACCATCTCGTCGTGCGCGACCCGCGGCGTCCGGCTCGCGCTAATCACGCGGTCGAGCCCCGCGAACAGCCCGGTGCGGTCCGGGGCGTGCTTGCCGTCGACGTGAACGCGATCGGACGGGGAAGCGCTCTTCACGATAGCGAGGGTCCGGTCCACCTGCTGGTCGAAGCGGCCGCTCACGGCCGGCTCGAAGGCGCTCATCGGAAAGCGGAGCTCGGTGATCTCTCGAGGTTCACGATGCGGGTGACGCCGAGACTCTCGAGGTGATCGAGGCTACGCCGCGTAGGGATGACCACCCCGAGAGAGGCTGGGCCTCACCTCGATCAAGTTCTGCATCCCGGCGGTGGTCGTCGTCGCCGCCGTCAACCGAGGATCGGTGCGAGGGCGAGGCGCGGTAGCGTGAGCATGCCCGCGGCGACCGCACACATCGAACCACCTGAGTGGCAGCGCCGTTGGATGCAGAAATACGGGTTCCTTCTTTGAAGGACGCCATGCGAAACGGCCAACACTCTCCGTCACCAGATTTTTGCGGAGGCGCTCATGAAAACGACCGTCGGACTCCTTTTCCTCACTGCCTGTACGTTGCTCGCTTGCTCGAGCACGTCGTCCACCAGCGCGCCGACCTCGACGGTGGAGGGCAAGGTGGATGGTGCGACGTTCGCGCTCGCCGTGCCGACCGGCCTCGACGCCGTCGACGAAGCGGGCGCACGAACCCACCTCGCGCTCGCGACCGACGGCGCGTTCCGTCTCGTGCTCGCAAAGGGGCATTCGTACCGCCTGCTCGCGTTGACCTCGAAAGGGGAGGAGCCGCTGGTGTTTCCCCGTGCGAACGGCCATCTCGACCGGACGTTCCGCGTGTCTTCGGGGGCGGCTCTCGTCGCGCTCGGTACCATCCGCCACTTCGATCGCGCGCCGTCGACCTTCTCCGTGACCAACGACGCCACCACCTCGTGCGAGGGGGGCCGTGAGGGGGCCTCTCAACATTCGGACGGGGAATGCGAGAATGGCAAGGACCAGAAGACCGGTGCTGCCTGTACCGACCTCGAGGACACCGAGGTCGCGGATCCCGCGCAGCCGATGGCGGTCCCCGAACGAAATCCGCCGGCCGACGTTGCCGGTTGCGAGGACGGCACGGACGACGGCGAGACCGACGACTGACGCTTTGGACCCGCGCCGACTCCCGTGCAGCGTGCTGGTGCTCGTCGGTCTCGGACTGACGACGGAGCGCGTAGCGCGCGCGGGCACGGATGGCTGTAGCGGGCTGGGGATCAAGATCGATGGTGAGCCATCCGCTCCGTGGCGCGTGGTGATCGAGCGCGCGTGCCTCGACATCGACGAGCGCTTCACTGACCCGACGGCGGAGACGCACATCCTGCCGGTCGAGCGCGATCTGACCATCACCGTCACGCTCGCCGATGGTCGCTCCACGTCGCGTCGCGTCCACCTGCCCGAGGCCCTGCGACCGACCCTCGAGGCCCTGATCGTCTTGCCACCGGAGCGCCGGCCAAGCGCTCCAACGGCCGCCGTCCCTCCGCCGTCGTCTCCCATCCCCATCGCGGAGCTCCCGCCGGATCCGTCGAAAGCTTCAACGTTGGTGGCGCCGGAGCCGAAGCCGAGCATCGAGCTCGGGGGCGGCGTCGGGGGAAGGCTCGCGTCGCACGCGTATCTGTCGCTCGCGGTCGACGCGTTCGCGCAACTCCATGTCGGGTCGTGGCTCCTGGGGACGGTTTTCCGATGGGATTTCATCGGCCAGAAGGAGGCGCCGCTCGTCTCCACCTTCGAGACCGAGACGGTGGGTGCGGGCCTCCTCGTGGCGCGTCGAACGCCGCTCGGCTTCGGCGCGCTCGACATCGGCCTCACCTCGCGCCTGGCACTCGAGACGCAGACCTACGAGACGAGCGCGGGCGAACAGTCCCTCGGCGCGACCGACGTGCGCCTCGGGCCGTTCGCACGTCTCGCCTTCGGTACGGGGGCTTTGCGCGGTCTGATCGGCGTCGACGCGGAGCTCTCCCCGACGCGACTGCGTCGGACATTCCGCCTCGACCCCATCCTCCCGCCGCTGCCCGCCTGGAGCCTCGGCATGAGCGCCGGTCTCCAGTGGGCCGCGCCGTGACGCAGCCGCGCCTGCGCCTGGTGGCACCACCCGCCGCCGATTCCGAAGCGCTCGCGCGCATCGCTCGTGGCGACGTCGGCGCCTTGGGTGAGCTCTACGATCGGCACGCCGCGGCTCTCCTGCGCTTCGCGCTGCGCTCTGCCGGCGCGGACGACGCGGAGGACATCGTGCAGGGAACGTTCGAGCGCGTCGCGAAGGTGGCGGCCTCGTATGACGGGCGCTCGTCGAGCGCGCGATCATGGCTCTTCGGCATCGCCGTGCACATCATGCGCGAGCGACGTCGCTCGTTCGCACGGCTCTCCCGCGCGCTGCTCCGCCTCGGTTGGTCGACGAACGCAGTGGCGCCCGAGGAGACGGCGGGCGATCTGCAACGGGGTCTTGCCACACTTCGCGAGCCAAAACGGCTAGTTCTCCTCCTGGCCGAGGTCGAAGGATTCACATGCGAGGAGATCGCCGAGATGCTGAGCATCCCCATCGGCACGGTCTGGACCAGGCTTCACCATGCGCGCCGCGAGCTGCGCGCGTTCTACGACGGAGGGGCGCGATGAGCGTCGAGAGTTGTCCGCGCGCGTGGGAGGTGGAGGCCGCACGAGACGGTCGGCTGACGGGCCATGCGCTCACCCGTCATGTCGCGCATCGCCCGGCGTGTGTCGCCTGTGCCGGCGATGCCGAGGCGCTCGAACGCCTCGCGCGTGGTCTGCGCGAAGCGGCGCTGCTGGAGCCGGACGAGCTGGCGCTGCGGCGGCTCCGTCACCGCGTGCTGGCGTCATTCGATGCGCGGCACGTGCGTCGTGAGCGGCGTGCGTGGTCGTCGCGCCCGCTGGCTTCCGCGGGGGCGGTGCTGCTCCTCCTCGGGGCGGGCATGGCGTTCGCTGCTTGGCGAGCGCGGGCCTTGCCGCGTCCTCTCCCCCCAGTCGTTGCGAGCACTGTCGTGGTGGCAACGGTGCCCGAGCCGCCTCCCCCGGCGCCCCTCGTCGAGGCCGTGACGCGCTTGCCAACGGTGCGTGCGCCGCGCGTGCCGACGGCACCCACGGCGTCGACCGCGCCGACCACGCGTCCCCAGGCCGCTGAGCCCGAGGATCTCGCCTACCTGCACGTCCTCGCGCTGCTGCGGGAGGGCCGCGAGCGCGACGCGCGGACCGCCGCTCGCGCCTACATGCGCGACTTTCCCTCCGGCTTCCGACGCGACGAGATGCAGCGCATCGCCGATTCGCCGTGAGCTCGGATCAAGGGAGCTCGCCCACGCCCGCAAACGTCACGTTCGTGATCCCGCCGACGTCGAATGGTCCGCTCATCGCGCCCGCCGTCAGGCGGAGGATCTTCA
>JAYSXP010000421.1:0-4004 GCA_043717125.1 Polyangiaceae bacterium | reverse complement strand
GTGCCTCGCCGTTGCGGCGAAGGGGCTCGATACGTTCCATGACGTCGGCCTTCGACATGCCGAGACCCCGGGCGCGTGCGGCGGCCGTCATGATCTGCTCGACGAGCGCGTGCGCTTCCTCCGTGCTCACCGAGTCCCGACTGAGGGCGCCGGCACGCTCGACCGAGACCGAGCCAGTCGGCGGCGGAACGTGAATCTCGAACGTGTGTGGCAGGGTGTCGATGCCGAGCACGTGCGTGTAAGGGATCACGAATTCGACCTGCCTCCAACCTTGCTTCGTCATGACGCGTAGGCCTTCCGCGGTCATGAGGATGGTCGGCGCGCCAGCCTTCTCGAGCGAGCTGAGGAATCCCACGAGAAAGGCGACGACTCCGGCGAAGCCCAGAAGCGGCGCGATGACGATGAGAAGCTCGGACGCTTGGAACGCGACCATGAGCGAGATCGCCACGCTGCACGCGAACGCGACTGCATAGCCCCGTGTTCCGCGTTTGGCGGCGGGCCCCGGCGTCGTTCGCCACCCCACGGTGCCGAAGCCGCCGTGACCGATGCCGAGCGCCGCCCGCACGCGATCGGCATCGGCGTCGGCGTCGACCTCGATCGTCAGCGGCTGGGTACGGTTCGCGTGCGCGAGCGTGAAGAGGATGCCTCGGGTCGTCCGCGCCGTCGTCGCGCCGACGAGCGCCTTCGCGTCGATGCGCTGGTTTCGCGTTCCTGCCTTCTTGATCTCGACGTACCCGGGCCCGGTCACGAGCTCCACGAGGCTAGCGCGTCGCTGCCGGAGCGGGAGCGCGCTCGAGAGACAGAAGACGCTCATCGCGAGGAGCGCCGCGATCCATGCGGCGTCGCCGTAAAGGAGCGGTCCGAACGCCGCGAACGCGACCACGGCGAGCGACGCCAGAGGCGCAAAGTATCGCCAGAGCGGCTTGCCCTGCGGATCCGAGAACGACGCGCGCATGGTCTTCCGACGAGAGAGTAGACCTCAGAACGCCGTCACGCGCGATGCCTCGCGCAACTCCGGCTGTGCAAAGATGGGTCGATGCACGGCAGCACCGAGCGCATCGAGAAGCTCATCGCCCTCTCGGGATCGTCGAACGAGCACGAGGCGCGCTCCGCCGCCTACCTCGCCTGCAGGATGATCCGCGAAGGCGGCTTCCGCGTGGTCGCCTCCGATCCTGATCCGTGGGCCGACCGCTTCCCGACATCGGCGTGGACCGCATCACCGCGCCCGACAGGGCAGCCGCCGCCGCGTCGGCCCGCTCCGGACATGCGCCCGCGTCGCGCGGTGGCGTCCGAGATTGGAAGCGCCAAGCGCTCCGGCCGATGCTCGGTGTGCGGCGAAGCATTCGAGGAGGGCGGTGACGTCGCGTTCCCGACGCTCGCGAGCGACCGATACCTCGGAGCCGTGCATGCGGACTGCCGCTCACGCTGGAGCGTCCCCGACGACATGTGAGCGAGCCGCGCCAGCGTCAAGATCGTGACCAAGCGTCACTCGACGTGGGGACCGCCAGCCCCGTGACGCTCTCGCCAGCGCTCCCGGCGACGCGCCGGAGCTCATCGGCGAGCTGCTGCGCCGTGAACGGCTTTTGCAGTACCCGGAGCGTCGCCTCGCCGTCGGGCCCCGAGGGCTCGGAGGGAGGCCCCGCGTAGCCGCTCACGAAGACCGCCTTGAGGTCGGGGCGAATCGCCCGCATCCGCAGCAACGCCTCGGGACCTCTGAGCTTGGGCATCATGACGTCGAGGACGACGAGGTCGAACGCGTTCGGCTCGTGCTCGAAGGCTCGCAGCGCCTCCTCACCGTCGCTTGCGCCCACCACCTCGTAGCCGAGCTCGCGGAGCATGCGTTCGGTGAGCTTGCGCACGATGGGCTGGTCGTCGGCGACGAGCACCCGGCGCGCACCGGTGGCGCGGACCGGGGTCGCCGCCTCGCTCGGAGGAGCTTGCTGCGACAGCGGCAAGTACACGCGGATCGAGGTTCCCTCGCCTGGCTTCGATTCTGCACGGCGAAACCCATCGTGTCGCTCGACCACGCCATGAACGACCGCCAGCCCGAGGCCCGTTCCTTCCGTCTTGGTGGTGAAGAACGGCTCGAAGACGCGGGCGAGCGTGGCCTCGTCCATACCGTGGCCGTCGTCGTCGACGGACAGCTCGACGTAGCGTCCCGGCCGCGCACGAGGAACCTTCGCCGCATAGCTCGCATCGAGCTCGACGACCGACGTGTGGATGACGACGTTCCCGGTCCCAGCGATGGCGTGTCCGGCGTTGACGACGAGGTTCGTGACGAGCTGCTCGAGCTCGACGCGATCTCCGAGGACCGGACCGTGCGGCGCGCCGTGGACGACGGTGAGCTGCACGCGCTCTCCGAGCAGCCGTCGGAGGATGCCGTCGAGATCGTCGATCACCTGAACCACGTCGATGGGCGTGCTTTCCAGCACCAGGCGACGGCAGAAGAGCATCAGCTTCTTCGTCAGGTTCGTGCCGCGCACGACGGCATCGAGCAAGTGCTCGAGGTCTTCACCTTCCTCGCCGCCGGTCGGGACGACCTTTCGCAGCCCCTCGGCGCAGCCGGTGATGACGGTGAGGAGGTTGTTGAAATCGTGGGCAATCCCCCCTGCGAACACGCCCATCGCCGCCATTTTTTCGGCGTGCCTCAGCTGCACTTCGACGTGCTCTCGCTCGGTCAGATCGCGGACGACGGCCATGCGTGCCAAGGCTCCCGCGAAGACGATCGGGTTGTCGACGATCTCGGCCACGATGACAGAGCCGCTACGACGAAGCTGCCTGGCCGTGCTTCGTCGCTCGCCCGACGGATTCGACCGGTACGTGACGCGGAGAGACTCTCGCTCGTCGACGTGGAACAGGTCGAGCCACTGAAGCCCGCGTAGCTCCTCCTCGCTGAAGCCATAGAGCCGAACCGCGGCCGGGTTCGCCGCAACGATTCCCAGCGTCGAGACGTCGACGACGACGACGGGATCGGGGTTCGACTCGAACAGCGTTCGGTAGCGCGCCTCCGAAGCGCGGAGCGCCTGCTCTGCTCGACGGAGGTGGGTGGTCTCCGTCCGGACGAACATGAAGCGGAGGGGTCCGTCGGGTTCGCGCAAAGGGATGCACTTCTCGACGAACCAGCGCTCGGTTCCGTCGATCGCCTCGATCCGTACGGAATCGTCGATCACCGGCTGCCCCGATGCCTGCGCCTCCGCCACCATCGCGCGGAGGCGCTGCGCCCGCTCGGGTGAGAGGAACTGCTCGAGCGACTTGCCCTCGACGTCCCCGGTGGGCGCGCCGCGCACGCTGCGGTTCATGAACAGCGCGACACCGTGCTCGTCGATCACGCCGACGAAGTCGCTGGTGTGGGCCGCAAGGGCGACGGCGAGGGACGACGACATCGCGGATGGATTGTCCCTTGCAGTCATGGGGAATCGTCAGGCGTCGACCGACACCTCACCTTACCACTGCTGCCCCGAAGGAGACATCCGTCCATGACCACCACGACCGAAGCCGATGCCCGCCGCATGTACACCCTTCTCGCCGACGGCGGCCTTGCTCTCGCGCGGACGAACACCGGCTATGGCCTGGTCGCGATGAAGAGCGACGCAGTCCGGCGCATCTACGCGCTCAAGGGACGCTCGGCAGAGAAGCCCTGCGTGACCGTGGGCACGATGGACATCCTGGACGACGTCGCGATGGCGCTCGTTCCGGAGACGCGCTTCTGGCTCTCGCGCGCGGCTGCGCGCTGGCCCATGGCGGTCATCGCGCGCACCAATCCCCGCTCTGCGCTGCTCGCCAGCTTCGAGCCCTTCGTCGCTTCGCAGTGCACGAAGGTCGACACGATCGCGACGTTCTTCGGCGTCGGTGATCTCATCGCGGACGCCGCGACCATCGCGTACGGCCATGGACAGCTCATCGTCGGCTCGAGCGCGAACCTCGCGGGAACCGGAAACAACTACACGCTCGATTCGGTGCCCGATTCGATCCGGCGGGCGGTCGATCTCGAGCTCGACTACGGA
>JAYSXP010000043.1:0-2394 GCA_043717125.1 Polyangiaceae bacterium | reverse complement strand
CTTATTACCGACCATGAGTAGCAATGGAACAGCTTTGTACGTTAGTTAAATAGTTCACAAGGTTTGACGTTGCTTGTAACTAACAGACCAGTAGTTTGGGCTTTTAGGAAGACTTAATTGATAACATGTAAAGCAATTCGAAATTAATAAGATTAGTTCAGGCTTTCACTTTATTATTGAGTTTTGCCCTATAATTCCGAGTTTTATATCTTGAAAAGTTAGGTATGCAAACTCAGCCTTATTTAAAGATTGCCCCATAATAGGCTTTATAGGACAAATAGAGAAGTGCCAGGCAAAACTTTTTTAAGATAAATATTTGTAGTTTATGTAATTTAAGTTGTATTTTAAGTGTTTAATTACTATAGGTATTTAAAAGAGTATAATATGGGGAAATAATCTGGGAGGAGTCGTGAACAAGTTTTTTAATAAATACATACTAATAACAAGTATTTTTAGCTATTTGGTTTTTTGCTCTTGCTCGGAGGAAATTCGGTCTACAAGTAAAACCGAGGCCAAACCGAATACTTTAAACAACACCCCATCTGTTAGTATTACACTTCCAACCCATTCAATAAAAATACCCGATAATTTTACACCTCCCACAGCTACCAGTTCAAATATTTTGAGAAATGGAATTTTGGTGCAAATCTTTCCGGTGTTGGTTGATTTACCCAATGTAAATAACTTTACTATTGCGGATGATTGGAGTGGGGATTTTGGATATTCTCCAGTTATTGCACATTACACTTTTACCAAACAATTAAACCAATTTGAAGTGGTAGCAGACTTCCGATCTGGAAAAGGACAAAATGTAGTTCAAACAACCTATAGTTTTACCATTCCAAGTAATATTATTACTGATTTTCTTAAAGCTTTAACAAACATTCCGCTAAATGAAGGGAAATATGCACTTAAGATAGATAGCGCAGGAGACTATCCTTCGATAAAAATTGAGGCCAGTATTGGAAACGAAAAGCTTTATATTTTTACCGATTCTCCAGCCATTGATTACCTACCTTGGGGTCTAAAATACGACAATCGAGAATTTGTTATAAATTCGGATTTACCTACAAAGGCTATAAAGAACTTGCGTCCGTATCTTCAAAAGGATGTTTTAAGAACTTTAGTAGGCATCAATCCAGGCTGGTGTGGGCCAGGATTCCCCTGTCCTTAATTAAAATTTAATCAAATCTCTCAGTGAAATATACAACATATGAGGGGATTTTTGACCTAATCGCAAAATAGGTCAGACATAATGTTATTAATTTCCACTAACGTACAATCCTGTTCCATTGCTACTCACGAGCGATTACTCTGTTAAAGAAGACTCGCCAGAGATAATTCTTAAAAGTTGGTGGCATTAATCTACCGGGCAAACGCTGAATTTCATTTCGCAGGGTGCTAACAGTTAGAACTTACACATCCAAAATATAACGAGCAGCCGGGGAAATCCGGTCGTAAGTTTTCTTTCGCAAATATTCACTTTGATTCAATTGTTGAGGGTTTTCACGGGAAGTGTAGAAACAATGCAAGCCCCGGCGGGTAGAAGTGCTGCGGTTAGTAGTGCCGCCGTGCCAGAGATGGGCGTTGAAAATCCCCACCGAACCAGCCGGTGCTATCAGCAAAACTTCGTCAGGGTGAGTTGCCAGCGGGTCAGCCAGGTGTTCTTTGGGCGAACCTTCTCGAAGGTGGCTGCCGGGTAAAACGCGAGTCGCCCCGTTTTCAACAGTAAAGTCATCCAGCAGCCAGATAGAATTAACCACTGAAAAGTCTTGACCGGTATGCCTGGGTTGCCAATCGGCATGAAAGCCCTGCTGACCATAACCCGGCAAAGCATCCCGGCCATTCAGGGATGAAAACTTAAATTCCCGGCCCAGTACGTGGTAAACGGCTGCCAGCACTTTGGGATGGGTATAGATGCGGTCAAAAACTTCACCTTTATTTATCAGGTCGGCCAACCGGCGCGTACCTGCTTCCTGGTGTACTTCGAGACCGGCTGAGGCTCCTTCCTTCGCCATAAGTTCTTCATAAGTCTGGCGCAACTGGTCTAACCATTGGGCATCAATTATTCCCGATAGCAAAACGTAGCCTTGCTGGTCCAGCGACTGTTTTTCGGCCCCACTCAAACTATTCTCAGTTACGCCTAATTGCCTGAGAGCTTCTTCAATACTGCCTATCTGGCGGTCAACTAACATATTATTATTCCTGATGATTAAGTGATTTAATTAATTTTGCATAGAAGACAAACCAATTACCGGGCTAATAATTGCAAAAAGCGAAATACAAGTTTACTATTAAAAATAGTTGGCGACTCTGGGCTTTTTTTTCAGTCCCAGCCCACCTTAAATGAAGCCTTTTACTGCTTCTTGAACCTGAAACCGGTTAGTTGCCTGG
>JAYSXP010000420.1:0-11548 GCA_043717125.1 Polyangiaceae bacterium | reverse complement strand
CTGCGCCGCGAAGCTCCACTCCGCGTCCGTCGGCAGGCGAGCGCCGTCCCAGATGCAGAACGCCATCAGCACGTGCCAAGGGATGCAGTTGACGCCCTTCGAATCGAGCGCGCTCTTCGTGTTCGCCGCGAGGATGGCCGCGTTGCCGCCGTTGGCCTGCTTGATTTTCGTCTCGAGCCCGGGCGTCCACCACGTGAGCGTCCCGAAGTCGTCGATGTTGCCGCCCTCGACGCACTTCTCGGGGCCGAGCATCGCGTCGACCTCGGCGCGGCTCGTCGGGAGCACGGCGTTCCACTCCGCACGCCAACCGCTGCCCGTCACCTTCGGATGTGCGCCGTCGCCGACCTTCGGGGCTGCGCCGCGCAGGTTGCCGTCCGTCGCCTCGACATACGCGCGGAAGCGCCCGGCCGTCACCTCGTAGGCGTCGAGCAAGAACGGGCTGACCTTTGCGGGGTACTGCGGATCGTTGAAGCGATTGAAGCTTCCGCCCGGCACCGCGATCGTCTGGCAACAGTCGCTCGTGCCGCTCGCGCTTTCGTTGCCGGCGACGCCGCCGCACGTGCTGTTCGCGCCGTCACCGCCCGTGCAACTCTTCGAGGCGACGCACGCTTTCTGTCCGCCGCCCACCACGAGGCACTTGCCACCCTTCGCGCTGCAGTCGCTGTCGGTCTTGCACGTCGCCGTGGGCGGAAGCGGGGGCGCGACCTCGGGCAGCCCGGCATCCGGCGTGTCGGTGGGCGTCTCGCCGTCCGTCGGCGGACCGCCTCCGCACGCGACCATCACCGAGACGAAGGTGAGCGCACCGGCAGCAGCAACTGCTGCAAGCACGCGACGACGAGCAAGCACGAGAGACAGCGTAGCAAGCCGGCACGAGCCGACCACCTCGACGCACGAGGGTGGTTCGTCGCTGATCCATCGAAATCCGCCGCAAAATGTCAGCGTGTCGCGCGATCGAACGCGCTCTTCACGGCGGCCGTCGGCGCGACGCCAAAGGCAACGTCGACATCCTGCGGTTCGATGCGCTCGTTCGAGGCCGAGAACGTCGCGACGTCGGAGGCGACCTCGAGCGACATCCCGTAGACGCGCAGCTGGCTCCCGGCGTCGAGCGGCCGGCAGGCGACGATGCGTGCAGACCACACCTTTTCGTCGTGCCGGGAGAAGCAGCGCATGGGACGCCCCCAGCGGACGACAACCACGTCCACAGAACAACCCTGTCTTCTCGTATCCTCGATCCTGGCAATGACGCTCAGCACCGACATCGCACAGTCGATTCTCGACGGTTTCGACAAGCACTACAGCCTGTTTCGCGAGACCAGCCGCGTCGCCCAGCAGCGC
Source organism: Polyangiaceae bacterium (assembly GCA_043717125.1). Lineage (GTDB taxonomy): Bacteria > Myxococcota_A > Polyangia > Polyangiales > Polyangiaceae > Labilithrix. The sequence continues at coordinate 10,213 of JAYSXP010000420.1, read as the reverse complement.
TTCGAGGCCGGCGATTGGCCCGGCCTCCGCGAATCCCAGCGCGCGCGCATCGGCATGTACGACCAGCGGGTCGCGGAGGCCGTCGAGGCCGTGACGTCGCGATTTCCGGGCGCAGGCCGCGAGGAGGCGCTGTGGAGGCGCATAAAGGTCGAGTACATCGCCCTCCTCTACGAGGTCGAGCACAAGCAACCCGAGTGCGCCGAGACCTTCTTCAACTCCGTCGCGCGTCGCCTCCTCGATCGCCGTTACTACAACAACAACTTCATCTTCGGCCGCCCCGTGATGTCGACCGAGCACCTCGACGGCACCGAGCCCACCTATCGCTGCTACTACCCCGAGGGCACCGACCTGACCGATGCGTTCCGCGCCGTCCTCGAGAGCTTCCGCCTGAAGAACGGATTCCAGGATCTCGAGCGTGACCTCGGCTTCGTGCGCCGCGCGATCGAGGAGCACTTTCCGGAGGGCTACAGCCGCCACCGAAATTTTCAGATCCAGGTCGTCCGGTCGCTCTTCTTCCGCAACAAGGCGGCGTACGTCATCGGGCGCGTCATCAATGGCGCGAGCACGATCCCGGTGGTCGTGCCCCTCCTCCAGGACGCCACCGGGAAGCTCTACGTCGACACCATTCTCCTCGATGCAAAGGACGTCGGGCGCGTGTTCAGCCTCGGCCGCGCCTACTTCATGGTCGACATGGAGGTACCGTCCGGATACGTGGATTTTCTCGCGTCGATCGCGCCGACCAAGCCGAAGGCCGAGCTCTACACCCTCGTCGGCCTCCAGAAGCAGGGCAAGACGCTCTTCTTCCGCGACCTCCAGCAGCACCTTCGCCACTCGAGCGACACGTTCGTGCTCGCGCCGGGAACGAAGGGCATGGTGATGGTCGTCTTCACGCTCGCGTCGTACCCGTACGTCTTCAAGGTGATCCGCGACTGGTTCGAGGCTCCGAAGGACGCCGACCGCAAGGTGGTCGAGGAGAAGTACGACTTCGTGAAGCAGCACGATCGCGTCGGCCGCATGGCGGATACGCTCGAGTTCGCCGACGTCGCGTTCCCGAGCGAGCGCCTCGACCCCGAGCTCCTCGCAGAGCTCCAGAAGCTCGCGCCGTCGCAGCTCGAGATCGTCCCCGGCTCGGGCCAGGTCGTCATCCGGCACCTCTACATCGAGCGGCGCCTCATGCCGCTCAACCTCTACGTCGAGCAAGCCGACGAAGCGCACGTCCGCGAGGCGATCACCGAGTACGGCAACGCCGTTCGCGAGCTCGCCGGCGCGAACATCTTCCCCGGCGATCTGCTGCTCAAGAACTTCGGCGTCACCCGCTACGGCCGCGTCGTCTTCTACGACTACGACGAGCTGTGTGAGCTCACCGAGTGCCGCTTCCGCCGCATGCCGACGCCCCGCGACGACGAGGACGAGATGCGGAGCGAACCCTGGTTCCTCGTGGACAAGAACGACGTCTTTCCCGAGCAGTTCCCGACCTTCCTCATCCCGCCGGGCAAGCCTCGCGAGTGGTTCATGACGGTGCACGGCGACCTCGCCGACGCGGGGTATTGGATCGCACAGCAGGAGCGCGTCAGGGCTGGAATCCAGGACGATCTGTTCCCTTACGACCAGACGATTCGCTTCTCGAAGCGCTACGCGTGACCGCGCGCCCCTGTGTATGATCAGGGACGATGTCTTCCGACCATCGAGGCCCGCTCCCGCCCGTGGCACTGCCTCCGCCGGTGAAGAAGGCGCAGATCAGCGCGCCGACGCCGTCTCCGGAAGGCTTCATGTCGCTCGAGGCGAAGCGGTCGCTCGCCGATGTCGCGTTCGCGCTCCGTGACGAGCAGCTCCAGGCGAAGGTCGTCCACTACAAGGCAGAGCTCGAGACGAGCCCCGAGCTCGACGCGGTCACGCAGCAGGTCATCAAGGAGCTGCAGACGTTGCAGGCCGCGGCGCGCGCCCGACAGCCGCTCAGCCGACCGCCGCCCGCCGACGATCGCGCCCACCTCGAGGTCGAGCTGATCCAGAGCCTCAAGGAGATGCTCGGACGCACCTTCCGTCCAAACAAGCTCGCGACCATCCTCGAGCGCAAGCTCGGCGAAGTGAGCAAGCGGTTCGCGCGAATCTTCTTCGAGAGCGAGCTGCACGACAAGATCCGCGGCGCCGGTGACGAGGCGAAGTCGATGCGCTTTGCAGACCAGTCGCTCTATCACGCGTTCGTGCGCACGCAGGACGACGTGATGGCGCAGCTCGACTCCTACCAGTACGTGAACGACGCTGTGAAGGAGCGCGCTAAGGAGAACTACTACGGCATCATCAAGGACATGCGGAACTCGTTCCTGGCGCGCACGACGCCCGAGCTGAATACGCTCGTGAAGTACTTGAACGAGGTGCTCAGCCAGTTCTTCACCGTGGAGATGCCCGCGATGCTCGGCGAGCTCTCGTCGGAGGTCGTGAAGGAGGCGAAGCTCGCGGACGCGCGCTCCGGTGCTGGCTACAAGATCAGCGCGACGGCGTTTCCGATCTTCCGCAGCGCGTTCGAACGCCGCTTCCTTCAGCGCCTCGTTCCCTTCGTGGAGGACGAGATGCTGAGCCGCGTACGCGATACGAAGGCTCAGTTTCGCGACGAGACGCTTCGCTTCGTCGCCGACCCGGAGATCTTCAGCGGCGTGTGCGAGGTCGTCTGCGAGACGATCTACGACATGCTCTACAACGACGGCTTCCTCGACCTGCCGAGCGACTGGCGCGCGCGGCTCTCTGCGGGAACGTGAGCGCCCGGAACGTGAAGGCGTCGTGAAAGTCGTCGTCGCGACCGACGAGGATCGCGCCGTCGTCGAGCACGTCGCCGGGCGCCTGCGCGAGCGAGGCCACGAGGTCACCATCCTGCCGAAGGCCGCGTGGGGAGCGATGGCGACCGACGCCGCAGGACGCGTCGCGCGCGGGGAGTTCGATCAGGCCGTCGTGTTCTGCTGGACGGGCACCGGGGCGTCGATCGCCGCCAACAAGGTGCGCGGGATCCGCGCTGCGCTGTGCACCGATGCGATCACGGCCGCCGGCGCGCGCCGCTGGAACGACGCGAACGTCCTCGCGCTGAGCCTTCGCTTGCTCTCGGAGCCGGTGGCCACCGAGATCGTCGATGCGTGGCTCGACACCGCTTACGACGGCACCGAGGGCGAGAGCCTCGCGCGGCTGCTCCGGGAAGAGGACTAGCGACTCACCGCTTGAAGCGAATGCCCCATTCGTCGGGCCCCGCGTACTCCGGCCCGGCGCTCGCCACCGGGCGCGCGGACGCGGACGGCATCGCGGCTCGACGCTTCGGTTCGATCGGAGGCGCGGGCGACGGCGCGACCACGATGGCGGACCGGGCCGCCTCGGGTCCGGCTGCGGCCGCGGCGGGAGCCGACGCCGTGCTGGACCCCATGGCGGACGCCGACGCCGACGCCGACGCTGCCGCGACGAACGCCGATGCCGACGGCGCGATCTGCGCCACGCCTGCGGCCACGACCTCGTGCGGCCCGGGCCGCGCAAGCTGCTGGCGCAACACGACACCGGCGCCGAGCACGGCAGCCACGACGAGCGCGCCGAGACCGACGACCTTCGTGCTCCCCGACTCGCGGGCCGGGGCCACGCTCGCGCGCTCCTTGCGCGGCGGCATAACGCTCCCAGTTCGCAGCGCTCGACGGATCGCCTCGAGCCGCTCGACGGCCGACGCCGGGCCATGCGGCACGAGGTCGGCCGCGAGCGCTTCGATGTCCCGATAGCGCCCCGCGGGATCCTTCGCGAGGCAGCGCCGGATGATCGCCTCGAGCTCCGGGCTCGCGTCGGGTCGCAGCGGCAAGAGCTCCCTCGGGGTCGCCGAGAAGATGTTGGCCGCGAGCGTCGCGGCCGTGAGCCCATCGAACGGCAACTCCGACGTGAGTAGCTCGAAGAGCACCACACCAAGCGCCCAGATGTCGGACCGCCCATCGACATCCGCCGAGCATGCGAGCTGCTCGGGCGACATGAACATCGGCGTACCGAAGCGCTCCCCCTGCTCGGTGAGCCGAGGAAAGGCGCCGCTCTGTCCGGCGGGAATGGTCACCTTCGAGAGCCCGAAATCGACGACCTTCACGATGGTGCCGCGCGTGCCTCGTCGCGCGAGAAACAGGTTCTCCGGCTTCAGGTCCCGATGGACGATGCCGTGCGAGTGCGCCTCGGCTAGCGCGTCGCAGGCCTGGAGCACGTAGTCGACCGCGGTCGAGACATCGATGCGGCCGGACGTCATCACGGTCGCGAGGTCGCTACCCTCGAGGTACTCCATCACCATGTAGGGGCCTGCACGGCGATGTCGACCGACGTCGAAGACACGAACCACGTGCTCGGAGTGGAGACTTGCCGCGAGCCGCGCCTCGCGATGGAACCGCACGACGAGCGCGGGGGTCGCGAGCGCCTCGGGCTTCAGGTACTTGATGGCCACGCGCTGGTTGAGGTCGCGATGCACGGCGAGCACGACGATCCCGAGGCCTCCCTCGGCGAGCTTGCGCACGACCTCGTACTTTCCGGCGACTACGGTGCCGACGGCGAGTGCGCCTTCCTCGAGCGAGACCGCTGGGATCGCATGGTCCGACACTATCTTTGTGGATGCGCGCGATCGATTCAATGGCAGGCCCCCGAGCGAACCTCACGCCGCTCGTCAGGATTAACGGCCCGCCTCCGCTGGAGTTCAGCCTTTCAGCCGCGAGGCGACGCAGATCGGGTGAAACGCACCCGACCCACCGTATTCCACCATTCCCGATACCGCGACTGAGCGCGCTCGCGCTCGCGCTTCGGGAGGTCGTCGTAGTAGCCGAAGTACTCCTTGGTGATCGTCTTCAGCTCCTCGCCGGCGGCCGCGCGGAGAGCTGCCTGCTCGTGCATCAGCGCGTCGATCAGCCATTCGAGACGATGGCGGTCCTTGTTCACGTCCCACCACGGCTGCCACTTCTGCGACGACGGTCCACAGTCCTGGCGCGTGATCGCGGTGAGCGCGACACGAACCGCGGCCGCGACTTGAGCGTTCGGGTCGTCGAGGAGCGGGATCAGCGCGGGAACGGCGAGGGCCTCGCGCATCTCGCCGAGCGCTTCGACCGCGAGCGCACGACGATCGAGGGACTCGCCGCCATCTGTCGCAACGACCTCGAGCCTCTCGACGATCGCGTTCGGATGTCCCTCGGCAAACGCGCGGGCAGCGGCGCGCGCGGCGCGACGAATCCGCGGCTCGGCGTCGAAGACGCGCTGCACGATCGGGTCGAGCACCTCTGGATAGAGAAGCTCCGTCAGCAGGTACGTCGCCCAGAATCGCTTCTCGACATCGGGATCCTCGACGTGGGAGAGCACGAACGGCAGCGCCGTTCGCCGCTGGCTCGCCACGAGGCGAAGGACCGGTCCGCACTCCGCGACGCGCGGAAGCGTGCCGTCGGTGAGGCGGTCGGGCTCGATCGTCACGGGTCCCGGAAAGCGCTCCATGATCGCCGGCATCGCGTAGCCACCGGCGCGAAGAAGCTCGGTCTCGGCGTCGTCGGACGACTGTGAATCGCTCGCAGCGTCTGGCCTCGCCCCTGCAATCACACGCTCGACCAACCCGACGTACTCGCTCGCGACGTCCACGATCACGGACGGCAGGACGCGGGTGTGGTCACTTCGTGACGACGGCGGACGATGGGCAGCAACACTGATCTGCTGCTCCGACGCCGGCATCGGTCGCCCGGACGACACGGGTACCGGCGGCACCCGCGACGAGATGACCGGCACGTCGATCGGCGACGGCCACGGCGTCGCCGGCCCCGACCCCATCGGCGAGGTCTCGGTGGGCGGCGGCGACTCGGCCTTCGGCGACGGCGGCGGGTCGGGGTCGCTGCTCACCGGCGGCGGCGCGAACGACGGCTCGACCACCGGCGGATGCGTGTCACGTGACGTGACGGGCTCGTTCTCGAACGAGCGTCCCTGGATCTCGGCGAGGAGGCGACGCTCGACCTCGTTGGCGCCGGGCGCCTCACTACCGAACATCGACGACGGCGGAGGCAGCGCGCCGAAATCGAGCGCAGGAGCCTCGGCGCGCCGACGGCTGCTGCGCGGCGCCACGGACGCGGGCGCCTTGGCCGCGACGGGAGGTGAAGCCGGCGTGCCGCTCACCCGCTTGATCGCCTCCTGCGCTGCGCTGCCGAGGTTCGACATCGCCGTGACGGCCGGCATGCGGAAATGCGAGTCCGGCTCCTCGCGCGGGATCGGCCTGCCCGACGGCCGGCGCACCGCAAGGACGTTGGCGGGCGGCGGCACGTTCTCCGACAGACACCGGACACCCACGAGCGGCGGGCCAGCGTCGCCCTCGGGCAAGAACGCCTGCACGACGGGCTCACGGACGGTCTGGCCGACACGCGACACCGGCTCGGTGAGGAGATCGCGAATCGGAGGAGCGAGCTCCTCGACCGCGGGACGATCGCTCAGCTCACTCAGCTTCGTGAGCGGCGCCAGCGAGAACTGGGGAGCCTTCTTCGCGCCGGCGTCGCCCGACTCGCCCGTCTCGGCAGGAGGTTGACCGGAGCCCTTCAGTTTCCGGCGGACGATCAGCCGCTCGAACGCGGCCGTGGCGGCCGCGACGATGGCTTCGAGATCCGCGAGCGTCGTCGCATCGATCCCGGTCTCACCGCCGTCGCCGAGCAGGAGCGCGACTACGCGCGTACGCACGATGACGGGAAGGACGATGCACAGCGTCCTTCCGCTGCGCCCGAGGTCGTTCATGAGGACGGCGTCGAGTCCGTCGAGCGAGGGAACGCGCTGGAGCGTCGTCTTTTTTTCGCGCGAGGATGCGAGGATGCTCGGGAGATCGAGAGGCACCCCGATGCGCGCGACCTTGTCGCGCGGAGCGCCCTCGCCGAAGGCGTCGCGTCCCTCTGCCACGTCACCGTGGACGATGAAGACCGCCGTGTAGTCGAAGTACTGCCGCGCGAACTCGAACAGCAGATCGAAGATCGTGTCGCGGTCGTCGACCTCCTCGAGCTCGGCGCGCGCCGTCTCGACGGTGATCGCTCCTCGACGACGGCGCAGCGGGCGCATCGATGGTGCGGCCGCGTGACGGACGAGCGTACCAGCACCGCCTCCGGGCGGAGCCGACGGGCGCACGATCGCCATGTCGGAAGGCGGCGGTGCGGCGGGAGCGATGCTCGGCGGACGCGGGGCGCCGAGCCGGAACCCGGCATCGCGCATGGGCGGGAACGACGAGGACGCGCGCGGCCCGTCGGTGGACATGCGCATCAGGAGTCGCTGGAGCCGTCGGTCGAGAGGTACGCCGTAGTCGCGTGCGAGCGCTTGCTTGATCCGGACGAGCGGCGCGATTCGCTGCGAGATGGGGAGCGCGAGCGCGAAGGCGAGCTCCTGCTCGACCTCCGCGGACAGGGGCTCGGCCACGGCAACAGTGAGCCCGTAGCGATCGACGCTGAGTGGCGCGAGGTTACGTTCGACGGCGACCTCGGCCGCCACCAGCCTCTTGGCATCGGGTTCGGGTCGAGGAAGCTCGCCGGAGGGCGCCGCAGGGAGGCCGAGCGACTCGGCGACGATCGGCAAGATCACCGCCTCGTCGAGCCTCGCCACCTCGAGCAGGTTGGTGAGCAGATCGCCCCCGTAGAGGACTTGCCGCGCGAGGGCCTCCTCGACCTCGCGGATCGATGCGATCTCGCGCTCGACGATGAGGGAGCTCAGTGACATGCGCTCGCGTCTACCAGCGTCGCGCGCCCCGTGTGGCCTGTCAAATCGCGGCACCTCATCGCCCGTTCAAGGACTTCGTGAAGTGCTTCTCGAGGGCGGTGACCAGCCCCGAAATCGTGGACACCTCGGCGACGACGTCGACACGAAGGCCCCGTTTTTTCGCGGTTCCCGTGGTGATGGGACCGATGCTCGCGACGCACGTCTTCGCGAGGAGCTCCGAGGCGCGCGCCTCGAGGGCGTCGCAGAGGTGCTCGACCGTACTCGAGGACGTGAAGGTCACGGCGTCGATCTCGCCCCCTTCGAGGCGGGCGGCCAGCCCCTCGAGCAGCGCGCGCGGGGGCGACCCCGTCTTGTAGACGGACACGACGTCGACCTCGCAGCCCGCGGCGCGGAGGGCGTCCGGAACGACGTCGCGTGCGACCTCGGCGCGCGCCACCAGCACGCGGACCTTCGTGCCGCCGTTCGCATTCATCGCCGCGAGCACCTCCGCGGCGAGCGCCTCGCCCCGATGCTCCTTCGCGACGACGTCGGGCGAGAGACCGCAACGCTCGAACGCGGCAGCCGTGCCCGGGCCGATGGCCGCGAGCTTGGCTCTCCCGAAGGCGCGCGCGTCCTTGCCTTGGCGTCTGGTCTCCGCCCAGAGCCGCTCGACGCCGTTCGCGCTCGTCAGGACGATCCAGTCGTAGCGCTCGTGCATCGCCTGCACGGCGTCGGTCATCGCGGACGGATCGCTCGGCGGGTGAATCTCGATCGTGGGAACGACGACCGGGTCGGCGCCGCTCTCGCGAAGGAGCGCGGCCACTCCGCCCGCTTGCTCGCGCGCACGCGTGACGAGCACGCGCTTGCCGAAGAGCGGCAGGCGCGAGAGCCACGAGAGCTCGGTCATCGGTGTGGCGCGCTCGCCGACGACGAGGACCACGCGGGGCGTCCGTGACGCGGGCAGCTGCGGGACCCTGCCGAGCGTCGTCTCGGTGATGCGCTGCGACGGCAGCGAGACCTCCTCGACGATGGCGACGCGGTCCGTCGGCGAGCGGCCGTAGAACACGAGTGAGCGGGCGGTCTCGGCGACGCTCTCGGCGTCGCAAACGATCGCGAGAGTGTCCGTGGCGGTCGCGAGCTTGTCCCAGTCGTGAAGCGTCTCGTGGCCGCGCGTCACGCTCACGATGGCCACGCTGGGCGACGCGTCGCTCGACCGCGTGAGCGGGATGCCGGCAAACGCGCCGAGCGCGATGAACGGGCCGATCCCCGGCACGACCTCGATGGTCGCCCCGTGCCGCGCGACGGCGGCGCCTTCGACGTCACCCCAGCCGAACAGGAGCGGATCACCCCACGTCAGCCGGACCGCCGACTTTCCCTGCTTCGCCTCGGAGACGAGGAGCTGGGCGATCCGGTCGGCGGTCATCGACACCGTGACCGCGACTCGCGGGGTGCCTTCGCGGAGGCGCGCCAGCACGTCCGGGTGAACGTCGGCGTCGAAGAGGACGTAGTCGGCGTGCGCGAGGACCTCCGCCCCGCGCACCGTGAGCAACCTCGGGTCTCCGCAGCCTGCGCCGACGAACGTGACCTTCACCGTCATCGAGTCGATCCCCCGGCCCCGCGTTCCTACTGCGACGGTGCACACGTCGAGACGCCCGCGCCCACGATGCGCGTGGGCAAGGTCGCGACGACGGTGACCGAATTGTCCGTGGGCCGATAGCGGGTCACGTCGGAGCCGCCATTCGGTGCCGTGAACATGTAGAAGTCGCCGCCCCAGAAGGCGAACGCCCATCCGTTGCCCTGATCGACGGTCGGGAACGGCGTCTCGGCGACGACCGCGGCGGTGTTCGTGTCGATCTCGCCGATGTACGAGGGCGGACCGTTGCTGATCCCCTTCGTGTAGAATGCATACAATCGGCCGTCGCCTGTGCCGCTGAGCTCGGCCCGCGCGATGTCGGGCAAGAAGTTGCCGACCTTGGTGAGCTGGAACGTCGTCGTGTTGACACGAGCGAGGCCCGGCGACGCCGGCATGTTCTGATCGCGCGTGCCGGCAACGAAGAGCGTCTCCGTCGGACCGACGTCGTTCGTCGCGTAGCCCATGCCGAAGTTTCCGAAGCCCTGCTGGTTCGGCTGGAACGACGTCCCGATGCACGCACCGGTGGCCGTGCTGACGCGATAGATGCGCTGGTCGGTGAACTCGACGTAGGCGACGCCCTTGCGGTCGACGGCCATCGAGAAGGGGGTGTCGCCGGAGGGCGCGGGGCACGCGATCTTGGAGATGAACTTGAACGACCCGTCGACGGGGTAGAAGCTGAAGAGCTCGTTCTCGGTGGTCACGACGTAGACGAGCGTGGCGTCGGCGTCGGGGCAGTCGGTGCGGTTCGCGTCGCGCGGCTGCGCGTCGATCGGAGGCAGTGGCCCGTCCGGCAAGAACGGCGCGTCGCTGTCGAACCGAGCGTCGCGCCCGCCGTCGACGTTCGGACCGCCGTCGGGGAGCAGATCGGTACCGTCGTCCTGTTCACCAAAGAGTCCCGTG
>JAYSXP010000419.1:0-4018 GCA_043717125.1 Polyangiaceae bacterium | reverse complement strand
CGAAGGCGAGATCCGGCGCGAGCGCTGTCTTGCGGCGCACGGCGTGACGTATCACGGCGTGCACTGCGAAGCGGTCCTTCATCGGTTCCTGTACGAGGTGCCACCGCTCGAGAGCGGCGACCGCCGTCGCCGACTCGCCGTCACCGCGCACGCGTGCGAGGCGCGCAAGAGAGACGCGGTCGACGCTGTCGCCCTCGACGTGAGAGAGAACACCGAGCATCCGTCGTGACGCGACCGGCAGGCGCTTCCACGCCCACGCCACGAGGAGCGCGACTTCGGGGAGATCGTCCTCGTGATCGATCACGCGCACGCGCGCGATGCCGTGCTCATCAAGGAAGGCGGCGAGCGCGTGCACAGAGGCGACACCCGACCCGACGATCGCGTCCGCGACGTCGAGCGCCAGCGGGTTCCAGCGGAGCACACGCGTCAGCGCCGCGACGCGCGGGAACGCGCTCCTTCCGGAGGTGATGAGCGGGGCCGTCACCGGGTAAATCAGCACGCCCGCGAGCAGACAGCGGCGTGCCGTGATCAGGAACGTCGCGCTCGTACCAGCGAGCGCGTCGAGGAAGCGCGCCATCGCCTGATCGTCCTCGTGGTTGTCGAGCACGAGGAGCCTCTCGCCACCTTGGGAGAGGTAGCGACGCAGCCCGGGCACCAGCGCATGCCGCTCACGCGACGTGCCGAACCGGAGGGCGAGCATCTCGGCGAGCGTGCGAAAGTCCCAGGCCCCCACGCGGAACCAGTGGATACCTCCGGGAAAGTCTGGCGCCACGCGGTGCGCGAGCGCGGCCGCGAGGAGCGACTTGCCGCTGCCGCCGGCACCCACGAGCGCGAGGCGCGCCGGTCGCGTCGCGGCGATCGTCCGCGCGAGCGTCGCGAGCTCTGCGGCGCGGCCCTTGATGTGGCGCGGGAGGGCAGGGAAGAGACCTTCCGGCGCGCGCATCCGAGGAGATTACGCGATCGTCCGGTCGGGTGTCGGTTCGTGGATGGGCTGCTCGGGGATGTCAGGGTGGATCGGGAACGGCCCGTGGCCGGGGAACTCCACGGGCGGCGATTCCGGCTTTGCGGGATCGATGGGTTCCTGCTTTGTGGGATCCGGCTCGTTCGGACCAGGCTGGGTGTCGACGATGCTCATACGGTTCTCCGTTCTCGCGAAGGCTCAGCTCGCGAACGACTGCAACAGACACCAAGCGCGTGCAAGGCCGATGCCGCTCAACCTCGAGCAGGCGTCGCGCGCTCGATCGCGTCGCGCGCGAACGCGACGATGCGATCGGCAACGCGGCGCGGGTGTTCGAGGTGTGGCGAATGTGCGAACCCGTGCGGCTCCTCGATCGTTGCCTCAACGAGCTTCTTCCACTCCTCGTCGCGCAGGCGCGCGCCGGCCGGCGACACCGCGTAGTCGATGATCACACGCGCTGCGGAGAAAGATTCCGGGCCGACCTCGACGATGCGTCAGGGTCATCGCGCCATCATACCTCCGCGAAGAGTGCGTCGAGATCGGCGTCGGAGAGCGACCGCGTGTTCTTGCGCAGACCGTCGGTGAGCTCGGCGTGCGTGCTCCCGTGCTCCTCGACGTAGGGCGCGGCGCACGCCGGGTGCAGGTACCCCGCGCCCTTCGTGACCGTCATTCCACGCTCGATGTCGCGCTCGAAGGCGACGCGGAGCGCGCCCTTCGGGATCGTCTCGCCGCAGCCCTGACACTTCGCGCGGCCAGTCGACGCACGATCGGCGTGAGGGAAGGGGGGCGGCTTGTTGGCCTCGGCCTCGGCCATCAGCTTGTCGAGCTCCTCGCGCTCGGGAACCTCGCCGGTGAACGTGGCGAGCGTCTCGCGGAGCGCGTCGGGCAGCTTGGTTGCCGCGCACTTCATGTGGTGCCAGCGGTAGGACGTGTCTCCCGGCTCGCCGAACTGGTTCGGCGTCTCCTCGCCGAAGCGGAGCTCGCCCTTCGCGATTGGCTGGCGGCATGTCCGGCAGCCCGCTCTCCCCGACTTTGCGATCTCGATCGTGTGCGCCATGCAGCTCTCCTGAGCGGCCGAATGTAGCCTACGCGCGGACCCGAGTTGGCTTTCAGTTGCACACGGAACTGCAGCCGGAGCCCGCGCACGTGCGGCACGTGGAATGGCATTGCGCGGTGCAGGTGTCCCGCGCATTGCTGCATTCGTTCTTGCACTTGTTGCCTGCGCCGCCAGACGCGCAGCCGGCGAGACACGTCGTGCGGGTCTGATCGCACGCGCTCGAGCAGCTCGTCTGCGTGGTCCCGCACCCAGCCTTCGGCGTGCAGTCGACGGGCGCGGCGTCCGTCGCGGCGCCATCGGTCGGCGTGACCGAGCCGTCCGGCCTGGAATTCGTCGTCGCGTCGCCGGTGTCGGTCCGGGCGTCGACCCCGACGGCACCGTCGGTCGCGCTCGAGCTCGCGCCTGGCTCGAAGGCGTCGAAGTCGTTCGCACAGGCGATCACGACCGAGCCGGCCGCCACCACCGCGAGTGCGAGACCGGGAGCGCGTTTGCTTAGGATGTGCACTTCAGAACGCTCCTTGGAGACCGACCCAGGACGGACCCGCCGTGACCCGTGCCGTGGCGGCGGCCGGCGATGCCTTCTTCGGCGAACCGACGAAGAAGAGCGTCACGCTGGCGGCCCCGGCGATGACGAACACGGCGAGTCCGACGTTGGCGAACGTCTGCTGCGTCTTGCCCGAGGAGATGTCGTCCGCGTGGCCGGGAGGGCACGAGGTGGAGCCGCACGCGTCCTTCAGCTTCGAGTAGGTGCCGTTGGCGAGCGAGCCCGCGACGATGAACGTCGTGAGGCCCACGACGGCGAGCCCCGCCGTCGCATAGAAGTACGGGCGAAGCGTCGGCTTCGTGGGTGGCTCGGCTTCGGCGGGCGTCGCCACCATCGCGGGGTCCTCGCCGCTCGCGTCGACCGCCACGACCTGGTGCTGGCCCGCGGCGACGTCGATCTGCTTCTTGATCGTCGGCTGGCCCGGCGTTTCGATGACGACCTCGGTGGGGCCGGGCGTGACCGCGATGGGCGCGTCCCAAGCGGGATGCTTCACCTCTTCGTTCGCGACCTTGACCGTCGTGTCGGGAGTCCAGTGCGTGACGCGAAGCTCCACGAAGCCAAGCTTCGTCGACAGCTGCGAGCGCTCCTCCTCCGCCGCCTGCGCGGCCTTGTCGTAGCGGTTGTCGGCCCCGGCGTTCTCCTTGGCCTCGGTGATGGTGCGTCCGAGCTCGGCGTAGGCCGCGGCCGGCCGGCCCATTTCGCGCAAGCATCGAGCGATGTAGAGGCGCGTGTTCGGGCTCGCGACGACCTCGAGCGATGCGGTGAGCTCCACGAGCGCGGCGTCGTAGCTCTTCGCGTTGTAGAGATCGCGACCCTTGAGGAAATGCGCCTGCGCCTGATCGCGCTGCGCGTGGGTCGCCTTCCCCGGCTCGACGCCGGCGGCATGCGCAACCGTCGCGCTACCGAAAGTGAGTGCGAGCGCCGTCGCGAGGACGAACGATCGGCGGAGGAACACGCGGTGGTCCATGGGCGTAGTCTCAGATTCCCGAAGGTTCGTAGGGCTTCTTGGGGCGACCGGGCGGCGTGTTGGGTCGTGGCGTCGCGACTGGACGCGGCGGCGGCGGCGTCCCGGCCGGCGTCCCGGCCTGAGTCGCGGCCGGCGTCGGCTCCGCAGGCCTTGCCGCGGCTTCGTCGCGCGCCTTGGCCTCCGCTTCGGCCTTGGCCTTCGCTTCCGCCTCGTCGCGCGCCTTGCGCTCGCTCTCGGCGCTCGGCGCCGCGCTTGCGACCTCTGTCGCTGTGGGTGTCGCGGTCGCGGGAGGCGCCGTGACGACAGGCGACGGAAGCTCCGCTGAGGGACGCATTTTCGCTGCGGTCGTCGTGGGCGACGCGGGTGCAACGCTCAGGATCGCCCGGAGCGCCAGACCCGCACCGATGAGCGCGAGCACGGCTGCGCCCGCGATGATTGCCGGAGACACCTTGCGCAGCGGAGGAGGCGGCGGCGCCGAGGCCATCTCCATCG
>JAYSXP010000418.1:0-11574 GCA_043717125.1 Polyangiaceae bacterium | reverse complement strand
TGGACGGGAGCGGCGCGCTGGTGATGTTCGTCTGGCCGGCCTTCGGGCCGCCTGCGGTGGGCGCCTTCGCTTTCGGGCTGAAGCCTGCGGAGTCGCAGCCCGCGACGAGGGCGAGGGCGAGAGTGAGCACGGAAGCGGCACAAAGGGAGAGACGGCTGACCATTACCCGGCATCGAACCTCAGACCCGACGGTCGGGCCAAATTCCTATGATTCGTGCTAACGATCTGCCCATGGACGTCAGCGTTCTCTTGGACCCCACCATCGACCTCCCCCGCCTCGCCGAGATCCTCGACGGGCTCGGCCACGAGGGTCGCGTCCACGCCTCGCGAAGCTGGAACAAGGCGCGCCAGAGGGCGATCTACGAGGCGGCGAAAGGCCAGCCGATCAATCTCGACTTCTTCGTGCCGCCCAGCGTCGGCCCGCTCGTCGAGGTCATCCACGATCTGCACAACACCCTCCCGCTCTTCTCGAACTCGCAGAAGCGGTTCTGCAAGCTCGAGGGCGAGGACTTCCTCATCGGCGGCTACAACCACGCGTCCACGAACTCGTTCACGGGCCCCGGCTACTTCGTCGTCCGCATGGCGGACGCCAAGGACGGGCCTGACCACGACGGCGAGGCGGCGATCGACTACAACATGCTCCCCAAGCACAAGCCCGCGAGCTGGCCGGACATCGCGCCGAACGAGGGTCTCATCGGCGGGCTCGTGTACGGCCGGATGATCGACTTCATGCACAAGGTGTCGACTCACGTGGCCATCGGCCGCGCACACAAGGGCAAGGCCATGAACGAGTACTTCACGCTCGTCAGGAAGGACGTCGCCTGACCCAGACCCTCAGCCTCCGCGTCGTACCCCGCATCAAGGACATCCCGCGGGAGTCCTGGGATGCGCTCCTTCGTGACGGCAGCTCTCCGTTTCTCGAGCACACGTGGCTCGACTGCCTCGAGGAGGCGAAGTGCGTCGGCGAGGCGGCCGGGTGGATCCCGCAGCACCTCGCGCTGTACGAGGAGAGCGCCACGGGCGAACGCCTCATCGCAGCCGCGCCCGCGTACGCGAAGACGAACAGCGAGGGCGAGTTCGTCTTCGACTGGAGCTGGGCCGACCTCGCGAACCGGCTCGGCGTCGAGTACTACCCGAAGCTCGTGCTCGCGGTGCCATTCACGCCGGCGACCGGCGACCGCGTCCTCGTGCATCCGTCGCGGGATCGCGCAGAGACGATCGCGCTCTTCGCAGGCGCGCTACGAACGCTCGTGAAGGAGCTCGAGCTGTCCTCCGCGCACGTGCTCTTCCCTCGCGAGGACGAGGCGAAGGCCTGGGGCGCCGCGGGCTTCATGATGCGTCACGGCGTCCAGTACCACTGGTCGAACCGCAACGTGGCCACGCCCGGCGCGAAGCCCTTCGCCGACTACGAAGACTTCCTCACGACCCTCGCGACGAAGAAGCGCACGCAGCTGAGGCGCGAGCGAAAGCAACCGGCGATGGACGGCGTCGAGATCGTGACGCTACGCCCCGAGGAGTACACGCGCGAGATGGCCGAGACGATGTACGGCCTCTACACGACCACCGTGGACAAGTATTTCCACGGCCGGAGATACATGAAGAAGCGCTTCTTCGAGCTCCTCGTCGAACGCTTCGCGGATCGCCTCTCGTGGGTCGTCGCTCGCAAGGACGGCGAGGTCATCGCCAGCGCGTTCAACGTGAAGAAAGACGGCATCATCTACGGCCGCTACTGGGGTACGCACGCCTCGATGCCCTTCCTCCACTTCAACGTCTGCTACTACCACGGCGTGGAGCAGGCGATCCGCGAGGGCTGCGTCACGTTCAATCCGGGCGCGGGCGGCGAGCACAAGAAGGTTCGCGGCTTCGTGCCGACGATCACGTATTCGGCGCACCACATCGCAGACCCGCGCTTTCGTGGGATCGTCGAGTCGTTCCTCGAGCGCGAGCGACAGGGCGTTGCCGCTTACGTCGCCGAGGAACGCGCAGCCCTCTCGAAGTGACGCACGCTAGGCCTTGAAGCCGTCCTTCGCCTTGCGGATGGCGTGGAACGCATCCGCCGGCGAGGCACTCTCCGCGATGCCGAGCGTCTTTTTGATCTCCGGCGAATCGACGCGCAAGAACGGGTTGTACGAGAGCTCCTCCGCGATGGTCGACGGAACCGTGGGTCGGCCGTCCTTGCGGACCTGTGCAGCGCGCTCCTTCGCGCGGAGGATCGCCTGGTTCGACGGCTCGACGTGCGCCGCGAACCGAAGGTTGGCCTCCGTGTACTCGTGGCCGCAATAGACCTGCGTGCGCCCATCGAGCTTCGCGAGCTTCTGGAGCGAGGCGTTGAACATCGGCGGGTCGCCCTCGAACATGCGACCGCAACCGGCGACGAAGAGGGTGTCGCCTGTGAAGACGACCGGGTCGTGCGGCTCGCGCGTGACCACGTAGGCGACGGCGCCCGTGGTGTGCCCCGGGATGTGCAGGATGTTGACGGCAAGATTGCCGATGCTGAACGTCGCGCCCTCCTCGAGGAACTCCGATTGCCTCGGGATCCGCCCCTTGTCGCTGACGTGCCCGTAGACACGCTCGATGCCGAGCGCTTCGGCGACGGCCTCGTTGCCGCCCACGTGATCGTGGTGGTGATGCGTCGAGAGGATCGCCACGACCTTCACGTCACCGTTGCGACCGATGTTCTCCTCGAGCGCACGGAGGACCGGACCGGGCTCCGAGGGGTCGACGATGGCCGCCTGCTTCGTCTCGGGACAGACGAGGAGGTAGGCGTAGTTGTCCGAGAGGCAGGCGATGGGGACGACGCGCATGCGCGCATCCTAGCGGACCTTCGGAACGCTGTGTCGTGTGCTACCCGCGCACGTCTTACTTTACGTAGGCACGGTTCAGACAGCCGACATTGCACTGGGTCGGTGCGACTTCCTTCACCGTCTTGCTGTACTCCCGGTACCGCTTCGCCATCGCATCGAAGGCCTCGCCGCGCAGGACGGGCGCCTTTTCCTCTGGATCCGCGGCGAGGTCGTAGAGCTTGAGGAGCTCGTCCTTGCCGTAGGCGACGATCTTGAGCTTGTCGCGCACGATGGCGCGGCGCTTGTCGTTGTCGCTCGTCATCGGAAGATCGATGACGACGTCGCGAGGCTCGGCCGGACCGCCGTCGAGCTCGCTGACGAGGCTCTTTCCCTCGAAGTCACGATCGCCGGGGACACCGAGCAGCTCGGTGATGGTGGGCGCAAGATCGATCGCGCTTCGCGGCGTGTCAATGCGTCGCGGCACCACGCCCGGAACGACGAAGAACATCGGCACGCGCACGAGGTTCTCCCAGAGCTCGAAGCCGTGAGAGAACATGTTGTGCTCGCCGAACGCCTCGCCGTGGTCGGCGGTGACGATGATGACGGTGCGCTTGCTCCAGGGCTTGGTCGCGATGAAGTCGAGGAGCTTGCCGAGGTAGCGATCGGTGAACAGGACCTCAGCGTCGTAGCGATCGCGCAGCGTCTTGCCGAACGGAGGGATGCCGTCCTTCTCGTGCGAGATGTACTGGTCGTGCGGATCCAGGAAGTGGAACCACGCGAAGAAGCGGGTCGAGTCGAGCTGCGGGTCGTCGAGAATCTTCTCCGCCATCGACTCGTGCTGAGGGCTCGTGACGTTCGGATCGGTCTCGTTCTTGAAGATGATGCCCGGCACGATCTGCCAGACGTCGAAGCCCTGATCGAAGCCCGCGCTCGAGAAGTACCCGTGGGCGTGCGCGCCCATGGTGCGGACGCCCTTGGCCTTGAGGAGCTCCGGAAACATGACGTTGTCTGCCGCGTAGCTGCCGAAGAAAAACCCACTCCGCTTCATCTCGCTGGGGAGCTTGCCCCCGAGGAGACCGCCGAGGCTCATCGAGGTGTACGACGACATCGAGTAGGCGCGTGTATAGCTCACGCTTCGCTTCTCGAGCTCGGTCAGGCGCGGAGCGATGTCACGTGGGTACCCCGCCCACGGCATGTCGGCTCGGAGGCTGTCGACCGAGAGGATGATGACGTCGAGGTCGGTCGGGCGCTTGGCGGCCGTTGCGCCGCCGGAGCTGACGGGCGCGGCGCTCGGCACCGTTGCCGTCGCGTCCGGGGTGACCTTCGCGGCCTCGCGAGAACACCCCGCCCCTCCGAGGCCACCAAACGACGCGACGAGCGTGATCCAACCGAGCGGGCGCAAGCCGCAAGCATGGCTTGTTTTGTTGCGGCACACCACCATCGAACCTACCCTCGCGGCGCCGTCGTGAACGCTCTACAACGACTCGCCGCGACGCTCGTGCTCGTCGCGACCTTCGTGATCGGACGGGAGGGGCGGGCCGACGAGACGCGGGCCGGCGACAAGCCGCCATCGCCGACGCCCGGGGCATTGCCGCAAGAGCAGGCGCCCGAGGGTCCCGAAGAGCTCGCGGACCTGACGGACCGCACCGAGTGGGCCGGCTTCCCCGTCATCGGCGGGAGCACGGACATCGGCGTGCAGCTCGGCGCGGCCGGCGCCATCACCCACCTTGGCGACCGCTTCAAGCCGTACTGGTGGAAGGTCGACGCCGTCGTCTCGATCAGCGTGAAGGGCGGTCCGCGCGGGACCGAGGTCGTGCAGCAGAGCCACGACATGCGCTGGGACCTTCCGGGTGGTGGCGCCGGCAAGGTCCGGCTCATGCCCGCCGTATTCTACGACCGCACCGTCAACTCGGGCTACTTCGGCCTAGGCAACGCGTCGCGCGTCGTCACCGACTCGACCGGCGGCATCGGCGAGCGCTACCAGTTCCGTCACGAGGAGGCGGCCACGCGCATCAACATCCGGACGCCGCTCGGCGGGCCGTACAGCACGATGTACGGCTGGCAGCTCCGGTACGTGAACCCGCACGCGTACCCGGAGAGCCGCCTCGCCATCGACGCGGCGACACGCGACTCCGCCGGACACCCGCTCATCCGCGGTCTCCAGCCACTCGGCATCGCCACGCTCAACGGCGGCGCGATCTACGACACGCGCAGCGACGAGATCTATCCGAAGCGCGGCGCCTTCCACCTCGCCGCGCTCCGCCTCTCCGGAGCGACACCGACCTCGAGCGGCGTGTACTGGGCGGGCCTCAATGTCTACCTCCGCTGGTACGAGCAGCTACCGGCGGGCTTCGTCTTCGCCGGACGCGTCATCGTCGACGCGATGGCCGGTCACGTGCCCTTCTACGATCTCTCCCAAGGCGGCGCGTTCGACCCGAACGGCCTGCCCGGCGGCGCGCAGGGCGTACGCGGCGTCCCCAACAGCCGCTACTCCGGTCTCTTGAAGGTGGTCGGTAACGCCGAGGTGCGGCGCATGCACCTCGGCTTCCGGTTCCTCGGCTCGAAGTTCCAGGCCGGCACGACGACGTTCGTCGACGCCGGTCGCGTGTGGAACAACTACACGTTCGACGATGCTCGCGACGGCAGGTCGATCGGGGTCAAGTACGGCGTTGGAGGAGGCTTGTTCTTGCTCTGGGACACCGCCGCGATGTTCCGGATCGACGTCGCCTATTCGCCGGACGCGTCCGCCGCAAACCCGGGCTTCCCGCTGGGCATCTACGTCCAGGAAGGCATGATGTTCTAGCTCATCGTTCATGCGTGGCGGGGGTACGGTGCTTCGCCGATAGCCAGACTGGAATGACTGCGGAGACTCCTCGAACACGTACGCGGCGTCGCGGAGGGCGAGGTCGACGGCGAGCATCGAGTCCTCGTCGCCGAGCTCCTCGAAGCACGTGCCCGCGTCCTCCAGGATCTCGCGGCCCGCGGGGTCGGACGCCGCAAGGAGCGCACGCCCCAGTGCAAGGCGGGCGCAGGCTGCGCCGACGCGGTTGCCCTCGGCCTCGTGGGTCAGAACTGCGCCCTCGAGCTCCCCGACCGACGCGTGCACGTGGAGTGACATGGCCGGTCAGACGGGGCCACGGCCACGCTCTTCAAGCCGATTTACGAGACGGAAATGAGCCGACGGCGCGAGGAAGGTTCGTACGCGGTGCGCGTATCACCGCCGATGGGCAACGTTGTAAACAGGCGTGGCACCGGACCTCGGCGTAGTGGCGGTCAGCCGTCGACGGTGATCGTCAGCTGCTCGCGAAGGGCGAAGTACTCCTCGCTCACGCTGAACAGGACGATGTCCTTCATGCGCTCCTTCACCGGCGCGCTCGAGGCCTCCTCCGTGGAGCGAATGACCTCCGTGGTCAGCTGCAGATCGTGCGCGAGGAGGAAGCCGACGCGGTCGGCCGTCAGGTCGATCGACGCGACCCACTTCTTCAGGTCGAGCGCGCCGCCCGCCTGGAGGAGCTTCGAGACGGTGCTCGCGAGCATGTCTTTCTGGGCGCCCTGGAAATCCTGAGCCATCGCCGCCATCGCCTCGGCGACCTGCCCCTGGAGATCGGCAGACACCGGGAACTGCGGGACGCACAGCTTGATCGCCGCGAAGAGCCACGCCTTCAGCCCGGTGCCGGTCGGCACGAGGTGACGGACGTAGAAGCCAGGGCGGAAATAGGCCATGTGACGACCCGCGATGAACGCCAACGACTGCGTCGCGGCGGTGTTCTCGAACGCGGCGCGACCAAGGACGATCGCCGGCGTCCGCGCATGCACCATGCCGAGGCTGCCCGGGTCGTTCGGGTTCTGGAAGACGAGCGGCGGTGCCATGCCGAGCACGCCGCCCACGTAGTAGAGCGTCTGCGAGACCGGGTACGGGTGCATCGAACAATCGATCGCGTAGCGCGGGTCGTAGCCCATGTTCTCGATCGGCTGCGTGCGTGCGCGAATGATCGTCGGCTGGATGAGAGCGAAGATGCGCGTGACCAGCGGGTCGAGATCCCAGTGCATCAGCATGGTCCACGCGTTCTCGTCGAGCGCGGCCTGCGCGGGCGCCGCGTTCTCGGAACGGTGCTTCTTGTAGAACCGCTCCTCATCCGGCTCGGCGAGGCGGAGCACGGAGAGCGCCTGGCAGAGGCACCAGGCCGGGTCGGCCTTCTTCGTGTCGGTGAAGAGCTTGCGGAGCAGCTTGTAGCTCTCCACGCGGTACGGGTTGCGGCGCAGAATCTGGGTCTGCGACTTGACCGCCTTGTCGAGGTACTGCTTCGGGTCGAGCGCGTAGAGCTCGGCGAGCTTCTCGGCGCGCGGGCGATCCTCGGGGTCGAAGGCCATGCCGGCCTCGTACGCGTCGATCGCGAGCTCGGGCTCGTCCAGGTTCTTCTGATAGAGCTCGCCGAGCTGGTCGAGAACGCTGACTAGCTTCTCGCGGTCGGAGGTCGCCTTCGCCTGCTCTATTTGCGCCTTGAGGAGCCGCTCCACGTCGTGGTGGCTTCCCTTCCCGCGCTGGAGCTCGGTGACCTCGTTGAGGGCCTTCGCGTTGAGCGGGTCGAGCTCGAGCACCTTGGCGTAGAAGCCGATCGCCTGATCGACCTTGCCGAGGTGCTTGCCGGCGATGGTCGCCGCCGTATGCATGTACTTTGCACGCTGCTTCGTATCCTCCACGAAGTCGGCGAGACGGAGGACGACGTCGACGAGCTTCGCCCAGTCCTTCTCCTCCGAGTAGAGCTGCATCAGCTTCGTGAGGAGACGGCGATCGTCCGGCTTCTCCTCGAGGGCCTGCGTGTAGGCCTTTGACGCGCCGGCGCGGTCGTTCATCTTCGTGAACATGACGTCGCCGATCTCGAGGAGGAGCTCGAAGCGCTCCTGGCCGGTGGCGAGCTGCAGGCGCTGGCGACGTACGGCGATCGCAGCCGGGAACTCGCCCTTCTCGTCGTAGATCTTCGCGAGCGAACGAAACGGGCGCGGGTTCGACGGGTCGAGATCCGCGGCCTCGCGGAGAGGCTTGAGCCCGGCCTCGAGCTCGCCGGAGCGACGCGCGCTCTCGCCGAGGTGATAGAGCGCCTCGGCGCGATCCGAGCCGGCGAGGACCGCCCCGTACTTCTCGAAGAGGTCCTTGTGCATGCGGTACGCGCTGTGCGGATCGCCGAACTCGAACAAGGCATTGGCGGCGCGAGCGAGCGCGTCGACGTCCTGCGGCGCGAGGGCCTGGAGCGCGTCGACGGCGGCGAGCATGCGCGGGTTCGTGATCGGCGGCGGCGGCATGCTGCCCATACTCACCGGGACGACCGAGATGCGACCCTGACTCGCCGGGCCTGACGGCGCGGCGGCCTGCATCATCCGGCTCGACTGCGGACCGTCACCCGTGGCGCCGCCCGACGGAGAAGACGGCTTCGGCTGCGTCTTGCCGAACGCCTCGATGAACCGAACGAGCACGCGAATCGCGTCCTCCTTCGGGAGGACCCCGGTGCGACCGACGAGGCTCTCGTAGTACTTCGTGGCCTCGAGCAGACGGTTGGCCTCGAAGGCGAGATCGCCGAGGACCATCAGCGCATCGGCGCTCGACGAGTCGAGCGAGATCGCCTTCTTCGCCGCGGCCTCCGCCTTGTCTGGGTCGACGAGCTGCGAGTGGAAGATCTTCGCGAGCTCGGCGTGGAGCCGAGCCTTCGCGAGGTCGCCCTCCGCGTGCGTGAGCTCACGCTCGACGAGCCCGATCGCGCTCAGCCAGTCGCCGCGATGCGCGTAGGCCTTGCGGAGCGCGGTGCTTGCCGACGTGTCCTTGGGATTCGCGTCGAGCGCGATCTTGTAGCGCTCGATCGCGCCGTCCTTGTCGCCGCGCGTCTCGAGGAGACGACCGGCGCGCATCCACTGGTCGGCCTTCGCCTCGGGCGTGGCGGCCTTAGACGCGAGGGCTTCGATCGCGGAGAGCGCGGCGTGCGAGTCGCCGCTCATCTCGCGGAGGTGTGCGAGGGCCTCGAGGGCGCTCGCGTGCGACGGCTGGGCGACGAGGATCTGCTCGTAGGCCTTGGTCGCGCGCTCGGGAGAGCCGACCTGGTCGGCGAGCGTCCGCGCCTTCGCGAGGAGCAGCTCGATCTTGCGGTTCTCATCGCCCGTGACGCTCGCGTGCTTGTCGTAGAGCGTGACCAGCGGCTCCCACTTGTCGAGCGCGCGGTAGTGGCGAGCGAGCGCGGTGAGCGCGCCGTCGTTCGAGCCGTCGATGGCGAGGATCGCCTCGAGGGCCTCGGCGGCGCGGGCGTGGTCGAGGAACTCCTCGTCGTGGAGGCCCGCGATGCGCTCGTACAGGTTGATCTTCTGGCGCGGGGTGGCGGCCACCTGGATCTGCCGCTCGAGGACCTCGAGCAGCTCGCGGTACTGACCGTTGCGGTTGAAGATGCGATCGAGGCCCTTGAGCGCGTTGAGGTTCGCCGGATCGATCGCGAGCACGCCCTCGAAGCGGCGCGTGGCCTCCGCGAGATCGTTCAGGTGGTCCTCGTAGACCTCGGCGACCTTCGCGAGAGCCTCGGCCTTCTCGATGCCACGACGCGCCTCGGCGCGACGCTCGAGGATCTGCGCGAGCGTCTGGAAGTCACCGGTGCGCTCCGCGATGCGCGCCATGGCCTCACCGGCGCGGGCATGGCCCGGGTCGTCGGTCAGGACGGCGGCGAAGAGATCACGAGCGCGCGCGAGATCGTTGAGCCGCGTCTCGAGCAGCTCGGCGGCCTCGGCCCGCAAATCGCGCGCTTTAGGCGCCGTGGTCGCGGCGTCGGCACGCGCCATGAGGAGGCCGACGAGCTCCGGCCACTGCTGGGCGCGACGGTAGATCGTGGTCATACCCTCGGCGGCCGCCTCGTTGGCCGGATCGCCGCGGAGCACCTGCTGGTAGGCGGCGAGCGCCATGTCCGCGCGGCCGAGCCGCGTGTCGTACCAGCGTGCCGCGCGCACGAGGAGCGCCGCGTGCTCGGTCGCGCCGAGCTGCGCGCCCTTGATGGTCTCGGTGAGAGTCTCGAGGGTCTCGGCCCACGTCGCCTGCTTCTGACCGCAGAGCCGCTCGACCTCCGCCGCGTACTCGTCGCTCGTGGGCAGCTCGCAGAGCGCCTGCGTGAACGCGACGATCGCCTGATCGGGATCCTCGAGCTCGCTCGCGTAGAGGCGACCGATCTCGGCGAGGGCGCGACCGCGCTCTTCGCCCGGAGGCGCGGCCTGGCTCTTCTCGAGGAGCATCTCGACGAGCTCTTCGTATTTGCCGAGGCCCTTGCGAGCCTCCTCGAGCGCGATCATCGCGATCTCGTCCGACGGATCAATCGCGACGATCGCCGCGTACGTCTGCTCGGCGCGGACCTTGTCCTTGGCAGCCGAGTCGAAGATGCGGGCTGCGCGATAGAGCAGCGCCTTCCTCGTCTCACGCTCCTCCTCACCGTCGGAGCCTTCCTCCGCGCCGCCACGCACCTGCGCGGCCGCGGCCGCGAAGGCCTCGCCGACGCGCGCCGGCTCGGCGCCCTCGTCGACCGCCTTCTCCAGCTCGATCGCAGCCTCCCCGTCGCTTGGCGCGGCGAGGAGCTTGTCGATCATCGCCTGGACCTTCTCGGCCGAGATCGCGCCGGCGGCGCGCATCACCGCGGAGGCGCGTCCGATCGACTCGAGCGCGTCGAGCACGGCGCCAGCATCCCGCGGGCGGCGGGCCGGATCCTTGTTGAGCAGGGAGAGGACGAAGCCGTCGATGTCCTTCGAGACGAGGCCGCGCGGCGCGCGCGTGCTCGGCGGCGCGGGCTCGCTCGAGAGGTGCGCGAACGCCGCATCCGTCGCGCTCTCGTGCACGAACACCGGCTTGCCGGTGAGGAGCTCGAAGAGGACGGCGCCGAACGCGTAGACGTCGCTCTTCGGGTCGGCGGGGCGGCCTCGGACGATCTCGGGCGCCACCGTCTTCGGCGAGCCGAAGACCGCGAGCAAGCCGGTATGTCCGTTCGAAGCGGCCGCGCGGACGCGGAGGCGATCGGTACCAAAGTCGATGAGGACGACGCGCGCCTCGCCCACGTCACCGGCCCCGCCCGGCGAGGGCGCAAGGGAGCCCTTGCCGGCGATGAGGATGTTCTCCGTCTTCACGTCACCGTGGACGAGGTGTGCGCGGTGGAGCGCGGCTAGCGGCTCGAGGATCCCCTTCAGGATCGGGCGGAGCTCGTTGTACGAGACCGGGCCCGTGCGGGCGAGACGCGCCGAGAGCGCCTGGCCGTCAATGTGCTCGTACGCGACGTAGTAGATACCCGGCTCGATCTCGCCGGCCTCGACGTGCCGCGGCAAACCGGGGTGGTCGATGGTGCCGATGAGGCGGTTCGCGGTGAGAAAACGATGCACGGCGCGACGATCGCGCGCGGCCTCGCGACGGAGCACCTTGAGCGCGTAAATCGCCTTGGCGACGCCGTCCGTCCGGACCGCCTGGTAGACGATGCCGAGATCGCTCTCGCCGATCTTCTTCTGGATCGTGAAGTCGCCGAGCTGGCGGCCGACGGCGAGCTCCTCCTTGCCCATGAGCGCGACGATGTCGCGGACGCGCGGGTCGACCTCCTTGCGGGAGTGGAGGATGACGTCGACCAGCGCGTCGAGACGATCGCCGTCGAAGCAGCGCTCGGTGAGCGCGCGGGCGTAGCTACCCTTGGCACTCGCACCACCGACCTCGTCGGGGACGAGACCGAGCAGGCGCTCGCTCATCGACGTCATCTCCTCGAGCGTGAAAAGGCGCTCGAGCTCACCGCGCAGAATG
>JAYSXP010000417.1:0-11584 GCA_043717125.1 Polyangiaceae bacterium | reverse complement strand
CGGGCCGCTCACGTGCCACCCACGGTCCTGAATCGATCATGCACTCGCGGATATACGACCGCAGGACCGATGGCCAAATTTTCGACGAACGGTACTAGGTCGCTTCGACCTTCGGCTTGGCCTGACGCGCGGCGTCGCCTGCGAGCTCGAGGAGCCAGCGCTTGTCTTCCGGGTCCTTCGTGAGCGACGCCGCCTTCTTGAATGCGGTCGCCGCGGCGCGATAGAGCGCCTGCGCACGGCGCTGCTTGTGAGCCTCGCTCGTGCGAGACGCGACGAGCTCGCACGTCTTGGCGAGGGTGTTCCACGCCGCCTTGCGATCAGGGGCCGTCTTCGTTGCTTTTACTGCATAGTACAACGACTTCGCCGTCGACTTGCGACGCGCCCAGCCACGCGCGAGCTCCTCGGCGACGCGCGCCGAGTCGTGAGGGTCGCCCGCCTCGAGCGCCAGCGCGTGAGCCGCTTCGAGCTTGCCGACCGCGGCGCGGACGTCGCTCTTCATCGAAGCGGCCGCATCCTCGAGGAGGCTCGCGATCTCGTCCTGGATCGTCATGGAGAGGTGCGAGTGTAGTGCAAGATTCCGCGCGGGACCGACACCGGAATGCGACGGTGCTAGAGAAGGGCGGTGACGCGCGGACGCAAAGACGCCCAGAGGTTCATCGCGCAGAACCGCGCCGCGACCTTCCACTACGTCTTCTCCGAGCGCTACGAGGCGGGCATCGTGCTCCGCGGCAGCGAGGTGAAGTCGCTACGCCACGGGCACGCCCATCTCACCGAGGCCTACGCGTCCGTCGACCACGGCGAAGTGTGGCTGCGGCAGATGCACATCGCATCCTTCTCCGCGGCCCGGGCCTTCCCCCACGTCGAGAAGGGCGCGCGCAAGCTGCTCCTGCACGCCCGGGAGATCCGTCATCTCGAGCGGGCCGTCCTGCGCGAGGGCTACACGCTCGTGCCGCTCGACCTCTACTTCAAGGAGGGGAAGGTGAAGGTCACGCTCGGCCTCGGCCGCGGGAGAAAAGCCCACGACAAGCGGGCCCTTTTGGCCGAGAAGACCGAGTCCCGCGAGGCGCTGGAGGCCGTCAGGGCGCGGCGCGACGGCACCGCCTGACCCATTAGAGCAATTGCTCCAATTGGGACGCTTCGGAGATGCGCGCGTGCGGGTTTCCAGGGCTATCCATTGGTCCATGCAGATCAGGGCAGTTCCCGCGGCGCTCGCCGCGATCGCGTTTGTGGTCGTGGCCTGTGGCTCGAGCGATCGCGGGTTCGACGGCCAGGCCGGCAACCCCGGGGCCGGCCCCCCCGGCCCAGGTACCGAGTTCGGCGCGACGCCCGACGCAGGGAGCGACGCCCGCCCGCCCGCGATCGGCAACCTCGTCGGCAAGGTCGTCATGCCCGAGGGCACCATCCCGCTCTCCGATGCGCTCGTTTACCTCACGCCGACGCCTCCCGAGGCGATCCCGGCGGGTGCGTATTGCGACAAGTGTGTGCTCCTCGACTCGTACGCGTTCACGTACTCGAAGCCCGACGGCACGTTCGACCTCCCCGCCTACCAGGCCGGTGATCAGTACCTCGTGGTGCAGAAGGGACAGTTCCGTCGCGTGCGCCCGTTCAGGGTCGCGCCGGGCGCTCAGGCCGTCGACGCCGCGCTCACCCGCCTCCCCGGAAAGACCGACGCGGCGCTCGGTGACACGACGCCGCGCATGCTCATCTGGCCGGGCCAGTGGGACCACATCGAGCGGTCGCTCACGAAGATCGGCGTCACGGACTTCGAGAAGTTCGACCCGGGCTTCGACCTCGCCGCCTACGGCAACAAGATCAAGACGCTCTCGACCTACCACATCGTCTTTCTCCCATGCTCCGGCACCGTGAGCGATCAGAGCGTCGGCGGCAGCGGACCGGCCTGCAGCGTGTCGGTCGATCCGCAGCTCAAGGCCGCGGCGAAGAGCTTCGTCGCGCAGGGCGGCAAGCTCTACGTCTCCGACTGGAGCTACGAGTACGTGCGCCAGGGCTGGCCGGGAGCGATCTCGTGGGTCGGCGAGACGGCCCAGCTCGGCTCGGGCTGCCAGCCCGGCGGCGCCGACTCGCCCGCGCAGTTCGACGACAAGTCGCTGAACGACTGGATGACCGCGATCGGCGAAGGCAACGCGACGCTGAAGAGCGCATGGAGCACGATCCAGAAGGTCAACCCCGTCGCGTCACTCGACGAGAACGGCAACAGCTTCATGCAGACGCCGAAGATCTGGGCGTCCGTGAAGCAAGGCAGCGGGACACATCCGGCGACCGTGTCGTTCCAGGATCGCTGCGGCCGCGTCCTCTACAGCACCTACCACGCCGAGGGCAGCGACTCCGCGTTCGGCCAGGGAGATTTCCTGGCGCAAGAGAAGGCGCTGATGCACATCCTCCTCGAGGTCGGCGTGTGCGTCGGACCGAAGCCCGTTCCGCCCGTCCGCTAGATCTTGAGCAGTCGATCGTAGAGGACCACCGTCGCAGCCATCGCGACGTTCAGCGGGTACGCGCCGGGGAGGATCACGGTGTCATGCTGCCTCATGATCGACGCGGGTAGCGCGCCATCCTCAGGGCCCATGAGGTACACCGCCCGCGGCGGATGCGCGTACGTGCGGATGTCGAGCGCGCCGGGCGCCAGCTCGACGCACACCAGCTTCGCGTTCGCGGGGATCGATGTGACGAACTGCTCGACAGTCTCGAAGTGGAAGACCGGGATCGTCAGCTCCGCCTTGACCGAGCTCGTCTCCCCCGGATTGCGGTGTCCGACGCTGAAGACGAAGTCGGCGCCGAACACGCGCGCGGTGCGGATCAGCGCGCCGAAATTGTACGTGCGCTTACCGTTGTAGATCCCGATGCCGACGTAGCCCTGCACTGCAGGGTCACTTCTTCAGCGCGGTCGCGAGCTCTGCGTAGAGGTGCACGTTCGCCTTCACGGTCTTCGTGTAGACGCCGATGTGCATCGACTCGTCCGGACCATGCGCGCCCGTCTCCGGGTCGATGACACCGTTGAGCACGAGCGGCAGCCGCGCGAAGCGCTTTCCGAAGAGCGCCACGAAAGGGATCGAGCCGCCGAGACCGATACGCAGCGGCGCGCGCCCCCACGCGGCCACGTACGCGCGGTCGGCCGCCTCGAAGGCCGGACCGTGCGCGACGTAGTCCCACGACGCCGCCGCACCCGGAAGCGTCGTCAGCGTGACGGAGAGTCCGGCCGGGACGTCGCGACGGAGCTCGGCGGTCACCGCCGCGAGAAGCTCGTCCGAGGTCTGGCCTGGCGCGATGCGCAGGCTCAGCTTCGCCGAGACAGACCTGCGGATCGCGTTCTTCTCGGTGCCGGGGGCCGGAAATGTGGTGGAGAGCACCGTCACTGCGGGCTGGCGGGCGACCCACGCGGCCGGCGTGAGGCCACGGTCGGGCAGCGGTTCGACGCCGTCGAGCAAGCGGGCTCCGCTGCGGATCACGTCGGAGGTGAGAGGCACGTCGCGCGAGCTCAAGAGCCACGCCGGATCGACCTCGCGACGTGCCAGCTTGAGGCGCCCGTCCGCGTCGACGAGGCGCGCCAGCTGTGTGATGAGCGCCATCGCGGGGTCGGGCACGATGTTGCCCCAGAGCCCCGAGTGCACATCGCTCTGCGCGCTCGCGATCGACACCTCGACCTCGAGGAGCCCTCGCAGGCTCACAGTGAGCCCGGGAATGTCGACGCTCGGGTTCTCGCAGTCTGTGAGGACCATCGCGTCGGAGTCGAACGCATCGGGATGGGCGTCCATGAAGCGCTCGAGATTCGGGCTGCCGATCTCCTCCTCGCCCTCAAGCAGGATCTTGATGTTGCACGGGAGCGAGCCCGTCTCACGGAGCCAGGCTTCCATCGCCACGAAGTGGCTCAGCCAGCCGCCCATGTCGTCCGCCGAGCCGCGACCGAAGAGACGATCGCCCTTCCGCACGAGCGCGTGAGGCTCGGTGCTCCACGACTCCCCCTTCACGGGCTGCACGTCGAAGTGCCCATAGATGAGCACCGTCGGTGCGCTCGGACCGGCGCCCATCCACTCCGCAGCGACGCACGGATGCGCGTCCGACAGCTCGAGGACGCGTGCGCGCGACATCCCGAGTGTCGTGAGGTCCGCGCGGAGCGCTTCGGCAAGCGCAGCGAGCCTGGGCTTCGCCTCCGGATCACTCGAGATCGGCGCGAAGGCGAGATAGCGGCCCAGACGGGCGAAGGAGCCCTCGACGGACTGTTCGGCGGCGAGAGCGATGCGGGGGACGTCGACCATGACCCTTTCGGTAGCACGGCTCGTGCGCCGACCGAAAGCGTCTGTCCTTGCGGAGCTTGCCGTCAGATGTGAGCATCGAGCCCTTGCTTTCGCCGGAGCTGGACGGGATCGACCTCGAAGGATTCGCGCGCGCGCTACGCGCGGTGGAGGCAGAGGCCGTGGCCTCGCTCGGCCCGGACGACCTTGCGCATATGTTGCGCCTCGAGCGCTGGGGGAGCTGGTGCACGGGCGCGGGCTACGTGAGCGCCTGGGTCATGCCAAACCCGCTCAGCATGGTGCTTCTCTCGACCGGCTCGGTGGCGCGCTGGGCGATCGTCGCCCACCACACGATGCACAAGGGAATGGATCGCGTGCCGGGAACGCCAGCTCGGCTCACGTCGGCCGGCTTCGCGCAGGGCTCGCGGCGCTTCGTCGATTGGTTCGACTGGTTCGTGCCGGAGGCCTGGCACTACGAGCACAACGTGCTCCATCACGGCTATACGAACGAGGTCGCGGATCCCGACCTCGTCGAGCTGAACGTCGAGTCGATCCGCGAGGCGCGCGTACCGCGCGTGCTGAAGCACCTCTCCGTCGCGGCGTACGCGCTCACGTGGAAGGTGACGTACTACGCGCCGAGCACGCTGCAGATCCTCCAGCGAAAGCGGAGGCGACGCGCGACGCGCGAAGGGACGCTCAAGGACGACGCGCGCGGCCCCGAGCGCTTCGTCGCGGCGTTCGACCCGCGTTCCGGTGACGGTCGGGAGATGTGGTGGCGGTCGATTCTGCCTTACGCGTTCGGACGCTTCGTCGCGATCCCCGCGCTCTTCGCGCCGCTCGGCCCGCTTGCGGTGGCCTCGGTGTGGGTCAACTCGGTCGGCGCCGAGCTGCTGACGAACCTCCACACCTTCGCGATCATCGCCCCCAATCACGCCGGCGAAGATCTCCACCGTTTCACGGGCTCACCGCGCGATCGGCGCGAATGGTTTTTGCGCCAAGTCATCGGCACGGTCAATTTCTCGACGGGCGGAGACGTGCGGGACTTCCTGCACGGGTTTCTCAACTACCAGATCGAGCATCACCTCTTCCCCGATCTGCCGCCGCGGCAGTACCAGCGCATCCAGCCGCAGGTGCGAGCCATCTGCGAGAAGTTCGGCGTGCCTTATCGCCAGGAGTCGGTCTTCGCGCGCGTGAAGAAGCTCGTGGCGATCGCGACCGGCGACGCACGCATGCGTGTTCGACGGACTGCTTCGCCTCCCCCATCATCGCCTCGGGCAACATCACCTCCTCGCGCCCCGGATGTGTGAAGATAGGACTCGTCGAATGCGGAAGGTGGCGTACCTCACGGACGTCGAGGGTCGTTGGGACAAGCTCCTCGACTTCTGCGCGAGCACCGGGGCGGGTGGCTCGCTCGTCACGTACGACGAGGCGCGCGGGCTGCGCGTGGCCGATGACGCCGTCTTCGTCTTCGGCGGCGACGCGATTGATCGCGGCCCCGCGGGGCGGAAGATCGTCGCGACCCTCCTCGCCGCCAAGCGCGCGCAGCCGGATCGCGTCGTGCTCCTGGCGGGCAATCGCGACATCAACAAGCTTCGCCTCGCGCGCGAGCTCGACGTCCACCCCGCCTCGGGCACGCGCGGCGAGCTGCTCCGCGCGATCTTCTCGAAGACGATGGGCGCACGCGACGCCTTCGAGCACCGACTGACCGAGCTCACGACCGACGGCCGGCCCGCGAGCGACGACGCCGTCGTCGACAGCTGGCTCGAGGACGTCGCACCGGACGGCGCGCATACGCGTTACCTGGCCGCCGCACAGCTCGCACATCGCGAGGACGAGACCCTCTTCCTCCACGGCGGCGTCACGGCCGAGAACCTCGGCGTGGTACCGGGCATTGCGTCACGCCTCGCGGGCGTCGATGCGTGGGTGCGCGCGCTCAACGACTTCTACGCCGAGTCGATGGACGCGTTCGTGGCGCGCCGATGGGCGCTCGACGGCACGCCGCTCTGGCAGGACCTCCTCGCTTATCAAGCCCCGCTGCCCGGCACGGCGTTCAACCAGGCGAGCGTGGTGTACGCGCGCCCGGGCGACCCGCTCGGCAACCCGATGCTTCCTCCCGACCCCGTCATCGAAGCGCTGCGCGTCTCGAGCGTGCGCCGCGTCGTGATCGGCCACACGCCGAGCGGCGATTGTCCGGCTCTGCTCCGTGACGGAACGGGCTTCGAGCTTGTCCTCGCGGACAACTCGTACGGTCGTCTCGAGCACGGGTCGCGGGTGACGATCGAGGCGGGTGTCCTCCGGATTGAAGGAACGACGCTGCTCGACTCGGGGGAGTGCGAGCCCGTGCGCTGCGAGCTTCCTCCGGACGGCGCATCGTCACGGCTCGTCGGCCTGCGCGACGCCGCCACCGGACGGCTCGTGAAGGCACGCCTCGGGCGCGGCGACTACCTCATGTTTCGCGCGCTCGAGGGGCGTCGCGTGGAGCAGGTCGCCGCGACGGAAGCGGAGCTCCAGCGGGCCACTCTCGTCCTCGCGCGTCCTCCGCGACCATCGCGACCATCGCGTTGAAGCGACCGAAGAGGCGACGCCGGAACGAGACGAAGGTCCCGGGCGGGCGCTTCATTCTACCTCACTCGGCGGAAGCCTTCGCCCACTCTGCCGCGAGATCCAGCTCCGTCACCCAGCGTGCGATGTGGGCGCGGTCGAGCGTATCGCCGCGACGGGCGAGGATGTCCGCCGCGTTCTGGATCTGGGTCTTCGAGCCGCCTTGCGCCTTGGACCATTCGAGCTCGGCGACGATCGTGTCCTCGGGCGAGACGACGTAGACAGAACAGCCGTGGAGGTCGACGCGCACGCGACGCTCCATCTCGAGTCGGCTGAAGAGCCGATCCTTCTTCATGATGAAGTCGATGCGCGTGGCGGTCGCAAAGTCGACCACACTGAAGCTCGTGCGCGCGCGGAGAGCCTCACGCGCAGCGTCCGCGCTGCCGTGATACGCGCTTCGAGGGAGGGCATCGACGAGCGCTTCGAGCGTCGAGGGGTCGGGGTCGATGACGATGTCGAGGTCGGAGCGAGAGCGCTCCAGGCCGTGCACGTTGCTCGCGACCGAGCCCGCGATCATGTACGGCACGCGGACGGCGTCGAGGGCGCCGACGACGCGTGGCAGGAGGTCCTCGAGCTCGCTTGTCCCCATCGAGAGCAGGATAGCGGGATCGCTTCCCGACCGCCTTCGTCTTGGCTGCTGCACGTGCCGGCGACGGAGGGGCCGGTGATATCGTTCCTGGTGATGCAGCGATCCTCGGTCTTCTGCGCGCTGATCCTCCTCGCGGCGTGCACCGCCAATCCCCCGCCGCCGCGTGCACTCCACCCGCAGGACTCAAAGGAGGTGAGGCCGAGCGCCGCCGCGGTCGGCGAGCGCGCGCCGCCGTTCTCCGTCGCTTCGCTCACGACCGGCGGCAAGGTCACCGTCCCCGCGGGACAGGTCACGCTGGTGTTCTTCTGGGCTACCTGGAACGAGCCTTGTAAGAAGTCGTTGCCGAAGCTTCAGGAGCTCTACATGAAGTACCACGCACGCGGCCTCGCGATCGCCGCGCTCTCCGTCGACGACGAGAGCGAAGGCTGCACCGAGACGAACGGCTGGGGCGACACGTGCGTCCGGCGCGGAAACATCGTGGCCGACGCGGCGAAGAGCCTGGGCGCGAAGTTCCCCGTCGGATGGGACGGCGGGCACGTCATCGCCAGCCAATGGGGGCCGGCTCACATGCCCTCGCTCTACATCCTCGACCGGCGGGGGATCGTGCGGCACGTCCACGGCGGCTGGCACGACGGCGAAGAGGCCGATGTCGACGCCGAGATCCTCGCGCTCCTCTAGGGCCGACGCTCTCAGCGACGCGTGCCGAGCTCGCGCGTCTCACGGGCTGGGAGAACGCGCCGCCACCCTCCTGAACGGAGTAGACTCACGAGCCCGAAAGAAAGGTCTCCGATGTCCATCGTCCTCTACCACCACCCGTTTTCTCGCGCGGCCAACGTGATCTGGATGCTCGAGGAGGTCGGCGTGCCCTACGAGCTGCACCACGTCGACATCATGAAGGGCGGGCAGAAGGCACCGGAAATGCTGGCGCTGAACGGGATGGGCAAGCTGCCCGTCCTCACCGACGGCGATGCCGTGGTGACGGAGTCCGCGGCCATTGCCCTCTACCTGGCCGACCGGTACTCGTACGGCGACCTCGCGCCGCGCGTCGACGACCCTGCGCGTGCGACCTACCTGCGATGGTCGTTCTTCGCGCCGTCGGTCATCGAGCCGGGGGCCATGGCGAAGATGTCGGGCTGGTCGTTCAAGGACAGCCAGGCGGGCTGGGGGTCGAACGAAGCGATGCTCGCGACCATCGAGGGCGCCATCAAGGACCGCGACTTCCTCCTCGGCGACAAGTTTTCGATGGCGGACGCCGTGTTTGGCGGCACGCTTCGCTTCATGCTGATGTTCAAGATGCTCGAGCCGCGCCCGTCGTTCTCGGCGTACGCGGAGCGCCTGGCTGCGCGACCTGCGCTCCAGCGTTCCGAGGCGCGGAACGCCGCGATCCGCGAGGAGCGCGGGCTCAACCCGAAGTGAGCACGCAGACGCACTTCCGGGCCTGCAATCTGTGCGAGGCGATGTGCGGTCTCCGGATCGAAGCCGACCACGGCCACGTCACGTCGATTCGCGGCGACGACGAGGATCCGCTCTCGCGCGGATATCTGTGCCCCAAGGCGTTCGCGCTGAAGGATCTGCACGAGGACCCCGATCGACTCCGGCACCCGATGCGGCGAACGAGGGGCGGCTGGGAGCGTCTCGTATGGGACGACGCGCTCGACCTTGCCGCGCGCGGTCTCGTGGACATCCAGAAGGCCCACGGCAACGACGCCGTGGGCGTCTACCTCGGCAACCCGAACGTCCACAACACGGGCTCGATGCTCTTTGCGCCGACGTTCATCCGGACGCTCCGCACGAAGAACCGCTTCTCGGCCACGTCGGTCGATCAGCTTCCGCACATGCTCGTGGCCTACTGGATGTTCGGTCACCAGTTCCTCTTGCCCGTGCCCGACGTCGACCGGACGCAGCATTTCCTGATCTTCGGCGCGAACCCCGTCGCGTCGAACGGCAGCCTCATGACGGCGCCAGGCATGCGCCACCGCATCGACGCCATCCGCGCGCGG
This sequence comes from Polyangiaceae bacterium, assembly GCA_043717125.1. Lineage (GTDB taxonomy): Bacteria > Myxococcota_A > Polyangia > Polyangiales > Polyangiaceae > Labilithrix. The sequence goes on along the minus strand of JAYSXP010000417.1, from coordinate 2,150 downwards.
GGCGGGCGCGTCGTGGTCGTGGATCCGCGTCGCACCGAGACCGCGGAGCGCGCGGACGAGCATGTCTTCGTCAGGCCCGGAACGGACGCGCTGCTCCTGCTTGCGATGCTCCACGTCGTGCTCGAGCGTGGGCCGGCGCTCGGCCGTCTCGCGAAGCTCACCGAGGGTATCGATGTGCTCCGCGAAGCGGTGCGCGATGCGACGCCGGCTCGCGTCGCGGGGCCTACGGGCGTGCCCGCGGAGACGATCGCTCGCCTCGCGACGGATTTCGCGGAGGCGCCATCGGCGGTTTGCTACGGGCGGGTAGGCACGTCCACGCAGCTCTTCGGCACGCTCTGTCAGTGGCTCGTCAACGCGCTGAACATCGTCACCGGCAACCTCGATCGTCCCGGTGGCGCGATGTTCCCGAAGCCCGCACTCGACCCGGTGGCGCTGAAGCAGGTGGGCAAGGGCAGCTACGGGCGCTGGAAGAGCCGCGTCCGCGGCCTCCCCGAGTTCGGCGGCGAGCTCCCGGTGGCCGTGCTCGGCGAGGAGATCTTGACCGAGGGCGAAGGTCGCATCCGCGCGATGGTCACGCTCGCGGGCAATCCCGTGCTCTCCACGCCGAACGGAGCGCAGGTCGATCGCGCGCTCTCTTCGCTCGATTTCATGGTGTCGATCGATCCGTACGTCAACGAGACCACCCGACACGCGAACCTGATCCTCCCGCCGCCCTCACCGCTCGAGCGACCTCACTACGACGTCGTGTTCCACCTCCTCGCCGTCCACGAGACCGCTCGCTTCGCGCCGGCGCTCTTCGATCCCGGACCCGACGCGCGGCACGACTGGCAAATCCTGCTCGGGCTCGCGCGCCGCATCGACACGTGGAAGCTCGGCAGCGACCTCCGACGCACGATCAAGTACCGTGCGCTCGAGCGACTCGGACCCGAGCGCGTGCTCGATGTCGGTCTGCGCCTCGGACGCTTCGGTACACGCCTCCGCCCACCCCGCGTCGGGCTCACGCTCGCGAAGCTGCGCGAGGCCGTGCACGGCGTGGACCTGGGTCCGCTCACCCCGTCGCTCCCGGAGCGCCTGTTTCGTAGGGAAAAGACCATCGATCTCGCGCCGCCGCTCCTCGTCGCGGATCTCGCGCGGCTCTGGTCGGCGTTCGAGGGGGAGGACACCACGAGCGGGCGTGAGCGCCTCGTGCTCATCGGTCGCCGACACCTCCGCGACAACAACTCGTGGATGCACAACGTCCCGCAGCTCATGCGCGGCACGCCACGCTGCACGCTCTTCGTTCACCCGGACGACGCCTCGCGCCTGGGTCTCTCGGGTGGTCGTGAGGCCATCGTGCGCTCGCGTGTCGGGGAGGTGCGCGTCCCCGTGACCGTCACCGACGAGATCATGCGCGGCGTCGTGAGCCTGCCCCACGGCTACGGGCATCGCCGGCCGGGCGTGAAGCTCGCCGTCGCCACGGAGCACGCGGGCGTCAGCGTCAACGATCTCACCGACGACCAGATGCTCGACACACTGAGCGGCAACGCCGCGTTCAGCGGCGTTCCTGTCGACGTGCGCGCGGCCCCGCACGAAGAAACGGGTGACGGGCCGTCCGTCAGTCGAAGTCCACGGTGACATCATCGTAGGCGATGACGGTCTCGCCCCACGTGCCCGACGTGAAGAGCCCGATCTGCATCGTGAGCTCCGTGCCGTGTGAGAACGGCTCACCCGCGCCGAGCGACTGGCAGCTCGCTTCCACGCCCTCGACCGCAAGCCGGACGGCGGCCCCCGGGACCCCGCTGTTGCAAGGCACGCGCGAGACGTCGAGCGTGACTCGACGAAAATTCGTCAGGAAGTCGGCGCCCGTGAGCGGCGTGCTCATCGGCGCGAAATCGCCCGCATCCGTGGGACAGAGATCGCGAAGCCCCTTGAGGGCAACGCCGAGCGTGCCGCTCGGGAACAACGAGACCTCGATCTGGCGCTGCCTCTGGCCCGCGCTCGTGTTGCACGAGGGCGTGTCGAACGTGATCACTGCGACATGCATGTATCCACTGCCGCCATCGACCGGGAACGGCAGCTTGTCGATCCGCATCGAGAAGGACACCGCGAGGTGGTTCTTCGCAGAGACGTCGACCAGACCTCCGCGTTTGCTGCGGAGCAAGGTCATCGCC
>JAYSXP010000416.1:0-11637 GCA_043717125.1 Polyangiaceae bacterium | reverse complement strand
AGGCGGTTGCGTGCGTCGTCGAGTGAGGGCTTCTTCCTGAACTCGCCCTTCACTTCACTCCGGTCGCCCTTGCCCGTGGGCTCACGCGCGGAGCCGCTCCTCGCGTCGGGCAAGAGCGGCAGACTGGTCTTCTTGCCCACGATTTCAATCTAGCACGCGTCCATTGGCGAGAGATCAGCGGCCGAAACGCTCGAGCGTGAGCACCGGCCTTGCCGCGTCGCGCGACCGTTCGAGGTCGACCGTCATCTCGACGAACCAGTCGTTGTCCTCTTCGGGGTCGAGGATCGTCTGTCGCACACGCCACGTATGGTCACTCTCTTCGACGGACAGGTGCTTCGGGCTCCGCGCTTCGGGATCGACCCTTATCGAAGCGTGTTCGGCCAAGTAGGCGGCGAGGTCCGCTTCGATGCGGGCCGCCTCGCGCACCTCGGCACCCATGATCGCCGGTTCAGCACCCGCGCTCATCACGCGTGCCGCCTCCCCGTAGTCGCGGCGCGCGATCGACCGCATGAAACGGAAGACCTCGTTCCGCACGAGGACCATGAACCCGCGCTTGTCCTTGGTGACGTCCTTCGAGCCGGCCGGTTCGAGGTCGTCGGTGTCGGGACGAGGCTCGAGCTTGTCGGCCGGGTTCTTCATCCGCTCCCACTCGTCGAGGAGACTCGCGTCGACCTGGCGGACGATCGCTCCGAAGTAGACCGCGACGTCGTCGACCGCGTCCGTCTTCGCCCACTTCGGGACGGTCTGCATGAGCGCTTTGTAGACGTCCGAGAGGTAGCGCAGCAGCACGCCCTCGACGCGCTCGAGGCTGTACTCGCGCACGTACTCCGCGAACGACATGAAGTTCTCGTACATCTCGCGCGCGATCGACTTCGGGCGGATGTTGTCGGCGCGTACCCACGGGTGCTTTGCCGAGAACGCGTTGAACGTGCCGTAGATGAACTCGGACTGCGGCTTTGGGTACTGGAGCTTCTCGAGCTCCGCCATGCGCTCGTCGTACTCGATGCCCGCGGCCTTCATCTCCGCGACCTTGTCGCCCTTCAGCTTGTCGAGCTGTCGAGCGAGGATGATCTCGGGGTTCTCGAGGATCGACTCGACGAGCGTGAGGAGATCGAGCTCATAAGCGCCGTCCGAAGGCGTGAGCAGCTTCGCCGTGTCGAGCATGTAGAGCGAGAGCGCGTGGTGAATCGAGAAGTCCTCGCCAAGATCGGCGTTGACGACGATCCTGCGGCGGCCGTCGTCGTCGTAGTCGATGCCGAGGATGTCGGCCTCCTTCAGAGACTTGAACATCTCGAGCGCGGTGCGTCCGATCGCGCGCTTGTGCGCGTGCCGCTCGTGCGACGCCTTGATGAGACGGGCGAGCCCCATGCAGCCGCCACCCTCCTCGCGCGAGAGCACGTTGACGACCATTCCGTGCGAGACGTTGAACCGGGAAACCAGCGGCTCGGGCATCGCGCTCATGAGGCGATCGAACGTCGACTTGTCCCAGTGGACGTAGCCCCGATCGGGCGGCTTCTTCCGGACGAACTTCTTCTTCTTGTTGGGATCGCTGTTGGCCTTCTGCTCGAGCCGCAAATTCTCGATCACGTGCTCGGGCGCCTGCGCGACGACGCTGCCCTCGTCGTCGAACCCCTTGCGACCTGCGCGTCCGCTGATCTGCTGGAAATCGCGGACGGAGAGGATCCCCGTCTTCTCGCCGTCGAACTTGCAGAGCTTCGTGAAGAGCACGGTGCGGATCGGCACGTTGACGCCGACGCCGAGCGTGTCGGTGCCGCTGATGATCTTGAGCAGGCCCTTCTGCGCGAGCTTCTCGACGATGAGCCGATACTTGGGGAGCAGGCCCGCGTGGTGGATGCCGATGCCGTGACGGATGAAACGCTGGAGCTCCTTGCCGTAGGGGCTGTCGAAGCGCGCGCCCTGGAGCGCCTCGTGGATGCGCTTCTTCTCCTCCTTCGAGCAGTAGTCCATGCTCATGAGGTTCTGGGCCTCTTCGGCACAGGCGCGCTGCGTGAAGTTGACGAGGTAGATGGGGTGCTTGCCCTTGTCGACGAGCTTGTGCACCGTCTCGTGGAGCGGCGTCTCGGCGTAGGTGAAGTCGAGGGGCACCGGGCGATGGGTCGAGCGCACGACGATGGTGCGCTTGCCGGTGAGTGCCTCGAGGTGCTTCTTGAACGGGTCGGGATCGCCGAACGTCGCGCTCATGAGGAGGAAGCGCGTGTTGGGAAGCGCGAGCAGCGGGACCTGCCACGCGACGCCGCGCTCCTTGTCGGAGTAGTAGTGAAACTCGTCGATGATCGCGAGGTCGACGTCGGCGCGCGGGCCCTCGATGAGCGCGATGTTCGAGAGCACCTCGGCGGTCGCGCAGATGATGGGCGCGTCGCGGTTCACGGTGGCGTCGCCGGTCATCAGGCCGACGTTGTCGGCGCCGAAGGTGCGGACGAGCGAGAAGAACTTCTCGTTGGCGAGTGCCTTGATCGGGCTCGTGTAGTAAGAGCGCTCGCCGCGGACGAGCGCGTCGAAGTGCGCGGCCTCTGCGACGAGCGACTTTCCAGAGCCCGTCGGCGTGTTGAGGATGACGTTCGCGCCGTCAAGCAACTCGAGGATCGCCTCCTCTTGCGCGGGGTAGAGGTCAAGCTTGCGCTCGCTCACGTACGCGAGGAAGGCGTCGAGGATCGCGCCGCTCGTTGCGTCGCTCGGTGGCAGATCCTTCAGCGTGCCGTCGGCCATTGGACCGCCGAGGATAGCAGAACGCCGCTCAGTGCTTCGCAGCGGTGCGGACGACGATGACGTTGCCGTCGTACTCGAGATCGAGATCACGCGTGCGCGCGACGACCTCGAGCGCCTGATCCCAGGGGACGTGCTTCAAGCGGAGGGTGATCGTCCCGGTGACGTCGCCGGAGACCACGATGTTCACGTGCCCCACGTCGGAGAGGAGTCGGAAGACGTTCGCGAGCTCGGCGCCCTTGAGATCGAGGTCGACGGGCGCGCCGTGGTAGCGCGCGGCGGGTGGCGGTGCGGCGCCGATACGGCGCGTCTCGTAAGTCGCCGTACGCGGCGCATTCGCATGAGCCGAGGGGGGCGCGCCAGGCGCGGCTTCGTCGCGGAACGCCGTTTCGGGAAATGGCAGCGGCGCGGCCGGCGCGCGCGACGCAGCCGCAGGCTCGAGCGACCGCTCGCTCGGTTCGTGCGCGCACGAGAGCGCCAAGAGGCAAACGAGCGCGCGCGTGAACATGACGAATCGAAGCGTACGCGCGGCCTGCGAGGGGACAAGCCTGCAGTGGTGCTCCTCCGATCCAGATCGAGGCGCCACGGGTCCACGCGTGACGAGCGCGACCACGGACAACCGCGATGAACATCGGGCTGTGTGCACATCGCAAGCCTCGGCATCTCGCTTGCCGCGGCCACCGAGGAGATCGCGTTCGACAAGGCCGTGGCCTCGAGCGTGCTCTCCGCGGTCGACCTCGCGAAGTGCAAGAGCACGAACGCGTCGCGGGGCGAGGGTCACATCTTCGTGAAGCTCACGGCGGCGGGCGTCGCGGCCGAGGCGGTGGTCGACAAGGGCCCGTGGCTGAAGACTCCCGTGGCCAAGTGCATCGCGACGGAGTTCAAGAATGAAGGTCCCGACGTTCACGGGAGACGACGTGAAAGTCGGTAAGTCGTTCCGCTTCGACTGAGCATGGTCTAGGTTGGCGTCGTGCTTCGCGCGCGACGTGTGCTCGGTCTCGTGACCCTCGCTGCGGCTGCTCTTTCGGTGCCCGCTCTCCCCGCATCCGCAAGGGCGGACGAGCGGATCGACTACGCCGACGGCCCGACCGCCTGCCGCTCCTTCCACGCGAAGAACGACAAGGAGCTCGCGGACTGGAGCAAGACCCAGCCGGCAATCCCGTACCACTACGCGCAGGACGAGACGATCCTCGGCGCGCCGTGGGTACCGCTCACGGACGGGCTCGGCTCCACGACCGAGCTTCTCCTCGCGAGCATCCTTCCTCACGTCGGCTCGCAGCTGCGCGCGAGCGCCCCCGCGGTGCTGATCGCGTGGCCGTGGTCGATCCCGTTCGGCCCCGTGTACACGTGCTCGCGCCATCTCGGGTCGTTCACCGTTCGCGACTACAGGTTCCATCGGGCGATGATCGAGCCCGGGATCGCGGCCGGGAAGACCGGCACGGCGGTGTTCGCGCGCCTCGGCTATCGCTTCCTCTATCACCCGAGCGACTGGGTGGTCGGTGTCGGAGGTGGGCTCGGCACCACGCTCGACATCGCGCAGAAGGGCGAGCCTCAGCGGATCTCGCTGAGCCCGGAGGCCGTGATGCAGTTCGGCCACTGCTGCGACGCGAGCTATTTCACGTTCGCGGTCCGCTACGACCGCTACTTCGCCGGGACGACGTTGAACGGCATCGGCGGCACGCTCGGCTACACGTTCTTCTGAGCGGTCTGCCACGCCCGCCGATTTGAGGCCTGTTTAAGGCTCGTTTTCGGCAGCCTCGGGTCCGCAGTTGCGCGCTAGCCCCGGCCGCAGTAGATCGTCGGCCCACTCAGGAGAGGTGACCGAGTGGCCGAAGGTACCCGCTTGCTAAGCGGGCGTCCGTCAAAAGCGGACCGCGGGTTCGAATCCCGCCCTCTCCGCAAACACGACGCATGGCGGCGCGATACCGGCGCGCTGCCGGCGTCGGCTCGCTGCGACGTACATGAGTACGTCTCGCTCGCCTCCTTGGCACCGCTTGGTCTCGCACCGCCATGCGCCGTGTTTGGCTGCGGGATTGGCTGCACTCGGATCATGGAGCGTACTTCATACGCAGGTACCGGAGCGCCGCGGAGGAGGGACCGGCGCGGCACGTGGTGCGAACGGCGTCGCCCGAGTCGATGGCGCTGTCGTCGTCGGTCCAACGTGCGCGCCGGGTAGGCGGCGACGCATTCCGAGTTTTCGAGAAGAGTGAACGTTGCGACGGGGCCTGCGCAGCTCCTGCCCGCTTTCAACTCAGGATGCGGAGAGAGCCCTTCACCACGCCATACCCGCCGTCCGTGCGCAGCTCCGCCCAGACGTCATGCGCGCGCGCCGGAGTCTCGAGCGCGCGACGGTATGCGCTCACCAATCGCGTCACGTCCGCCGCCTTCTCCCGCACCAGCTCGATGCGGAACCTCGCGACGCCCGCCGCCACGAGCTGCGGAAGCAGCTGCACCGCGCTCTGCGGCCTCGCGTGGAACACCGTGTTGCGACACCCCACATCCGCCTCGACCGGATGGTCCACGCCCGCCCGATCACGCAGCGACACCTGATGCAGATCGCACGGCCGCCCGCACGTACGGTGGTCACGGCCCTCCGAGAGCAGCGCCGCGATCACGCAGTGCTCCATGTGAAACAGCGCCATCGGATGGTGGATGATCACCTCCGCCCAGGGCCCGAACGCCACGCCCGACGCCGACGCACCCACGAGGTCGAGCAGCTGCGCCGCATCGAGATCGAACGACGGCGTGAACGCCGCGAGCCCGCGGCCCAGCACCTCGGCGGCCGTCAGTCGGTTCGTCACGTTGAGCGAGAAATCTCCGATCGCGATCGCACCACGAGCCCCCGACGACAGCTCACGCAGCGCGCCGAGCCCACGAACCAGGATCGCGTCCGGCGCGAGCGACGTCACGTAGCGATCGATCTTCTCCTCGCCCGGCTTGCGGATCCGCGGCGGCGCCACGCCCACGAACGCTCCGCGCTCGCGAAGGAGCCGCAGCGCCTCTCCGGTGCCCGTGAGCTCGAGAAAATCCAGGTACACGCCGTCGGCCCCCGCATCGAGCGCGGCGGTCGCTTGCTCGACGTTGCGGCAAAGGACGAAGAGCCCGCCGTTCGGCCGTCGGTCCGTGGGAGGCAGCGCCGCACCCAGTAAATCGGTGTAAGATACATCGGTCGTCGAGTGCTTCACCACCGCTGTCACGGCGAGCGCCTCGACCAGCGCGCGCCGCGCGCGATTCAGCGACGAGATCGGCACGATGGTCCCCGCCGGGAGCCCGACGTCCAGCGCGCCGAGCTCGAACGGCGAGTCGCCGAGCTTGCCGAGCTTGTCGCGCAGCGCTTTGTCGTCGAGCGGCGCCGACCGGGCCTGCTCGATGTTGGCGTCGCCCGTGACGCGGGCGAACCCGCCCGCAGCCGTGCGTCCCTCGAGGACGAACGGCTCGCCTACGCGCCCGGCGATCCGCAGATCGAGCCGCGTCCGGGCAGGCGCCTGCTCGAGCTCGTTCAGGATCTTCTTCGCCACTGCTGGCGCGCTGGTGCGGAACACGCGACGTGTCTTCTCGAGTGCCTGCTTGCCGAGCTCGCCGCCGATCCTCACGTCGGGACCGAGCCACACGTGGGCAGTGACGCCGGCGTGCGCGCGCTCGACGTCGTTCCCGCCGACCGCGAGCGTCCACACGCGGCCGCCGACCTCGCCCTCGCTCGCAAACCCGCCCTCCACGAGGATGCCGTCGCCACGCGCGAGATCGACAAGGAGCTCCACGACGAGCGACATGTGTCCGCGGAACGACTCGACCGCGCGAAGCGAGCCGACCTCGAGCCCGCGATGATCGCACGCGCGCCCCTCGACGAGCCGCTGGTGGTCCACGCCCGGAAAGAACCCAGGCCCAGAGCCGCGCGTGAACGTCTGGAGCGCTGCGCGACGCTCCTCTTCGGTGGGCGCCATGCCGGTGCCGGTCGCCGCGTCGATCGCCTTACGATAGAGCCGTGTGGTCGCGCCGACGTACTCCGGCCCCTTGAGGCGGCCCTCGATCTTCAGTGACGACACGCCGACGCGAACGAGGTCGGGGACGAGCGCGGAGGTCTCGAGATCCTCCGGCGAGAGCAGGTACGCGCGGTCGGCGGTGTCCTGGAGCTCGCCGTCGACGACGAGCTCGTAAGGCAAGCGGCACGCCTGCGCGCACGCACCGCGGTTGGCGCTTCGTCCGCCGAGCGCCTCGCTGGTGAGGCACTGCCCCGAGTACGAGATGCAGAGCGCGCCGTGCACGAAGACCTCGACCTCGACGTCGGTGCCGCGCTTCACCTTCGCGATGTCCTCGAGCGACAGCTCCCGGGCGAGGATCACGCGCGTCGCGCCGACCTCGCGCGCGAGCTCGACCGACGATGCGTCGGTGCAGGTCATCTGCGTCGAGGCGTGGATCGCGAGTTGGGGAGCGACGGCCCGCGCGAGCCGCGCCACGCCGAGGTCCTGCACGATCACTGCATCGACCCCGGCCTCGGCGCAGGCCCGCACCGCAGCCTCGACGCTCGGCAGCTCGGCGTCGAACACCAGCGTGTTGAGCGTCACGTACCCGCGCGCGCCGTGCTCGTGCAGCCATCGCATCGTCTCGCCGAGCTCTTTCGCATCGAAGTTCGTCGCGCGAGCTCGAGCGTTGAACCCCTGGAGCCCGAAATACACGGCATCTGCGCCGGCGCGGACGGCGGCCTCGAGCGCGACGCGATCGCCGGCGGGCGCAAGGAGCTCGGGTTTGCTGGGGTGCAGGCTCGCCATGTGGCCCCGTCTCTAGCGCACCCGGGGATTAAATCCTCTTCCTTGCGGCAAACGACCTCGGCGCGGCGCGGCTTCGTCCACGGCACGGAGCGTGAAGCTCACTCCGAGCAGGGCGTCCCGTTGGGGGCCGGTGCGGGAATCACGGCCGTCCCTGTCTTGCGGAACGACGCATGGAAGCACCCGTACTGGTAGAGCACCGCGTCGTGCCTGCGGTAGATGGCATGCCCGTCGTAGCCGTCCGGTGCGTACTGGACGATCGCACCGGTGTAAGGCGTGCCGTCCACCGATTTCAGGTTCGCCTTCACGGGATAGGAGAGCGGCGCGTCGAGCCCCACGAGCTTCTGCGCGTCACGCATCGTCGGCCAGATTTCGTCGCCGACGCGCGGATGCGCGTACGCGAGGTCCATCGCGTCGTAGATCACCGTCGGGAAGTACGAGTCGTTCAGACCGACCGGCTCGTACACGGGCCGCGCCGGGTGGCCGGGGAGCGGGCGATGTCCGACGCGCGCCGCGCTCACCATCGGGTCGATCGGCTCGAGCGCGGTCTCGGCGATCTGCAGCGCCGGATGAAGGAACGAGAGCTTCTCCGTCGTGCGGAGGAGCAGCGCCACGAGCCCTGCAGCGCCAGGTACCGTCGACGTCTTGAGGATGAAGTAGACCCAGTAGCCGCCCGCGCCGGTCGGCACGGCGAGCTTGATGCGCTTCTCCGTGGCGCTCACCAGGTTCGTGTACATGCCGCCCATCGACTGGCCCTGGGCATGCGGGTTGTCGGCGAAGTGGTAGTCGGTCTCGCCGGCGGGGAGCGTGGGACCGGTGCATCCTGCAAGTACCGCCGCCGGGATGTGCACGCGCGAGAGCGCCGCGAGGAACATGCGCGACTCGACGATGCCCTGACGGAACGTGTCGCGCATCGCGACCAGGTTGTTCACGTTGATGTAGTCGATGTCCTTCGCGCCGGGGACTCGCTCCGGGCTGATCGGCAGCGCCTGACCCGCCGTGGCGAAGCCGAGCGCCGCGAGGGTGCCGCCCGGCCAGCGATCCGGCGGATCGCCGAGATCGCCGCCGTTGATGACCTGCTGGGAGACGCCGCCCGAGCCGTGAAAGTAGACGACGAGCGGATAGCCGCCGGCCGGCATCGGCTTCTTCGGGATGCCGATCGAGACCGGTACCGACTCGTCGCGCTGCTTCGTCGGCAGGCCGTCCGGTCCCACGTCGAAGAGGCCCTCGGTCGTGAAGATCGGCGTGCCCTTCTGGAACTGGGGCATCACGATCTTCGCGCGCACGTGGCAGAGCTCGGGCTGCGTGTTCGTCGGATCCGCCAGGAGCGTGAGGTCGGTGAGGTCCGGCGTGTACGTCTTCACGACGAGGTCGCCGAGCACTGCATTGTCGGCGACGACGTCGCCGGTCGTGAACACGGTGGCGCCGACGACGTCTGCGCGCGGGACCCCGACCTTGTCGAGCGTCTCCCAGAGCGGCGCGTACAGCTCCTTCAGCTGTGCACCCTTCGCGCCCACGGGCACCTCGCCACGCGAGAGCGCCGCGAGCATCGTGGGAGCCTGCGGCTCGCCGCCGGCGTCCATGCCCACACCGCGCGTGACGACGAACGCGAACTTGCGGTTCGGCGCGAGCACGATGCCCGGCCGCGCGGCGACCGAGAGGAGGTTCTCCGGCACGTAAGCGTCGGGGTTAGGCGTCTGCGCGACGACGGGATACGCGGTGCCACGCTCGGGCGACGCGGGGTCGACATCGAGGAGGAGCAACGGCGCCTTCACGCCGCCGTCGACGAGCAGCTCCGGATCGCGCTCCTTCAGCTTCGCGGTGAACTTGAAGTAAGCGGCGGGCACCATCGGAAAGCCCTTTCGCTCCTGCGCCGCCTTCTTCAGGCCGACGAGGATCGGAACGCCCGGGTCGGGGAACGCCGCGACATCGGGCGTGCCTTGAGGCGTGAGCCGCAGGTCCGACGGATAGGGGAAGTCGAAGAACGCGTTCGCCGCCGCGAAGGTCGCCTCGGGATCGAAGGCCACGGTCACGGCCGGTGCCCCTGCCGGATCGCTCGAGCTGCTCGAGCACGCCGGGACGAGGACCACCGCGACCGGAAGAAGGGCGGCGAGGAGGGGCGAAAGGGGCGAGAGGAGCGAGAGGGGCGAGAGGCGGTATCGGTTCGTGTGCAAAGCGCGCGGAATGTACACGCGTGCGCGACGACGCGCCACGACGCGCCCCGTCAGAACCCGGAGTTGTCCAAGACCGACGCCACTTTACGTCGTAAAATGAGCGCGGGGTGTCGGCGTTCCCCGCGCCTCGCCCCGCTCGACAGGCGCGCTATTCTGGCCTCATGTCCGGGTCCTCCGCAGAGACGAGCGAGATGCTCGACGCCACCGTGGCCGAGGCCGATCTCGACGGCGTCTTCCCCGAAGGCTTTTACGCGACCACCAATTTCCCGACCGATGTTCGCCTCGATGGCCGATGGCTCGCGGTCGCGCGCCCGGAGATGGACGTCGGCATCCGGGTCGTCCGCGACGCGGCCGGTGCGCGAGCCCTCTCGTGCCCGATGCATCGCGTCCGGAAGGGGGACGCCATCGTCGTCGGCGACGCGGGCGTGCGCGTCGTCTTGCCGCCACGCCCTTCGGCCGAGGGCGAGGCGTTTCGCTTCATGTCCTCCGGTGTCTCGACCGAGCGACCGAAGGCCCGCATCATCGCCGACCTCGCCACGGAGATGCGCGCCACCCATGCCGCCGGCAAGAAGATCCTCTTCGTCGGCGGGCCCGCGATCGTCCACTCCGGCTCCGCACCGGTGCTCGAGCGGCTCATCCGTGCCGGGTGGATCGACGTGCTCTTCGCCGGCAACGCGCTTGCGGCCCACGACATCGAGTCCGCCATGTTCGGGACCTCGCTCGGCATCGACCTCGAGAAAGGCACGAACGTCCCCCACGGCCACGAGCATCACCTCCGCGCGATCAATCGCGTGCGCCGCGCCGGCTCCATTGCCGCCGCCGTGAAGGACGGACTCGTCACGCGCGGCGTGATGCACGCATGCGTGACGACGCCCATTCCATTCGTCCTCGCCGGCTCGATCCGCGACGACGGTCCACTCCCCGACGTGCACACCGACGCGGTCGCCGCCGCCGACGCCATGCGCGAGCTCACGCCCGGCGTGACCGTCGCGGTCATCGTCGCCACCACGCTCCACGGCGTCGCCACGGGGAACATGCTCGCCGCCGGCGTGGCGACGTTCTGCGTCGATACCAGCGCCGACAACGTCATCAAGCTCACGGACCGCGGCACACACCAGGCCATTGGTATCGTCACCGACTGCGAGTACTTCCTCGGCGAGCTCTCTCGCGTCTTGCGGGTAGCTGATCCTTCGCGCGCGTAGCATCGGCAATTGCGTCGTGGCGCGTCTTCGCCTTCCTCTCCACGACCGTCGGGCGCGGCTGCGCGAACGGCGCGGTCCTCGAAGCAGTCGGCGCAGAGCCCTCCTTGAAGGGTGTTCCGGTCGCCCCTGCGCCGAAGCGCATCACCACGGACAAGCTCGGGCTCCTCCCGAACATCGGGCTCGCGGGAGCCGCCACGAGCGGAAAGGCGCGCGTCGCCTACGACGACGTCACCCTGACGCTGCGCTGACTTCCTGAGCGAGCCCGGGCGCGTCTTGGTGTAGCTTGTCGCCCATGCGGGCCTGGATTTACGCCGTTTTCCTTCTCTCCGGCTTCGCCGCGCTCCTCTACCAGATCGTGTGGCAGCGGGCGCTCTACGCCATCTACGGGATCAACATCGAGAGCGTGACCATGGTCGTCACGGCTTTCATGCTGGGCCTCGGCGTAGGAAGCGTCGCAGGCGGTGCGGTCTCGAAGGATCCAAAGCGTCCCGTCCTCCTCATGTTCTCCCTCGTCGAGCTGGGGATCGGTCTGTTCGGACTGGTCTCGCTCCGCGTGTTCCACGCCGTCGGCGACGCGACCCTCGGCATGAGCGCGGTCGCCACGTTCGTCGTCACGTTCCTGCTGGTGCTCGTGCCCACGCTGCTCATGGGGAGCACGTTGCCGCTGCTCGTCGCGCATCTCGTCCGCTCCAGCAAGAACGTCGGCAAGAGCGTCGGCACCCTCTACTTCGTGAACACGTTGGGCTCGGCCTTCGCGTCGGCGGCGGCCGTGCT
>JAYSXP010000415.1:0-4053 GCA_043717125.1 Polyangiaceae bacterium | reverse complement strand
GCTGGATCTTCGTCTCGGTCTCGACGTCGACGGCGCTGGTGCTGTCGTCGAGGATGAGGAGCTTCGGGTCGACGAGCAGTGCGCGCGCGATGCAGAGGCGCTGCTTCTGCCCGCCCGAGAAGTTCGCGCCGCGCTGCTCGACGCGGCTGTCGTAGCCGTCGGGGAGCTTCTCGATGAACCCGTGCGCTTCTGCTGCCTTTGCGGCGCGAAGGACGTCCTCCTCGCTCGCTTCGGGACGCCCGTAGCGGATGTTGTCGCGCACGGTGCCGGAGAAGAGCAACGACTCCTGCGGCACGAAGCCGACGCGCGCCACGAGCGAGTCTCGCGTGATGTCGCGCACGTCGCGACCGAAGGCGCGGAGAGTCCCCGAGGTCACGTCGTAGAAGCGTGGGATCAGGTTCACGAGCGTCGACTTGCCGGCTCCCGTCGACCCCAGGATGCCGACCGTCTTGCCAGGCGCGCCCGCGAGCGTGATGTCGCGTAGGACGACGTCGCTGTTCTCCCCGCCATAGGTGAACGACACGTGGTCGAAGGCTACGTCGGCCGGCGCGCCCTCGCCGAGCGACTCTGCGGCGGGAGCGTCGACCACGTCCGGAACGGTCTCGAGGATCTCGTCCACGCGCCGGAGCGAGGTGAGCCCCGCCGCCCAGGTGTTGGAGAGCATCGTCATCATGACGAGCGGCGTCATCGTGGTGAGGAGGTAGTTGGTGAACGCAACGATCTCGCCGAGCGAGAGGTCGCCCTGGATCGACTGCAGCCCGCCGAGCCAGATCACGACGACGACGCCGATGTTGATGCACATCGTCAGCACGGGCGTCATCGTGGACGTGAGCCGCATGACCGCGATGGATCGCACGGTCATGTCCTCGTTCGCGGCCTCGAAGCGCTTCCCCTCGTGGTCGGCCCGCACGAGGGCCTTCACGAGCCGCGCGCCGGCGATGTTCTCCTGGAGGACGTTGTTGACGACGTCGAGCCGCTGCTGGACGAGCCGGAAGAGCGGCTCCATGCGAATCACGAAGAACGCGATGAGCCCTGTCGTCACGACGAGCAGCGGAAGCATCGTCATGGCGAGGCGCCGGCTCGTCGTGAACATCAAGACGAGGCTGCCGAGCATGAGCAGCGGCGCGCGGGTGCCGATGCGGAGCGAGATCTGCGTGAGCGCTTTAACAGCGCTGACGTCGCTCGTGAGCCTCACGAGGAGCAGGCCAGTCTTCTGCCGATCCAGGTTGCCGAAGGAATAGTGCTGGATGCGGAGGAAGAGGGCCTCGCGCAGGTCGCGCGCGACGCCCTCGCCGACGCGTACCGACAAGACGTTGTTCGCGATCGCGACGATCGTGCTCACCGCCGAGATGCCGAGCATCGCGAGGGCGGTCTGCACGACGACGGAGCGGTCGTTCTTTCCGATGCCCTGATCGATGATGCGCTGGACGAGCCGCGGGATCGCCAGATCCATTGCCACGAGCGCGCTCAGCATGACGAGCGCCAGCACGGCGAGCCGCCAGTAGGGCTTCACGAAGCCGATGAGCCTCCCGAGATCGCGCATACCGAGGCGCGTAGTCTACCTTGCGTTCGGGACTGCCGGGGCCGGCGGAAGGACCTCGACGGTCTGACCAGTCTCGAGCGTATCGGAGGCGTTGAGCACGACGTCTTCGCCGACCTTCACGCCGTCGAGCAGCTCGATCTCCTTGCCGAAGTCGCGACCGACCATGACGGGGACGAGCGTGAGCTTCCCGCCGCTGACCTTGGCCACGAGCGTGCCTTCCTTCCGCACGATGAGCGCGCTCGCGGCGATGACGGGGTAGGGCTTCGAACGCGGTACCGAGAGCTTCACGTAGACGAACGCGCCGGGAACGACGGCGCCTTCGCCGTGCACATGGACCTCGGCGCGGAGGGTGCGTGTCGTCTGCTCGAGCACGCCGCTCGTGCGAGCCACCTTGCCGGCGACCCTCTGCGCCGGATCGCGCGGCGAGAAGACGAGCGCTTCGACATCCGGCTTCACGTCACCGGCGTACGCGTCGGGCACGTCGACGAAGACGCGGAGAAGCCTGACGTCCGCGACCTCGAACAGCGCGACGCCGCCATTTCCCCCGGCCCCGACGAGCGCTCCGGGATCGGTGCCGCGGCGCGTGATCACGCCGTCGAACGGCGCGACGATCTGCTGGTAGCCGCGGATCACGTTCAAGCGCTGCACCTCCGCCTTGCGCGTCGAGACCGCCGCGACCGCGGAGTTCGCCAGCGCGCGGGAATCGTCGGCCTGCTGCTGCGACACCACTCCGGCGGCGACCAGCCGGTTCGCTCGATCGGCCGAGCCCTGCACGAGCCCGACGTTCGCCTCGGCCTCGTCGAGTCTGGCCTGCGCGAGGCGGATCTCCTGCGCGGTCTCCGGCGCGTCGATCTCGGCGAGCACCTGCCCCGCTTTGACGAGATCGCCGACGTCGACCAGGTTCTTGCGCACGAAGCCGCTCGATTTTGCGTAGAGGGCCGACGTGCGGAACGGAGCCGAGGTGCCCGGCAGGGTCAGCTCGGTCTTCGCGTCCCCGGCGCGCACCGCGCTGACGCGGACGCGCTTCGGGGCCGAGAGTTCCTTCTCGACGCGCGCGAGGGCCTCGCGCTGCTTCAAGCGCGGTCCCACGCCGACCACGACGGCCGTGGTGAGCCCGAGCCCGACGATGCCGATGGCTTTCCAACCAATGCTCATGCTGCCTCCACGGACGCGCGCTGCGGGTGAGCCGCGCGGCCAGGCTCTTCGAGATCGGGATCGGCGACCACGACGCGCATCTTCGCGGCGAGGACGCTGTAGACGACAGGAACGAAAATCAGGGTCGCGAGGGTCGCACCGACGAGGCCTCCGATGACGGCGCGTCCGAGGGCGGCATTCTGCTCGCCCCCCTCGCCGAGGCCGAGTGACATGGGGAGCATGCCGATGAGCATCGCGAGTGCGGTCATCATGACGGGGCGAAGGCGCACGCGGCCGGCCTCGAGCGCGGCGTCGATGGAGCTCTTTCCCTCCTCGCGCTGCTCGTTCGCGAACGTGACCACGAGGATGGAGTTCGCGGTCGCGACGCCAATGCTCATGACGGCGCCCATCAGCGACGGAATGCTGAACGTGGTGCTCGTCGCGAAGAGCGCGAACACGATGCCCACGGCGGCGCCGGGCAGGGCCATCAGGATGATGAACGGCAGCTTCCACGACTGGAAGTTGACGACCATGAGCGCGTAGACGAGCAGCGCCGCGAACGCGAGGCCGATGCCGAGACTCGTGAAGCCCTCGCGCATGCTCTCGGCCTGGCCGCGCACGGTGATCGTCGCGCCGGGCGGGAGCTTCGCGCGGTACTTGTTCACGAGCACGTCGAGGCTGTTCGTGACCTTGCCGAGGTCGGCGTCCTGCACGTCGGCGCGCACGTTGTACGTCGGCTGGATGTTGGTGTGGCTCACGAACACGGGCGTGGTCTTGCGCTGCATGCTCGAGATGTCGACGAGGAGCTTCTGGTTGCCCTGCGCCGTGGTCAGCGAGAGGTTCTTCATCGCTTCGACGGAGTCGACGCGATACTCGGGCACCTGGATGGCGACGGGATACGCGTTGCCGGTGTTGCCGTCCGTCCAGAACGTCGGGTTCGTCTGGGTCGACGACGAAACGAGGAGGAGGAGGTTTGCGGCCACGTCACGCTCGGTGAGCCCGGCCTCGGTCGCGCGCAGCCGGTCGACCTCGATGTGGAGGCGCGGCGCGCTGACGATCTGGTGGAGGTGCACGTCGACGGCGCCGGGGACCTTGCGGAGATCGGCCTCGAGCTCTCTCGCGATCCCGAGCGTCGCGACGCGATTCTGGCCGGAGATCTGCACGTCGATCGGGGAGGGGAGGCCGAAGTTGAGGATCTGCGTGACGATGTCGGCCGGCTGGAAATAGAAGGAGAGCTCCGGGAACTGCTTCGGGAGCGTCTCGCGGAGGATGCGGACGGTGTCCTGCGTGGAGCGCGAACGCTTGTGGTGGAGCGTGATCAGGATCTCGCCGTCGGCCGAGCTCACATTGCTGCTGTCGGTGACCGAGAGGTTGTA
>JAYSXP010000414.1:0-11661 GCA_043717125.1 Polyangiaceae bacterium | reverse complement strand
CCTCGCCAGCCACGATGGTGACGCGGAACGCGGTGCCTCGCACCTCGACCTCCGCGTCGGGGGTTGCGACGACGAAACGTTCCTCCGCGCCTAGCTTCGCGACCTTCGCGAAGAAGGACCCCGACTCCAGCGAGAACCGCTTGCGCTGGCTCTGCTCGACGAGGCGGACCCGCGAGGAGACGCCGATGCTGATGTGGGTTCCGGTGTCGAAGTCGAGACGCGCTTCGGCAGAAGCGGTCCGGAGCTCGACCCCTTCGGAGAGACGCGTGCCGACGCCGACCGGCTCGCTGTGACCCTCGCGCACGGCGGTGACGCCGCTGGTCGGGTCGACGAGGCGCCCGAGGTCGCGCGGGTCGCGAGCCTCGTGCGCGGCGCTCTCGCCGCCGCCCTCACGATGCGCGCGGCGGGCCGCGAAAGCTCCACCGCCGACCACGAGCGCGACACCCGCCGCCAACGCGAGCGTCGTCAGGGTGCGCTTGCGACGACGGGCCTGCCCGCGCGCCCGGAGCGCGAGGGCAATCCGCTCCACCGCTGCCGCGCGATCGGGCGGAAGCGCGTCGACGTCGCCGGGATCGGCCACGGCGTCGCGAAGCCTCTGCGTCGCCGCGCGGAGCGGCTCCGGCGTAGTCATGTCGGCCCCTCCCGTTCACTTTTCGCAGTCGCGAGCATCGGCGCCAGCTCGGGATCACCGGCCATGCGCTCGTGCAGCTCGCGACGCCCGCGCACGAGGCGCGACTGCGCAGCGGCAACCGTCGATTCCGTGATCTGCGCGACCTCGCGCAAATCGTAGCCACACACGTCGTGAAGCACGTACGTCCAGGCCTTCGTCTCCTCGATGGCATCGAGGTGAGTGAACACCCGTCGGAGGGTGCTCCGCGCGGCCGTGTCACGCGAGAGGCTGCGGCGACTCGCCGGCGCGTCGTCGTCCTCGAGCCGCACCCCCTCGAAGATGCGGCGCTCCGTCGTGCGGCGACGGATGTGGTTGTAGACGACGTGCGCGGCCACGGTCGAAGCCCACGCGTCGAGCGGGCAATCGCCGCGGAACTTGTCGATGGTGTAGACGACCTCGATCATCGCGTGTTGGCTGAGATCCTCGTGGTCCCGATCGCCGCGCCCGAGAAGGCGGCGGATCGCCCGCTCGACGACGGGACGGAGCCGGTCGTGGAGCGCGGTTGCCGCGTCGGGATCCCCCGCGCGGATACTGGCAAGCAGCTGGCTGTCGTCGAGGGTAGGGGAAGGAAGTCGCGGTTGCGGAGAGCCTGCATCGTGGGACGGGACCACCCACAACCTCGAGCGACCGCCCCCTCCGGCGGGAATGGTGGGAGTCCGAGAAGCCATGTTCTCCTCTCCAGACTCAGGTAACGGCATCGGGGGTAGATCAGGCACGAATCGCGCGGCTCGTCAGAACGATACCCGAAGACCGACCTCGCCGAGGAGCCGAGCCGGCGTGAGCGAGGCGACCGGATGCTCGCGGACGACGACCTTCGTGGTCCCGAGGGCGACTTCGGTACCCACCGCACCCACGAACGCGGCCCGATCGGCGAAGCGGTAAGCGCCCTCGAGGGCCACGTCGAAGCCCGGAAGAAACCGCGAGAGGTGGGTGACCTCCGGGTTGTCCTCCGAGAGGTGACCGAGATCGTGATGAATCACGAGCGCATCGAAGCGACCCCCGAGCGCCCACCGACGGCGTGCGTCGAGCCACGGCTGCCATGAAACGCCGGCCGCGCCAACGAACACGCGGGACGTCGCCTGCGCGGGGGCGACCTCTCCACCGCGCAAGCTCAGCGCGCCCCGGAGCGCTACCCCGGCGCCGAGAGCGACCCGGACGGCGAAGACCCCGCCGAGGCCTCCGCCGTATCCGCCCGACGCGGTCACCGCGAGCGCCGACGCCTCGAGCGCGAACGGGTTCGGACCGGGCAGGTAGGGCGGGGCAGGACTCTCGGGCGCGGCTCGTTCTGCGGCAGCGCTCACCGACGACGCGGGCGCGGGTGCGGGCGCGGGTGCGGGCGCGGGTTCAGGAGGCGAGAGGTCCTCGGGCACCATCGACGCGAGCGCAAAGCCGACGGTGCGGCCGCGCTCGGTCGCGACGTCGGCGCTGTCGAAGCGGATCTCGCGATCGGTCCAGCGTCCTTCGGTCGGCTTCACGATGCGCAGGGTGGCGCGTCGCGGGCGTTCGCTCCACACGACGACGACGAGCAAGGTTGCGTGCTCGCGGCTCGCCGTGGCCACGAGCGACTCGTCGCTCGTTCCCTCGGCAGCGCTGCGAACGACAATCGGGAGGTCGGGTCCCAGCGCGCCGCGAAGGGCCTTTTCCATCGCCGCTGTCGACCCGTCGGAGGGCTCGCCGGTGGCGACGATGACGAGCACGCTGACCGCCGCGAGGAGCATGTTCGCTACAGGCCAAGTGAGGGCCAATTCCGCCCAGAAGCAAGCTCGACCAGGACAATAAAACTTCTCATTCCGGCCCTATCGTGTGGCCGAACATTCCTTGCCTGGTAAGGAATGCCCCGCGGTACACAGAGGCAATCCAATGGGCGTGCGTACTTTCTTGGGCGGATCCGTGATCACGGTCGCAGCCGCGGCTGGCTGCTACACCGGCAATGACGTCGTTTCCACGACGACGGGCAGCGCCGCTCCGGCGACGAGCATCAACGGCACCCAGCCGAGCGCATTCACCGGCCTTCCGTGCGACGTGGCCCAGGTCCTCGCGACGAGCTGCGCGGGGTGCCACGGTCCGACGCCTTCCGGCGGCGCTCCGAACGCGATGATGACCTACGACCAGCTGATGGCCGCTTCCGAAAGCGCGCCTTCGTCGAGCATCGCCGAGCTCTCGCTCGCTCGCATGCAGGACACGAAGAGCCCGATGCCGCCCGACGGCACCTCCGCCGAGGACCTGGCGGTCATCCAGAAATGGGTCGCAGCGGGCATGCCTTCGGGCGACGTCGCGTGCGACGCAAGTCCGGCCGCCAGCATCTACGAGAGCGACTCGGTCTGTACGAGCGGGACAGCATGGACGCGCGGAAACCGCGGCTCCGCTCTGATGAGGCCGGGCGGCGCCTGCAACCAGTGCCACGATCAGGGCGCGGGCCCGTCGTACAGCGCTGCCGGCACCGTCTACGCGACGGCGCACGAGCCGGACGATTGCAACGGAAGCTCGTCGGCCGCCATCAGAGTCGTGCTGACCGGTGCCGATGGCGTCAGCCGGACGGCAACCGTCAACGCAGCCGGCAACTTCTTTTTCAGCTCTGCCATTAAGATGCCCTACAAGGCCAAGGTAGTCTCCGGCTCCAAATCGCGCGCGATGTCGGGCGCGCAGACGGACGGCGACTGCAACAAGTGCCACACTGAAAATGGCCTCACGTCGAAGAAAACCCCCGGGCGCGTGATGGCGCCCTGAGCTCACTCACGCCCATGACGAAGCTTTTTTTGTTTACCTTCGCCGCGCTCTCGCTCACGGCGTGCACGCACGTCCGTCCGTGGGAGCGGGGCAAGCTCGCCCACCCGACGATGGTGGGCCCAAACCTGCCTGGTCCTGCCGAGGAGCACGTCTACTCCGTGCAGGAGGGCGCTCTAGGTGGCAACGCCACCGCTGAGAGCGGCTGCGGATGCAACTAGCCAGCGCCCGCGCGAGCCTCGTGCTCGCGCTCTCGGCGGCGTTGGTCGCTGGTTCTGCCACCGCCCGCGCAGACACGACCGACGACCCGGCTGCGCCCCTGGAGCCCCCGGCTGCCCCACCGGCGACCGACGTACCGCCCGCGGCGCCGGAAGGCCCGCCGACGGCAGAGGGCGTTGCACCGCACGGCTCGAACATCACGGCGCGCGCATCGGCAGAGGTCGGCGGGTACTTGGATTCGACGGCCACGAGCGTCCTCACTCCGAGCGTCGCGGGCACCGTCGAGAGTCCGACGGCAGGCTGGGGAATCTCGGGCCGCTACATCGTCGACATCGTGTCCGCGGCCTCGCCCGACATCGTGTCGACGGCGTCGCCCAATTGGAAGGAGGTCCGTCACGCGGGCAACCTCGGCTTTCGTTACAAGCCTGGCAACTACGGCGTCTCCGCGAACGCGACGACCTCGTACACGCCCGACTACCTCTCGTTCTCCGGCGGCGCCCAGCTCACGCAGGAGCTCGACGAGAAGAACCTCACGCTCATCGAAGGCTACGGCTACGGGCACGACACGATCGGCCGTACCGGAACGCCGTTCTCGGTGTTCTCGCGCACGCTCGACTACCACTCGATCCAGCTCGGCGCTTCACGCGTCGTCAACACCGGGCTGGTGATCGGCTTCTTCGGTGACGCCGTCCTCGAGCGTGGCGACCAGTCGAAGCCGTACCGCTACGTCCCTCTCTTCGCCCCCGACGTCGCTGCCAAGATCCCGGCGGGCGCCTCCGCTACGACGGTTGCGAACTCCCGTCTCCAGGCGCGCCCACTCGAGCAGCTCCCGCTCGACCGCGATCGGTTCGCGATGACTGGCCGTCTCGCCTGGCGCGGCGAGAGCACGACGCTCCGCTTCGAGGAGCGCGGCTACGCCGACAGCTGGGGGCTGCGCGCGAGCACGACCGACGCGCGCTACTTCATCGACGTGAGTCGCCGGTTCACGATCTGGCCTCATGCCCGCTTCCACCTTCAGAACGGCACGGATTTTTGGAAGCGCGCGTATTCGTCGACCGGCGTCCACGACCTGCCGGCGCTTCGCACCGGGGACCGCGAGCTCGGACCGCTCTACACGGTCGGTGGCGGAGGCGGCATGCGCATCGCGCTCGGCGGCTCGGGGTCGCTCGACGACCTCGTTTGGACGACGACACTGGACGGCTTCTACACGGCGTTCTCCGACGCGATCTACGTCTCGAAGCGCTACAGCGCGCTCCTGAACACGGGAATGGAGGTGACGTTTTGATCTGGACGCCTCGTTCGTTTGCCATGGCAGCCCTCGCGCTCGGCGCGACGATCACGGCATCGTGTTTCAACCCCGTGCACTCCGACGACGTCGCCGCGCTCGGCGGTGAGGTGTCGGGGGTGAGTCCGGGCCCGACCCACCGGCCGGGCCAGCCGTGCCTCGTCTGCCACGGAGGGACCGGCCCGGGCTCGCCCGAGTTCGAGATCGCGGGCACGATCTACGAATATCGCGACGTGGCCTCGGGCGGTGTCGAGGGCGTCCAGGTCCGGCTCACGGACGTGACCGGCAAGGTCGTGCCGCTGACGTCGAACCGGGCGGGCAACTTCTACCTCCCGAAGGACCGCGAGACGCTCTCTTACCCACTGGCGGTCGAGCTGAACGATTCGCGCATCACGGACGCGCCCCCCGGAGTGAAGTCGATGATCACGACGGTCGGCCGCAACGGCGGCTGCGCGTTCTGCCACGTCAACAACCTGAACCCTGCAGACAAGACGACGCACATGCCGCACGTCTTTCTGAACGTGAACCCACCGAAATGATGCGTGCACTCTACATACACTTCGCGCTGCCGGTCGTGGCGACGCTTGCCGTAGCGAGCGTCGTGTCCACGGGGGGCTGCTCGTCTCCCGACACGAGCGCACGCGTCGACCCGATCGGCCCCGACGCGGAGCAGTTCGCCTACGTCGCTCCCGTGCTCTCGCGCCGATGCGGTTCGATCGACTGCCACGGGTCGACCTTCCGCAACATGCGCGTGTACGGCTACGGCGGCCAGCGGCTGGGCGCGGCTACCGCTCCCGATGTCCCCGCGAGCCTCATGGCGGAAGAGGTGACGGCGACGTACGATTCCGTGATCGGCCTCGAACCCGAGATCATGCGCGACGTCGTCAAGGCCGGGGGCGCGGGTGTCGAGCGGCTCACGTTCATCCGCAAAGGACGCGGCGACGAAGACCACAAGGGGCATCGGCGCATCACGCCCGGCGACTCGTCGGACCGCTGCATCACGACCTGGCTCGCCGGCTCCGTCGACACTGCGGCGTGCGCCACGGGCGGCTGCTTCGACGCCTCGAAGAAGCCGTTCCCTATTACACAGTGCCCATAATCGACGGCACCATGCATGGTCGTGCATGACCGAGCAGGTTCCGGTGGGTGAGGCGTCGCGAGCCCGGCCCCGGCCAGCCCGGCGGCAAGAAGGGCCTCACCGCGAACCAGGTCTATTTCGGCGGCCGAAATAGCGGGCAAGGTCAACGCGCAGTGGCGCGTCCGGCGTCATCTTCTACGAGACCCGAGGCGACCTCAGCGGCGGCAACATCCAGATGCATCCGTCGAACAACGGTCACCCTGCCGTCGACTCGCCGCTCCCGGCGTGGGTCTCGCTCGAGCCCTGACCGGGTCGCACGTCACCGACCGCCATCGAGCTCGTCCTGCTCGTGCGACAAGACGAACTCGAAGGCCTGGCGCATCAGGTCATCCATCTCGTCCGGATACAGGTGCGCGACGCGGGGCATGACGAAGAGCTTCGACGGAAAGCCCGCGCTCGTGAGCTCGGCATCGGTCTTTCGCTCCCCTGCGATCTCGGTTCCGACCTCTCCCGCGAGCCACGCCACCGCGCGAACGCCGGCCTTGCGTAGGGATGCAGCGGTGACCGGCGCGTTCGCCTCGATGAGCACGAGCAGGGGCCATCGTCCTGGATGAATGCGCGCGATGACCGGCGCAGCGAAGGCACCGCGCGAGAAGCCGGTGAGGACAGCGCCGCTTCGTCGGATCGATCCGGGATGCTTCGCCTCCACCTTCGCAACCGAGCGCTCGAGGTCGGCGTCCATCGTCGCGACGAGCTCCTCCCACGACGGTGCTTCCCACGATGGCGGGCCGAGGTTCGCGTCGCCGCAGCGCGCGTTGCCCGTCGGAGAGACGAGCACGCCGACGTCGACCGCGGCCCCTAGCCAGCGGCCCGCGGAGTACGACGGCGGATAGCAGATGCCGTGGAGGTGACCGACGAGGCGCCACGGTCGCGCCCCCGCGCTCGAGCCCGGAGCGTCGACCGGGCGGGCGTAGAACACCGTGCGCTCGCGAGCGAGTGGAAGCTCGTGAGAGCCATCGGTACGCGCCGCGAGAGGGCGTGGGGGCGAGGGAAGCGCCGGCGCGAGCGGCAGCGAGGAGGGAACGCTCCGCGCGGCGTCGGGATTCGTCGGCGCATCTGCCGGTGCGGAGAGTGAGACCGGCGCGACCTGCGCCGCGGGCTCGGTGGGCACGCTGCGTGCGCAGCCGAACGCCGAGGAGAGGAGCACCAGCGCGGCCGCTCGAGTCACGGGCGAAAACCGCGGATCTGGAGTGCGATTGAGTCACGGAGGAGCGGGACGAGCGCGACTGCGAGCGTGGCGTGACCACTCAGCCACGTCATCAGCTGAAGGAAGTAGAGACCGAAGAGATTCTGCGCGCACGCCATGGGGTCGACCTCCTTCGAGACCTCACCGCGGGCGCGAGGCGGTCGTGCATGACGAGGAAGAGAAGGTCCGCCATGTCGCTCGCGTGGACGAACACGGTCCCTGCAGCAACGCCGCGGATGCGCTCCCGCGTCGCGACGCTCCGGGCACGCCGCCCGTCGGCGGGACCTGCCTTGCGCAGGATGTGCGCCGCGACTGTGACTATGCTCATTCAAAATACAAGCACAACCATTGACCGCTAGAAGGTCCCGCCGATGCCGAGGCGCGTCTCCATGCCCGAGGGAGTCGGCGTGATCGCGAGCGTTGGCTCGAGCCCCACCATGTAGCTGCGGTGGTAGCCCTGCGAAGCCGTGAGCCCGATGAAGTCGATGCCCACGAGGAAGAGCGCCTGAAAGCCGACCGCCGCGCCGGTCGCGAGCCATCGGTTCGGGCGATCGACGCCGAACTGCGACGCGAGCACAGCGGTGCCTGCGACCCCGAGGTACGCGCAGTTGAGGCCGAGGTTGATGGCGTGACCGACGGACTCGCGGCGCTCGTCGAGCACCGCATGGATGCGTGCGCGAGCGAGCCCTTCGGGCGTGCGGCGTGCGGCGTGCGCGTCGTCCGCCTCCCACGACCGTTCCTCGCCGGCGATGCCGCGGAGCGCGAGCAGACCGACCACGGTGTTGACGGCTCCGAACACCGCCGTGTTCACGCCGGCGTAGCGCCATGCCTGGTCGTTCGAATCAGGGACCATGAGCGCCGCGCCGCCGGCGACGCTCACGAGCCCCGCCACGAGCACCGAGTCCGCGAGGAGGCGTCGCGTGTGGATCGCGTCGCGATGCGTCGCTTCGAGCGCGTCCACCTCCGCGGTCGCCACCTGCGCGAGCGCGGTCGGCTCCATGAGGATCGTGGCGAGGACGACCATCGGGATGAAAACGGCGCGCACGATGCCTCGGCTCAGCCGCCGCTCTTCTTCTGCTCGTACTCGTCGAGCGAATTCGCCGCCTGACCCTGGACTTTGCGCTGGAGAAACGACGACCATCCGAGGAGCAGGCCGGCGGGGCCGAGCGCCTGCCTCGACCAGCGCCAGAAGTCGAAGACGTCCTCGTGCTCGACGATCTTCCCGTCCTTGATCGCGAAGGTCGCCTCGATGATGTTCTCGACCTTCCGGCCCGTCGCCGCGAACGTGTAGTGCGCGACCCACTTGGCGTGGCCCGCGCTGCCGTCCCACGAGATGTCGCTCGCGGTGAGGGTGAGGTCCTTCGCGCGAGCGCAGAGCATGCGCCACATGGAGCGTGCATGCTCGCCCTCGAGCGCGGGGAATACCGGGTCGGAGAAGCGGACGTCGTCGGCGTAGCAGGCTGCCATGCCGTCGCCATCGCGGCGGGAGAACGCGGCGTAGAACCGCTCGATGAGCTTCGCTTGTTCGGTCATCTTGTCGGAGCCGAGCGTACCCCAGACGGGTCCGTCACCGCGCGAGGTACGCGCGGAGACCGGAGAGGCCGTCTTCGATGGTCTGATCGAGCACCGCAACGTCGAGGATACCGGGCTCGTAGCGACCTTCCGCTGCGGTCTCGCGAAAGTAGGCGGCGCGCGCGCAGCCGCGGGCGAAGCCCTCGAGCGCCCACTTCGCGGCCGACTCGACCTCGGCCGAGCGGATGTCCTTGGTGGCGTCGGAGAGCGCTCTGGCGAGAACTTCGCGCGATGTTGCGGCAACGGCAGGATGCTCGACGAGCCGCGCGACGAGGCTCGCGCGGCGCGCCTCGTCGCCGTGGACGCGTGCGAGGCGGGCGGCGAGCACGATCGAGTGGGATGCGGCAGACCACAGCTCCGCATCGGGCGAGAACGCCACGCGCTCGCAGACGTGCTCGACGAGCTCGAAGGCCTCGCGGTCGCGCCCGAGCGCCGCGTAGAACCAGCCCAGACGAGCTGCGCCTTCGAGGCTCTCCTTGCGGGTGATATTCCACTTCTTCGCGAGCGCCTCCAGAGTGCGCGCGATGGTCTTGTTTCCGTCGTCCTCGAGCAGGAAGCCCGGGACGTCGACGGGCGCCGCCGCTGTCTTCTTCTTCGTCGCCATGGGCTCTCATGTATCGAACGACCCGGCCGAGCGTGTCAACGCGTCTCAGCGCTGCGTGAAGGCTTCCACGACCCGGTCGATGGCGTGCTGCGTGAGCGGACGCTCGACGACGCGCGGCGGGTGACTTCTGGGGGCTGACGGAGGAGCGGCTTCGTAAGGAGTGACGAGGACACAGCGCGTCTTCAGCCTCGGCTCGAGTCGCCAGAGCACACGATAGAACGGCTCACCCCCGTCACCACGCATCGTCGCGCTCACGATGACGAGAGGATTTGCGTCGTCTGGTCGTCGTCCACGACGAGCACCGCGAGGCGCCGAAA
Source organism: Polyangiaceae bacterium (assembly GCA_043717125.1). Lineage (GTDB taxonomy): Bacteria > Myxococcota_A > Polyangia > Polyangiales > Polyangiaceae > Labilithrix. The sequence continues at coordinate 1,946 of JAYSXP010000414.1, read as the reverse complement.
CCGAGGGGGCGCGAGGGGCGCGGAATCGGCCTCGGCGACGCTGGCGACGAGGTCGGCGACGGCGACACGGGCACCCAGCTGCGGATGACGGCGGAAGACCTCTCGACCGAGGAGCGTCTCGTCGAGGGGAAGCGCGAGCACCGTGTTCTTGCGGCGCATGAGCCCGAGCTTGTGGCGCACGTACGACACGTCGCGGCAGGGAGCGACGACGAGCACACGATCGGCGCCCGCAGGGTCCTCGCGCGCGAGCGCGTCGAGAAAGCTGCGCGGGTGGAGCGCGGCGCGTTCGCTACAGAGGATGACATGGATCGGCGTGGTGAGCGCGACCTCGGCCGCGACCACCGGATCATGACGAAGCAGATGACGCGACTCCTCGCGAAAGATCCGTCGCAGCGCCTCGTGAGCGTCGTCGTCGACGTCAGCGAGGAGCACGGTGAGCGGCGCGGACGATGGGGGCGTCGAGAGCTTGCGGCGCGGCTGCTCCTGCGCGGCCACGCGAGCGAGCGCGAGATCGGGCGCCCACAGCAGGTTCACGACTCCAGCGCCAGCGCGCGTGAGGCGTTCGCGGAGAATCCATCTCTTGACGGGCTTGGCCACGATGCGCGCGGTTCCCTGGAGACGCCAGCGAGCGTCGACGAGCTCGGAGCGCGCCGCGGGGACCAGCACCTTGCTCGCGACCTCGAGCGGAAGGCGAGCGAGCAACCCGTCGGCACCGAAGGCACGCTTCGCGTCGCAGAGAATGAGGTCGAACGGCTGGTTGGCGGCGAGGAGGACGGCACGTTCGACGATGGCTGTGACGACGATTCGCGGCGCGCTCGGGTCGAGCACGGAGTTCACGATGCGCTCGGTGGCGGCGTCGTCATCGACGAGGAGCACGGACGCGTAGTACGGCGGCCTCGGCGCCGGCGGCATGGGAGGCATGGCTACGATCGCGCCACGCGGCGGCGCGGGAGGGACGCGCCGACGCGCCGACTCGCGCTCCGCAGGCGTGAGCGTGAGTAGCCGAGCGCCCTTGGCCACCACGTGCGGCGCTCGCGTGTGAAAGAGGAAGACACGCGAACAGTCCTCGTGAGTCATGACCCGGAGGAGTGCGTAGTGCGTCTCGGCGAGGGTGCGACCGCTCTGTTCCATCTCGACGGCGAAGTCGAAGAACGCCGAGACGCGCTGGCTCGACTCGATCGCGTAGATGGCGGTGACGCCTTCGACCGACTCGAGCACGAAGGCGACATCGGCGGCGCGCGGTGTCATCGAGCGATCGTAGGACCGTCTCTGGCGTCCTGGAAGCCACGGATTCCACTGGAGGCGCTACGGTTGGCCGGTGCGCCGGCTTGCTGTCGTCCTTTTTCTCGCGGCGACGTGGGCGTGCGGCAAGGAGCGGGTCACGACGGAGGCCACGCCGCGAGAGCGCGAGGTGCGCGGCGCGTCGGGCAGCACGAAGGGCGCCGGCAAAGACCTCTCGATGCCGGTGGCCGGCGAGGCGTTCGCGTTCCGCATGACGCGCGCCGCCTGCTACGGCACCTGTGCGGTGTACGACCTCGAGATCGACGCTGACGGCTCCGTGCGCTTCGAGGGCACACGCTACGTGCGCGTCCGGGGTAAGCAGAGCGCGACCATTCCCGCGGCCGACGTGGCAGCGCTCGTCGTGCGCTTCGACGAAGCGCACTTCTTCGAGCTCACGTGGGAGGACCCGTGCAAGCACATGGCGACCGACCACGCGACGGTGACGCTCACGCTCGTCGCCAAGGGCCGGAAGCGCACGCTGGTCGACTACCTCGGCAACGGCTGCATCCCGGCCTCGCTCCGCACGCTCGCGGAGGAGGTCGACCGCATCGCACGGACCGACGCATGGACAAAGTGTGAGAAGCGCCCGAACCCGCCGTTCCCCGACGCAGACTGGTGCGAGCGCTGACGGAGTGTGCGCTCAGTCCTCGATCGGATGCGCCCGT
>JAYSXP010000413.1:0-11685 GCA_043717125.1 Polyangiaceae bacterium | reverse complement strand
GCTCGAGGCGAGGCCGCTGGCGGTCGGAAAGTCGTTGGTGCTGACGATGCGGGCGCGCGAGGTGCGAAGCTCGGGTGCGGCGGCCGCGCGCACGCGATCGAGGAGCTGCGAGGCGCGGACCTTCGTACGCGCGTCTCCAGCCTCAGCGACGCCGTTGAGGACCAGCTCGTCATCCACGAGCGTCGCGTCGAACGACACCGTCGTCGTGGTGCTCATTCCCGCGAGCGTCACGGATAGGCTCGGAACCGCCGGAACGTTGCCGTCGCCTTCCCGCTTGCCCCAGTACTTCGCGAGCGCGATGTTGGGGTGCGCGATCGCCGTCGCCGTACGGCCGAAGAGCGGGCTGCTGCTCATGGCGACTCCGCCGTCGCGATGTGGGTCGAGCGCTTCGCGAGGATCTCGAGGACGTTCTCGACGTCGGCCTTCACGGTGGCCGCGAATCCGTCGAAGCCCTCCGCCTTCCAGGCGGCGAGGACGGCGTCGCCGGCGGCGACGTTCTCAACGAGAGCGACGACGCACCCGCCGCCGCCCGCACCGGTGAGCTTTGCGCCGAGCGCGCCCGCGTCACGCGCGGCACCGCACATCTGCTCGATCTCGGGCGTCGAGACGAAGAGGCCGGACAGGAGCATCTGGTTGAGGTCGAGGAGCTGGCCGATCGCGCGTAGATCGCCGTCGGCGATCGCGAGCCGAGCGTTCTTCACGAGCGTGTGGATGGCATCGAACGTCCGCTGCGTGGTCTCGGGGCAGCGCTCCCTCATCCGGGCGACCGACTCGACCATCGACTTCGTGCTCGAGGACTGGCCGCTGTGGCCGACGGCGAGGTGAAGCGACACCGGCACACGCACGCGCTCGATCTCCGGCGCACCCTTGACCGAACGCGTGAAGTGCACGCAACCTCCGAGCGCGGAGACGGCGGCGTCGATCCCCGACGGATTGCCGTGGAACACGCGCTCCCAGGCGTCGACACGGGTAGCGATCGCCTTTGGCGGCGCAGACGGATCGACCGCACGTGCGACGGCGACGCCGAGCGCCGCGGAGCATCCGAGCCCGCCGCCCGGCGGAAGATCGGCCTCGGCTTCGACGTCCACGACCGAGACAGGGACTTCGCCGGCGGCGCGCTGAGCGTCGCGCGTCGCGCCCAGCAGGCCGTGAAAGGCGCGCGCGAGCGCGGGCGCGTCGTCGTCGCTGACCTCGTTCACCCTCACATCCCAGCCGCGGACGTACATGACACTGTTCGCGTTCGCATCGGTGCCCGCGCGCACGGTCGCCTCGGCCCAAGCTCCGCGATCGATCCCGACGGCAAGAGCAGGGACGCCGTACACGACGGCATGCTCTCCGAAAAGGATCACCTTGCCGTGCGCGGCGCCGCGGCTCATGCGGACCTCTCGCCCAGCGCGCGGACGGCGCCTGCGAGCCATTGCTTGCCCCGCGAGCCCTCCGGCAGCCCCATCGCCTCGAGGGCAGCGCGCGCCTCCGCGAGGAGCTCGGCGACGCGCGCCTCGACGCGCGCCTTGGCGCCCGACGTCTCCATGGCGTTCACGACCTCAGCGACCTCGGCGTCGGAGGCGTCGTGCCGACCGAGCACCCGACCGAGAAGGGCCTCGGTGGCGGCATGCCCGCGCATCTCGACGATGAGCGCGGTGCGCTTGCCCTGGCGAATGTCGTTTCCGACCGGCTTACCCGTGGCACTCGTGTCGCCGAACGCGCCGAGCAGGTCGTCACGGAGCTGGAAGGCGATGCCGAGCGGGCGGCCGTAGCGGGCGAGCTGCGCCACGCGCGCGTCGGAGGCGCCCGCGAGGTGCGCGCCGAGCGCGAGTGGCCCCGTGACGGTGTAGCTCGCCGTCTTGAGCGCGTGGATCACCTCGACGCTTGCGGCCGACGACATCTCCGCGAGCTGGCCGGTGACGACCTCCTCCTGGATGCGCGCAAACGCGCGAGCGGCGGCCAGCACGCGCTCCGCCGACTGCGTGGACTCGAGGAGCGCTACCTGTGCGTAGCCGCACGCGAGGTCGCCGGCGAGGATCGCCGCCGCGTCGCCCAGCGCCTTCGAGCCGAGCCGCTCGCGCAAGTGGACGTGCACCGAAGGACCGCCGCGACGGACGTCGTCGTCGTCCATCCAGTCGTCGTGAATCAACAGGTAGACCTGGAGCAGCTCGATGGCGAGCATCGCACTCTCGACGTCCGCGAAGGCCGCCGCGTCATCGCGGGGAGACGCGCCGGCTTCCCCGATGCAAGCGACATACGCTGCGGTCACGAGGGCCGCGCGCATCCGTTTCCCGCCCCGCACCGCGAGCCGCTCGATGGCCTCGGCGGCGGCGCCCGTCTCGGCGCTCACGGCGCTCGCGACGGCCACGCGCGGCTTGAGCCAGACCCCTAACGCGCGGTCCACATGACGGCGTGCGTCCTCGAGCAACGTCGCGAAGGGGACGTCGGAGGGGTTGGCAGCAAGCTCCGTGGTCATGTGCAGCGATCCGTGGACTCGATAGGTCGGGTGTGCCAGTGTCCTCGGCACGAGCGGTCGAGCGTGTGCAACGAGCGGTTTCATGACGCCGGTGGGGCCCGTGAAACCGAGGAGAGGACGCGGCATCCGTACGGCTGTGCAATAGGTGCCACCCGGGCGGGCGTCAACCGGCGCTTGTTTTATTTTAACGTGCGAATCCGCATGCTTTCAGTATTCTCTGAACGTTTTCGCAAGAGTTTCAGGAGCTTCAGATGAGCGAGGCGAACCCGATCGGAAAGCGGAAAGCGGACCATCTGGCACTCTGCGCGACGGACGAGGTCGCCTTCCGCGACAAGACCACGCTCTTCGAGCAAGTGCGGTTCATCCACGACGCCTTGCCCGACCTCGAAGCGAGCGCGCTCGACACCTCGTGCACGCTCCTCGGCAAGCCGCTGAAGGCGCCGCTCGTCATCGCCGCGATGACCGGAGGCACCGAGCAGGCCGCGCGCATCAACCGAGAGCTCGCGTCGATCGCCGAGGAGCATGGCTTCGGCTTCGGACTCGGCAGCCAGCGCGCGATGCACATCCGCACGGACGCCGGAACCAAGAGCTCGTACTCCGTTCGCGAGGTCGCGCCGAACGCGCTTGTCCTCGGCAATCTCGGCGTCGTCCAGGCGCGGCAGATGACGCTGTCCGAGATCGAGGCGCTCGTCAAAGCGATCGAGGCGGACGCGCTCTGCATCCACTTGAATCCGGCGATGGAGCTCGTCCAGTCCGAAGGGGATCGCGATTTCAGAGGCGGGCTCGACACGATCGCGGCCGCGGTGCGGGAGCTCCCCTTCCCTGTCATCGTTAAGGAGACTGGCTGCGGCCTGTCCCGTCGCGTGGGCGAGCGCCTGCTCGGCGCGGGCGTCCGGCACGTCGATACGTCGGGCGCCGGCGGTACCTCGTGGGTCGCGGTCGAGACCAAGCGTGCCGAGGCCGTCGAGGATCACGCCGCGCGCGCCCTCGGCGAGGCGCTCTGGGACTGGGGCATCCCGACCGCCGCGAGCATCGGGATGCTAGCTCCGCTCGGCTTCGAAACGGTCATCGCTACCGGGGGCGTGTCGAGCGGCCTCGACGTCGCGCGGGCCATCGCGCTCGGTGCCAATGCCGCCGGTATCGCCCGGCCCGTCCTGAAGGCGCTCACGGCCGGCGGGCGCGCGGGCGCGGTTGCGTTCCTGGAGGGGGTCCTCACCGAGCTGCGCGCGGTGATGCTCTTAACGGGGAGCCCCGACATCGCGGCGCTACGCACCTCCCAGCGCCTTCTCGGCGCGGAGCTGCGTCTCTGGATCGAAGCCACCTAGTTCACGCCCCATTCTGCGGTAAGCTGAGGCCCGTGTCTTCTCTGCCTCCCCCGGCTCCCCGGGAGTTCCACTGCCTCGTCGTCGAGGACTCGCCGATGATGCGACAGCTCCTCGTCTTTGCGCTGTCGCGCGTCAAGCAGCTCAAGGTGACCGAGGCGGATGACGGCGTCGACGGGCTCCGCAAGCTCGCGACCGGCAAGTTCGACATCATCCTGACGGACATCAACATGCCGATCATGGATGGCCTGAAGCTCGTGAAGCGCGTGCGCTCGGACGCGGTTCACAAGGACGTGCCCATCGTCGTCATCACGACCGAGAGCGCCGAGGAAGACCGCCAGCGCGCGCTCGCGCTCGGTGCGAACGCGTACATCACCAAGCCCATCCAGGCACCGCAGGTGATCGCAAAGGTGAAAGAGCTCCTCGGCATCGAAGGCTGAGCGCGTTATGTTTTGCGCGTGCATGTGAAGATCTGCGGCGTTCGTACGGCCCGCGACGCCTGTGAGTGCGTGCTCCTCGGCGCGAGCTCGATCGGCCTCAACTTCGTGCCGTCGAGCCCTCGCTGCATCGACGTCGGTACGGCGCTCGCGATCGCACGCGCCGTCCACGCCACGGGCACGAAGGCTGTCGTCGTCGGGGTGGTGGCTGACATGACGCTCGACGCGATGCGCACGCTGGTGCAGGACGCCGAGCTCGACTGCCTCCAGCTCCACGGCGACGAGAGCCGCGACACACTCGCGGCGCTCCTGCCGCACGCCTACAAGGCGACACGCATCGCAACGGCGGACGACGTCGCCCGCGCACGCGCGTATCCCGGCGAGTATCTGCTCGTCGATGCGAAGGTGGCGGGCGTGCTCGGCGGAAGCGGAACGACCTTCGACTGGACGCTCGTGAAACAGCTCGCCACCGAGCGCCGCCTGACGCTCGCAGGTGGTCTCGACCCGCAGAACGTGGCGCACGCGGTGCGCGAGGTGCGCCCCTACTGCGTGGACGTCGCAAGCGGTGTCGAGCGCGCGGGCTCCCCTGGCAAAAAGGACCTCGCCAAGGTGAAAGCTTTCATCGAGGCGGCTCGCGCCGCCTGAGTCAGCTGCCCGTGTCGAGGTCGCAGCGCGCGATGATCTCGGCGCGCATGTCGCGAACATGCTCGATGCCGTCGAGCAGACGATCCGCGGGCGTCTCGCCCTTGGCAACGAGCTCCTCGAGACGCGCGAGGTGCGCGCGCTCGTCCTTGCCCGAAGGCGTGAGGAAGGCCCGACGCTCGAGACCACCGGCCGCGAGGGTGAGAACCTTCTCGGCGATCGGCTGGAAGGTCGCGCCACGGAACCGGGCGCCGAGGCCCTTGCTCCACACTTCCTTGCGCGTGCCGTTCACCTCGTCGTACGTCCAGTCGGCCGTGAGGGCATCCGCCTCGGCGAGCGCTTGCTTGTCGTAGAGGATGCCCGTCCAGAGCGCCGGCAGAGCGCACGCGAGCTTCGCGCCCTGCGAGTCGGCGCCGCGCACCTCGATCGTGTTCTTGAGGCGGACCTCCGGGAACAGCGTGTTGAGGTGGGTCTTCCAGTCGCTCATCGTCGGCTTGTGGCCCTGGTAGCCGCTCTTCCAGAAGCTGCGGAAGCTCTGGCCGGTGTTCGCGAATTTCTGACCGTCGCGCTTGAACATGAACATCGGGACGTCGAGCGCCCACTCGACGTAGTCGACGAACTTCGAGTTCTTTTTCCAGACCATCGGCACGAGCCCGGAGCGATCCGGATCCGTGTCGAGCCAGACCTTCGCGCGCATGCTCTTGCCTCCGAACGGCTTGCCCTCGACGAACGGCGAGTTGGCGAAGAGCGCCGTCGTGAGCGGCGACAGCTTGAGCGCGACGCGAAGCTTGTGCATCGCATCGTCCTCCGAGAGGTAGTCGTAGTTCGCCTGCACCGTCGCGGTGCGGAGCATCATGTCGAGGGCGAGGCCGCCGCGCGTGGGGAGGTACTCGCGCATGATCGAGTAGCGCTGCTTTGGCACCATCGTGAACTCCGCGCGCGTGGCGAAGGGGTGGAAGCCGAGCCCGAGCCACTTGATGCCGTGCTTCTGCGAGAACGGCGCGAGCTCGGCGAGGTGTCCGCGGAACTCCGCGCAGATCTCGTGGGCGTGCGTGAGCGGCGCGCCCGAGAGCTCGAACTGACTACCGGGCTCGAGCGTGATGCTGGCGCCGTCGCGCAGGAGCGCGAGGACCGGCCCCCCCTCGAACTCGGCCTCGGCCTTCCACCCCTTGGTGGCGGCCAGCTCGTTCATGATGGCCAGGACGCCCGCTTCACCCTCGTAGGGGACGGGATCGCCGCTGGCGAACACGCCGAACTTCTCCATCTCCGCGCCGACGCGAAAGCGCTCCTTCGGTTTCGCGGACTCGTGGAAGAACGAAAGAAGCTCGTCATACGAGGTGATCGGCTTGTCGCTGAGGTGATCGGCAGTCACAACGTTCGCCATTCCCGGCTGGGATGCTCCTGAGGTCGCTTCGGTTCTGACCCCTGCAGAGAGGGCCGGCCTTTATAGCCTGGCTTTCCGGAACGGCGACCGGAAAAGACCAGGGGGCCCAGAGCGACGGCTAGACGCGCGCGGGTCGGACGGGCAGCGTCGGCTTCGCGGTCTTCTTGCGATCGAAGATGCGGACGCGGCGGATGAGGAGGTCGAGCAGGTAAACGGCGAGGGCGGCTCCGATGAAGCGCGACCAGAGATCCTGGTGGTAGCGGACGGTCTCCCCCGCGGGATCGAACACGGCCTTCGCTTCGGGATCCATACGCCCGCCGGTGATCATCGCGGTGCGCGAGAGGGTCACGAGGTCCGGCGCGAGCGCGAGGTACTCGCGCGGGTACGGGTTCGTGACGTGGCCGAAGCTCTCGGCGACCTGCACGCTCTTCTGGCCGCCCTTGCCGTCGTCGACGCTCTTCTCGAGCGACGCGTGGAGAAGGAACGAGCCGAAACGCTCGAGCGGGAAGTCCGACTCGTAGCGGCCGGGAGCCGTCTGACGCATCGCGATCTTGCGTGTCTCGCCGTTGGGCTGAGGTCCCTGCACGGTGAGCTTCGCGTCGAGGCCGTTCTGGAAGCGGTCGTCGCCGCCGATCGCGTCGATCGAGGCCTTCACGTGGCCGGTCGCGGCATCGATCTCCGCGCGCATGTCGTACTGCTGCCGCCGCTTCTGGCGCATGTGCTCGCGCACGAGCTGCCCCCAAAACTGGCCGTAGCCCGGCCAGCGCAACCACTCGACGGCCCAGAGGTTTTTCACGTCGCTCGTCCACGCGAGCGACCAACCGAGGCCCACGTGCCAGCGCGCGAGGATCGGCTCCGCCACCTCGCTCTGAAGGATCTCCTGCGCGGGCGGCGGCTTCATCTTCGTCGCGACGTAGCCGTGGAGGAACGGCGCCGAGCGCATGTCGATCCCGCGCAGGAAGTCCGCCGGAGAAACGACCTTCGGCTGGAAGTACTCCTCGACCGCGGCGTTCCTCGAGACCATCTCCGTCTCGCGCGTGAACACGCGCGGGAGCGACTGCGGGTCGGCGACCTTGTAGAGACGACCGCCGCCGCCATCGGAGATGAGCCGGAGGAGCTGCTCGTCGATGCCGCTGCCGAGACCGACCGCCGACGCCGTGATGCCCTCGGCGGCCATGGCCTGCACGAGGTCGCGAATGCCGTTGTGCGGCGCCTGACCGTCGGTGAGGAGAATGACGTGCTTGCGGCGCGCGCGCGTGACGGTGAGCGTTTGGTAGGCGGCGTCGAGGGCGCTGAAGATCTCCGTGCCGCCGCCCGCCTGGATGCGCGAGATGTCGCTCTGGATGCGCGCGCGATGCTTTGCGGGCGTCATCCGGACGACGCGCGTAGGAGCTGAATCAAACGCGATGACCTCGATGAGGTCGTCCGAGGCGAGTGTGTCGGCGGTCGCCTTTGCGGCAGCCTTGGCCATCTCGATCGGGAGCCCGCTCATCGAGCCGGATCGGTCGAGCACGAGGACCATGGCGACCTGCGGTTCGTCACGGCGTTTCTCGGCGTCCATACGGACCGGGAGAATTCGTTCGATCGTCGTGTGCGACCAACCGCCGAGGCCGAAGCCCGCCTCGCCGCCCGCGAAAAGGAAGCCACCGCCGAGGTCGCGCACGTAGCTCTCGAGCGCATCCTGCTGCGTGAGCGAGACTGCCTCCGCCGGCGCGTCGGAGAGGATCACGAAGTCATAGCGCTCGAGCTCGCGGATCGAGGACGGGATCTCGCGCGGGCTGCGGATGTCGACATCGAACTCCTGGGCCGAGAGCGCAGACGCAAGATAGCTCGCGCGCGCGGCGTTGCCCTCGGCGTAGAGGACGGTGGGGCGACCGGGAACAGCGACGGAGACCGCGAAGCGGTTGTTCTCCTTGAAGCGGTCCTCCGGGATGTCGGAGAGGTCGAGCGCGTACGTGACCTCGCCCGCGACACGAACGACGCTCTTGAAGGTGACGTCGTTGTCGCCGGGCTTCAGGTCGAGCGTGCGAATGCCGTCGAGGCCGTTGATCGCCTCGCCCTGCTTCAACGTCGCGCGCACCTTCTGCGGGCGGCTCGAGAAGATGTTCGCGTGGAGGTTGAAGGGCTCCCCTACCCGGACCTTCTCGGGGACGCGCAGATCACGGAGCGCGACCTCGCCCGGCACCGGGCGGTGGTACGGGATCGTGAAGATCTTCACGCCGAACTCACGGGCGCGGTTCGCCTCCGCAAGGATGTCGCCGTCGGTCTGTACGCCGTCGGTGAGAATGACGGCACGGCGCAGGTAGCCCGACGGGTACTGGCCGTAGGCGAGCTGCATCGCGCTCGCGAGGTCCGTCGCGGCGCCGAGCCCGGTGCGCTTCGCGCCCTTCGGGTCGGCGGCGGCGGCGGCCGCATCGACGTCGTGACGCTCGAGCGCGGGGGACTCCTTCGCGTCGTCGGCGATCGGGACGACCCGCGGCCGCTTCGCGAAGGTGATGACGCGAACGAGGGCGTCGGAGGGCTTGGCGTCGAGGCCCTTCTTGATCTCGGCGCGTGCGTCCTCGATGGCAGCGTCGGGAACGGACTCGGACACGTCGACGAGGTAGACAGTGCAGACCTTCTGCGTGGTCGCCGTGCGCGCGAGGCGCGAGAGGCCGAGCGCAAGCAGCGCGACGAAGGCGATGCGAAGGAACGCAGAGAGGATCCGCTGCGGCCAGGGCAGATCGGCGAGCGAGCGCCCGATCATCCAGAGGAAGAACGGCGCGAGGAGCGCGAGCCCGAGCATCTTCGGCGCGAGCAGCTCGTAGTCGGTGCCGTCCTTCTTCCAGGCGAGCGTCGCGGCGCCGGGGTGGAGAACGCCCTTCCAGTAGAACCAGACGCCCACGAGGCCGACGACGCCCGCAGCGACGCCGAAGAACACCCTACTTCTGTCGATCTCACGGCGAGCGCGCAGGCTCGCGCCCATCTCCACGAGCGAGCGCGCGGCGAGGAATGCACAGCCGAGCGCGACGAGGAACGTGACGTAGAGCTCGGGCGTGAGCCAGTTGAGCAGCCGCCTCCCCACGAACCATCCCCCCGCGACCAGCGCGGCCATCACTGCGCCCCAGATCATCCGAGCCTTGCTCATACGGTGATCCTCCGGTGGTAGGTGATCCACTCGATCAACGTGAGCAGGATCGCGGCGAGCAGCAGGTAGATCCAGAGCTCCCTACGCACGCCGATCTGAAACCCTCCCAGCGTCCCGGCCTTCTTCCCATCAATCACGAGCTCCTTTGCGGGCTCGATCGAGCTCTCCTCTGCATCGAGCAAGTTGGCTGCGAACGCTCCACTCGTCGCGCTCGGCCCGACTCCGGACGTGCCCGTGCCCGTGCCCGCTCCGGCTCCGGCTCCGGGTATGGGCGACGCCGTTACATCGCTCCCGTCGGCCCCACTCAGCTCGTAGAAGCCCGCTCGCTCCCCGAGGTACACCGCGCGCCCCTCGTGCACCGGCACGAACAGCTCGCCGCCACCCGGCAACTTGAGTCGCGCCTGCCCACTGTTCGACACGACGGGGACACGCCACACGTCGCCCGTGCGGAAGCTCGAGATGTACTGCGAGTCCTCGTCGGTGAACCAGTTGATGCTGTTGAGGAGGAGCAGCGGCCACGCCACGCGCAGCGGGAGATCGCTGTCGCGCGGGTCGAAGCCCACGGCGACGAACTTGAAGCCGCCGCGCTGCCCCGCCACCAGGATCGGCCCCTGATCGCTGGCGCCCACCACCTTGTCACCGACCTCGGCGACGAGCTTGTGACCACGCGACACGTTCACGTCGTCGAGCGCGGTCCAGCGAACGATGGGATGCTTGCGCTCGATCTTGTCGAAGCCCGGCTGCTTCAGCTCGCCTTCCACCTTCACCGGAGAGCCGGGTCCGCGCGGATCCAGGTAGATGGCATTGCCGCGCGGCGCCTGCGCCGGCGTCGCGCCGTCGAAGATCACGACGTCCTGCTTTGCGCCGCTCGGAGCGATCTTCTCGACGTAGTCCTTCGGTGAGACCACCTGCACGTCGAGGTACTCGTCGAGGAGCAGCGCGGCCTCGAGGTACGTGTTGCCGGGCGAGACCACGAGCACCTTGGCGCGGCGCCGCTCGGGCAGGAGCGCGTAGGCGTGATCGTCGGCGGGCAGCGAGTCCTGGCTCCCGGGAAGCGGTGCGATCTTGGCCTCGAGGGTGCGGCTAGCGCCGGAGAGGTTGGGGTAGAAGCGCGGGAGGCGCTCGCCGGGCTTGAGGCGAAGCTTGGTGAGGTCGACGAGGTTGCTGTCGCCGAGGAGCGAGAGCTCTACGTCCTCCTGCTCGGCGCCGGTGTTGGTGACCTCGAGCATCACCTCGTAGCGGCTCTTGTCGAGCGGATAGCGACGCACCGAGAACGCGGTGATGCCGACGTTACGCGACGTGCTCCCGATCGCGCCGATGGGTAGGTACGTGAGCTTTACACCTTCGGGGATCTTGACCTTGCCGGCGGAGTCGACGGCGTCGCCGAGGCGCCCGTCGGACACGATGACGATCTCCGCATTTTCCAGGCCTCGCACCGAGTCGGTGGCGAAGCGGAGGGCGCGCGGGAAGTCGGCGCGCGCGTCGGTGGCCTTGATCGAATCGAGCGCGCGCTCGAGCTCGGAGGTGTCGCCGCTCATCGGCCCGAGCGGCGTGATGGCGGCGTCCATCTGCGCGACCAGCATGCGATCGGAGCCGCCGAGACCGCGAATGACCTTCTTCACCTCGTCCTTCGCGACGGCGAGGCGCGTGGGCGCGACGTCGGTGGCCTGCATCGACGCGCTGGCGTCGACGAGCACCACGAGGTTACGTCCCTTGATGAGCGTGGCGGCGGCGCGCGGATCACCGAGCGCGAACGCGAGCAGCGCGAGCAGCGCGAGCTGCACGAGGAGCGAGAGGAGCCGCTTCAGGCGCGAGAAGAGGCTCGTGGCCTCCTTGTCGCGGAGGATCTTCTCCCACAGCTTCGAGAACGGCACCGGCACGGTGCGCCGCCGCAGCTTCAGGATGTACAGCGCGGTCGCGAACACTGCGGCAGCGCCGAAGATCCCGAGCAACGTCGCGAGCGGTAGCCCGGCGAGGATCATCGCAGAAAACCGCCACGCCGGAAGACGCGCAGGATCAGCTCGTCGAAGGGCACGGCCACGTCGGCCTGGATGTAAGGAACCTGCTTTGAAGAGCAGAACCGCTCGATGTCCGAGAGGTACTCGCCGTAGGCGAGCTCGAAGCGCTCAAGCACCTTCGCGGTGACCGTGACCTCGCGCTCGTCGCCGGTCTCGCAGTCGTAGAGGAGCACGTCGCCCGCGAGCTTCGGCTTAGCCTCTTCCTTGTCGATGATGTGCACCACGAACGGATCGAACTTGTTGTAGCGGAGCACGTTGATGCCGCGCTCGAAGCCGTGCGGATCGTAGAGATCG
>JAYSXP010000412.1:0-11692 GCA_043717125.1 Polyangiaceae bacterium | reverse complement strand
AGGAGGCCGCTGGTCGAGCACGCGGCAGCATCGTGCTCGTCGACGGTGCGCAGCTAAGTGCGCTGATGATGGACCATGGGGTCGGCGTGAGCCACAAGCCGCTCCGCATCCCGAAGATCGACGGCGACTACTTCGAGGATGTGTAAGGACGGCGCGCTCGAAACTCGTCGTGTCGAAGCGATTTGACGCGGAGAACTCTGCTTAGATTGGCGGAGCACTTCGTGGCGATTTCGTCGTGGTTCGTGCGTGTTGTTTGGGAGTCCCGACCTGAAGAGGTGCGGGCCTAACGATGAAGCGACCCCCCGGCGGGATAGATCAGAGCATCCCGAGCGCAGCAGCCGCGACCGAGCGCAGCGCAAGCCTGTCTCGTTCTGCCCCGCCGACGATCACGGCGGATTTCGATTCCTTTTACGAAGGTTCGAATCCTTCCGTCGGAACCAGCGCGTGGGCCAATCCCAAGGCATGGCCCTCATCGACCGACGTGAGGCTCCTTCGCCTAGCTCGGCATGACGTCTCCCGCGTGACGAGGGACCAAGGTTCTCACGACGCCTCCTCGAACTCGGCATCCACGACACCCGCGTTCGGTTTTTTCTCCGAGCTAGGGGCGTCGGCCGCGCCTTCGGCCGCCGTTCCCTGGGCGGGCTGCCCGGCGCCTTCTGCGCCTTGATACGCCGCGGTCGCGACGCGGTGCGCCTCCTTTTCGAGCTTCTCGATGGCGGCACGCACGCGCGCGTCGTCCTGCAGCTCGCCAGCTTCGCGGCCCTCTTTGAGGAGCGCCTCGAGCAGCTCGACGTCGGCGGGCGGGAGCTTGTCGCGGCTGCCCTGAAGCGTCTTTTCGACGGTGTAGCAGAGGTTGTCGAGCTTGTTCCGACGCTCGACCTGCTCACGTCGAACCTTGTCGTCGGCTTCGTGCGCGCTCGCTTCGCTGACCATCTTCTGAATGTCCGCCTCGCTCAAGCCAGAGCTCGCGGTGATCGTGATGTGCTGGTCCTTCCCCGTGGCCGTGTCCTTCGCGTGCACGGACAGGATACCGTTTGCGTCGATGTCGAACGAGAGCTCCACCTTCGGCACGCCGCGCGGCGCAGGCATGATCCCGTCGAGACTGAACCTCCCCAGCGTCCGATTGAACTTGGCCTCGGCGCGCTCGCCCTGGAGGACGTGAACCTCGACGCTCGACTGGCTGTCCGCCGCAGTCGAGAAGGTCTCCTTCTTTTGCGTCGGCAGCGTCGTGTTGCGCGGGATCATCACCGTCATGACTCCGCCCATCGTCTCGATGCCCAGCGATAGCGGCGTGACGTCCAGCAACACCAGATCCTTCACATCACCCGAGAGCACCCCCGCCTGAACCGCCGCGCCGACCGCCACCACCTCGTCCGGATTGACGCCCTGGTGCGGCTCCTTGCCGAAGAATTTCCGCACGGCCTCCTTCACCATCGGGATGCGCGTCGAGCCGCCCACGAGCACCACCTCCTGGATCTCTGCGACGGTCTTCTTGCTGTCCGCGAGTGCCTTCTTCACCGGCTCCATCGTGCGCTCGACGAGCGGCTGCATCATCTGTTCGAGCTTCGACCGTGTGAGGCGAAGATCGAGGTGGACCGGCCCTCCAGGCCCCACCGTCAGGAACGGGAGGTTCATCGACGTCTCCTGGAGACTCGAGAGCTCGATCTTCGCCTTCTCGGCCGCCTCTCGCAGGCGTTGAACGGCCATCTTGTCTTGACTGACGTCGATGCCGCTCGACTTGCGAAATTCGGCGACCATCCAGTCAATGATCAAGTGATCGACGTCGTCCCCGCCGAGGTGGGTGTCGCCGTTGGTCGAGATGACCTGGACGATGTTGTCGCCGACCTCGAGGATCGAGATGTCGAACGTTCCACCGCCAAAGTCGTAGACGGCGATGATTTCGTCCTTCTTCTTGTCGAGCCCGTAGGCAAGCGCTGCCGCCGTGGGCTCGTTGACGATGCGCTTCACCTCGAGGCCCGCAATTCGTCCAGCGTCCTTCGTGGCCTGCCGCTGCGCATCGTTGAAATAGGCCGGGACTGTGATGACGGCCTCCGTCACTTTCTCACCGAGGTAGTCTTCGGCGGCCTTCTTCAGTTTCAAAAGCACCTTCGCGCTCACTTCTTGAGGGCTCGTAGCCTTGCCCCGAATCGAGAACGCGCAGTCGCCGTTGCTCGCGCGCTCGAGCTTGTACGGGACGAGCTTCATCTCACCGGAGACCTCGTCGAATTTTCGACCGACGAAGCGCTTGGCGCTGAAGATCGTGTTCTCCGGATTGGTGACGGCCTGGCGTTTCGCAATTTGCCCGACGAGCACGTCGCCCTTTTCGCCCCATGCGACGACGCTTGGCGTGATGAGCGCGCCCTCTTCGTTCACGATCACTTTGGGCTCGCGGCCTTCCATGATCGCGACAACGCTGTTCGTGGTGCCCAGATCGATCCCGATGATGCGGCTCATGACGGGAAACGAAGCATCGATCGTGCCGCGCCTGCGGTTCGATGGGTCCAGGCGCGACGATCGACATCCCGCCGCCGGTGGCGCGTTACCGCAGTCTCGCGGTTGGCGATCGGCTGCCGGTACAGACGCTGCGCGTGCGCCACCGCGGAACGTTCGGCATGAGTCCCACCGCCAAAGCCTCGCCCATCCGTGGCACGCAGCTCTTCACCGCCGATCCGCCAGGATTCGTGTGGAGCGGGCGCGTGCGCATCGCTCCCTTCGTGTGGATCGACGTGCGTGACATGTTCATTTCCGGCGAGGGCAGCATGCGCGTACTCCTCGACGATACGGTGGCGCTCGCCGATGCGCGCGGGGCCCCGACCGACCAAGGGGCCGCGCTGCGGCTCCTCGCGGAGATGGTTTGGTACCCCACATCTCTCTTCGACCCGCGCTACGTCACGTGGACGGCGATCGACGCGGACCACGCGCGCGCGAGGCTGCGTGTCTGCGGATGCGACGTCTCGGGTGTCTTCGAGTTCGGCGTGGAAGGCTTGCCGCTGGGGATGAGCGCCAAGCGTTTCATGGACAAGGGCACGTTGCGGCCTTGGGGTGGCGTCTACCGCGACTGGCGCACCTATTCACGTACGCCCATTGGCTCATCGAGTCGATGGAGTACGAAGGAGAGACCAGCCCGGGAGCTGCCCATCCGACGACCGACCAGCGCAACTCGCTCGTGGCGGTCGAGGGGTGAGCGCCACCGTGCGCTTTCGCCTCGCCCGCCCGAGTCCCACGGCGCACCATCTGCGCGTCGGCGCTGCATCTGCGCAACTCGAGAACCTCGACCTGCACGCTCCCGAAGGAGCGCGTCAGGCATACGGAGTGCATCCTGGCGACCCGGAGCAGAGCTGAAACCATGACCTCGAATCGTCACGTCGCCGTATGGATGGACCATCACGAAGCGCGCATCTTCCACGTCGAGACTGCTGGATTCGACGAGAAGACCCTTCACGCGCCGACCCATCACGTTCACAAGCATCCCAAGGGCGGGACGGCGGAGCACGCTCATCCCGACGACGCGCGTCATTTCTTCGCGGCCGTGGCGCACGAGCTCGAGACTGCGGAGCGGGTCCTCGTCGTCGGGCCCTCGACCGCAAAGCTCCAGTTCATCCGCTATGCGGCAAAGCACAATCCCGGGCTGGATCCGAAGATCATCGCCGTCGAGACCGTCGATCATCCGACCGACCGCCAGATCGTCGCGTACGCGAAGAAATACTTCGCCGACGACGATCGAATGCAAGGACGCCCCAGCGTGTCCTCGACTGGCTCTACGACTTCCTGATCTCCTGGGTCGCGCGGCGCCAGTGCGCGCCGGCGCGATCTTTTCACCGAACGACACGCCAGGTGTCCGCGTGCGCACGGACGTAATCGCGGAGCGAATGACTAGGTCGCTCGAGCAAGCGTTCGAGCGTGGGGTCGACTCGCGCTGCCTGCCCGAAACGTAGCCCGAGGTGGAGCACGGTCTGCACGAGCACCTGACCGAACGGGAGACCACGCCGACGAAGGTGGCGCATGTACCCGACGAGCGTCGCCGGCTCGTAGCGGACCGGTGCGCCGATGACCTCCGAGAGGAGGGATGCGGCTTCGGTGAAGGAAACTGCCGCGGGGCCGGTCAATGTGTAGGCCTCGTGATCATGCGCCGGAGGAGCGAGGAAAACGCGCGCGGCAACCTCGGCGACGTCGCGGATGTCGACGAATGCCGCGCGCCCGGAGCCAGCGGGCACGAAGAGCCGGTGGTCGAGCAAGATGTCGGCGCGGTACGCATCGGCGAGATTCTGCGCGAAGAAGCCGGGGCGAAGGATCGTCCAGCCACAGCTCGCGTTCTTGAGATGCGCTTCCACGGCACGATGCGGAACGAGCACGTTTTTGGAGGCGCCCGCAACCGAGAGAAAGACGATGTGACGGACGCCGCGGTCGCAGGCGATGTCGATGAGGCGGTTCAGCGTGGCCTTCATGTGGGTGATCGCCGGAGGCCGCAGGAGGAACAGGCCATCGCATCCTTGGAGAGCGGCTGGGAAGGTCGTTGGATCGTGGAAATCGAGAAGCGTCGGCTCGGCGATCGGGCCGAAGACGTCGCCCACGCGCTGCGGGTGTCGGTCCGCCGCGCGGACGCCGACGGCGCACGCTGCGAGTGCTCGCACGACCTCGCGACCGACGTTCCCCATCGATCCCGTCACGAGGACCTGGTGACATGGATTTTTCACAGCGGGGCCGACGCAATCGTCGGGCCATGAATTCACAAGCTCAGGGATGCTTGCGGATGCGAATGGGGCCCCGCGCGACGAGCGGGTCGACGACGCAACCTGCCTGCGTGACGACGATGCGGTGGGCGAGGGAGAGTCGGACCGCGGCTGCGCGAACGTCGTCGAGTCGCTCTCGCCAGCGCTTCGGGTCGATCGCGCGCGCGACCTCGGAAGGGCAAATCGAGCTTCCTTCGTTGCGTCCATCGAGCGCGGCCATCACCGCGGCGTCGATGGTCGCACCCACCGCTGTCGAGCCTCGGCGGCATGCGTCGGAGCAGAACTTCACGCGCTCCCAGTCGCGCGCCCACTTCTTCCTCCATGCGAACGGCCTCCCGCAACGCGCGCAAACCTTGTCCGCCGGCCTTGCGGTCACGGGCGGCCGAGGGCGTGGGCCTTCAAGCTTTCCGCTCCGACGACCCGCGTAGCGGACGCGTGCGTCGCCTCGACCACGACGGGAGGGGCGACCCCCGCACGCTCGGCTTCGTCCCAGCGGGATGCGCAAAGGCACCACTTCTGCCCGGCGTGAAGGCCAGGAAACGCGCCACGCGGGGTCACGAGATCGTTGCCCTTCGACTTCGTGAACGACAGAAACTCGTCCGTCAGCTTGGCGCAAACGACGTGCACCCCGGAGTCGTCAGCCCCGGCGGAGCACTTTCCGTCACGGAACCATCCGGTCAACGGTGCGCTCGAGCACACCGCGAGCGGTTCTCCGGTGAGGCTCTTGTCGTCCCGCGGCGAGGAAACAGGCGCGCTCGGCAGCGCGCACGCCTCGACCGTCGGCGAGGGAGCACGACCGCAGCCGAGCGCACTCAAAAGGACAACCGAGACGGGAAGCGACGACGCGCGAAGGCTCATCCGCAGACGATAGGGCCGATGGTCGAGCCTGAAAAGCCACGGAATCGGCCGCGATCACGACGGTGGTTCGCGCCAGCGGGCCAGACGCTTCTCGGTCAGCTTTGCGACGATCTCGAGGAGGCGCACGTCGCTCCGGTGCTTGTGGTCGTGGCGCACGCCCTTCTCGGAGTTGCAGCGTGCGCACGCGATGCCGAGGTTGCGGAGATCATCGGTTCCACCGTGGGTCTGAGGCACGATGTGCTCGATCGTCGCGCGGCTGATGGGCTGCCCGTCGAGCGCGACGGTGAGGCGAGCGTTGCAATGCAGGCACTTGCCGCTCCAGACCTCGCGATCGCCCGCGAGTGCTCGCTCGAAGGTCGTATCGGTCGCGATGATCGCGAGGATCGTTCGCTGCTTCGCGTTCATGCGCGGAGGAAGCGCCATCGGAAGCAAAGGTAGCGCGTCGACAGGTCAGGTGCCGAAGCGCCTCTCGAGGGTCAGCCCGGTGACAGCTCCTCGCCGCGGGCGAGCGTTTGGGAAACGTCTTCGTAGATCGCGGCGTCGGCGCGCCTCTGTTCGCCCGACCGCTTCGCCTCCGCCAGCAGAGGCAGCTTCATGCGGTCCACCTTGGCCAGGGTCTCGCGATGGCGACCGACGAAGGCCCAGTAAAGCCGGGGAAGCGGGCAGGTCTTCTTCGGATCGAAGCGGCAAGCGCCGCAGAAGTCGCTCATCTTGTCGATGTAGGCGGAGCCCGCGACGTACGGCTTGGTCGTGAACAGGTCACCCAGCCCGAAGGTGCCCATGCCGTGCACGTTGGGTTCGACCACCCAGTCGTAAGCATCGATGTACGCCGCCCAGAACCAGTCGGTCAGGTCGCGCGGCGAGACATCGAGCAGCATGGCGATGTTCGACAGCACCATCAGCCGCGTGATGTGGTGACTGTGCCCATCCTCCCAGACCGCCGCGACGACCTCGTCGAGACAGCGCAGCCCGGAGCGCTTCCCCCAGTATGCCGGGGGCACGCGGCGGTGCGCGTTCAGCGCCGACGTCAGCGAGCCGCCGTCGACCCGCGTAGCGCTGCTGGACGGGCCACGCCACGGCGCGCCGCTCCACGCCTCGTATCCTCCGTCCCCAGGGCGCTCCGCCACCGCCTGTTCTTCACCTCGGATGACGCGGAAGCCGTCGGTCGCCTCGTGAACGTGACGCATGTACTCACGCCAGCCCACGATCTGGCGAAGGAAGCCCTCCTTGCTCGCCAATGGAAGGTCCAGCGCGAGCACGTCGTCGACCACCCGCCTCGCCGGTAGACGCTGGAGGTTCAAGAGTGACGAGATGCCGGTGTGGAAGAGCTGGCGCGAGCGCGCCGACATCGCGTCCTCGAACGGCCCGAAGTGCTCGAGGCATTCGGCCTTTGCCCAGGCCCAGGTGGCCTCCACGTCAGCCTTCGTGGCGGGGAGCGTCTTGGGGTTGAGCACGCCAGGATGGTGGCCCATCTGCGTGCGCACGAGCTCGCAGACCTCGCGGGTGATCGGATTGACGGTGAACGTCGGCAGCACCGGAGCTGGTGGGTCTCCCT
Source organism: Polyangiaceae bacterium (assembly GCA_043717125.1). Classification (GTDB taxonomy): domain Bacteria; phylum Myxococcota_A; class Polyangia; order Polyangiales; family Polyangiaceae; genus Labilithrix. The sequence continues at coordinate 4,549 of JAYSXP010000412.1, read as the reverse complement.
TCCAGCGCTTGCGGTTTTCGGCGTCGAAGCTGAAGCGGCCGCCGACTGGCTTGCCCTTCTCCATGAGGATCCCGAGACGACGCCGCACCTGGCGATAGAAAGCGTCCATGCGCCACGCCCGATCACGCGTGGCCAGCTCGAAGTCTTCGGTCGTGGTGAGCCAGCCCTCGTGCTCGATCTGGACGAGCTGACCCGACCGGAGCAGCGGCTCGAGCTCGACGCGGAGCTCGCGCTCGGCGGGCTTCATCATCGCGAGCGGTCCCAAGCCCTCCAGCGCTTCGACGTACGAGGCAGCGACCACGTGACGAACCGCGATTCCGCGCGCCGCCTGCTCCAGCGCGAAGTGGCGCAAGCTCGTGAGGACCAGGGCGAGCTTCTGCTGGTGGTAGGGACGCCTCGCTGCCTTGTTCGGACATTCGACGAGGACGATCCCGAGCCCGCGCGGATCCTCGCGGGACAGAGGGCCGACCGCGTCCGTCAACTGATCGTACGGGACGAAGAGCCAGCGCCTGGCCGACGCGTCCGTGTCGTGCGCGTGGAGCGCGCGCTGAAAGACGCTCGGAGAGGCTCGAAGGGGCTTGTTCACACGCGGCAAGGACCTCATCGTACCCGAAGCTCCGGGTTCTGGATTGAATCACCTCGAAAACACATCCGAGATGGCGCATCTTCGAGGACGCTCGTGGCGCCCTTCATTCCCGATCCCATCAAGATCAAAGCCTTTCGCAACCAGACCGCGTTCGAAGCCTGGATGCGCATCCACCACGCTCGCGAGACCGAGGTCTGGCTCAAGATTCACAAGAAGGACTCCGGCCTGCCGACGGTGAGCGTGGCGGAGGCGCTGGACGTCGTGCTGTGCTGGGGATGGATCGACGGCATCAAGAAGTCGTTCGACGAGCGATCGTTTCTCCAGCGCTACACACCGCGTCGCAAGAAGAGCATCTGGAGCCAGGTCAACAAGGGCCACGTCGCGCGGCTCTCCGAAGCCGGCCGCATGACGGCCCATGGGCAGCTTCAGGTCGACGCCGCGAAAGCGGACGGCCGCTGGGATGCCGCGTACGCGCCGATCCGCAGCGCGAGCGCTGCCACCATCCCCGCCGATCTACGCGCGGCGATCGACGCGAATCGGAAGGCGCTCGAGACCTTCGAGACACTCGGCAAGATGAACTTGTTCGCGCTGACGTTTCGCACGAACCACATGAAGACGCCCGCGGGGCGCGCCAGGAAGATCGCCGCGCTGGTGGCGATGCTGGCGCGCGGCGAGACGATCGTGCCCGAGGCGGCGAGCCGCAGAAAGACGCCGCGATAGCGCCGGCGGTCGTCGCGTTTCGCCGTCAGGGTTTGTCCGCGGTTCCAGCGGTGACGACGACGTCGCCGAGCCCCAGCGAGCGAAGGCCGTCGGTGATGCGCGCGGCATCGCCGACGATGACGATGCGGGCATCCGCCGGAGCGAGCCAGCGCTCGGCCGCGCCTCGCACGGCTTCGGCGGTGACGAGATCGACGCGTGCATTGTGCGTGACTGCGTGCGCCAGGGGCAGTCCTTCGACCATCGCGCTTCCGAGGCGCATCGCGAGGCCGCGCGTCGACCCGCGCTCCAGGTCCTCGTAGCTGCGCAGCTTCGCCGCAATGAGCTCGGCAGGGGTCAGCGGCTCGGCACGGAGCCGCTCGAGCTCCTTGAAGAGCCCCCGGAGTGCATCGGTCGTGCGAGCCGTGTCTATCGCCGCGGTGATGCGGACGACGCCTGCATCACGATAACCGATCGCCGACATGCGCACGCCGTAGGTGGCCCCGAGCTCCTTGCGCACGCTGATGTTCAGCCGGGTCGACAGATCGCCGGCGGTCGCGCCCGCGAGGACGTCGAGCGTGACGAGCTCGGGCTCCGATGCACGGGGTCCGGGCCAGCCGATCGCGACATTGGACTGAGCGGCACCCGGCCGGTTGATGAGGACGACCCTGCGGACGCCGGTCCGCGCGGCCGCGGAAACAGGCGGAGCCGCAGACGCGGGCGACGCGGAGTGCTTCGGGAGCTTGCCGAGGTTCTTCTCGAGCACGCGCAGCATCGACTCCGGCTTGAAGTCTCCCACGACCGCGATGCCGACGTGGTCGGCAGAGAGGTTCGACGCGTGGAACTCCTTCACCGCTTCGTTCGTCACCTTCCTCTTGTCGGCCGCGATCGATTTTCCTCCGCCTAGCCGTGCGTGCTGGCCCAAGATGGGCGTGCCGTACGGGTGCGGCGGGGGAAAGAGCTCCGCGTAGAGCGCCTCGTGTGCGACGACGCCCGGAGCGTCGTCCAGGTTTGCGCTCCGCGCCGAGAGACGCGTGCGTGCCTCGTCGAGATCGTCGCCGTCGAACGCAGGCGAGGTAAACATCGGCGCGGCGCGCGTGAGCGCAGATACGAAGAGCGGGCTGAGCGCCGTGACCTGCAAGACGACGCCGTCGCGCCACGGATCGGACTGAACGGCACCACCGACGTAGTTGAGGTACTGCCACGCCTCGGTCGCCTTGTACGCCGTGGACGAGCCCGTCATCGCCTCCGAGTAGAGCGCGACGACGCCGGGGACTCCGGCCGCCGCGCCTCGGTCGAGCGTGATGACGGCGCTGACCAGCGGGAACTCGTGACGCTCCAGCATGACGACGCGGACGCCGTTCGACAGACGCGCCTCGACGGGCGGCGAGATTTGAGGAAAACGCGACGCGGCGCGTGCCGGTGGGGTCGCGCGGAACGACTCGTCCTCCGGCGCGATGCCGGCGCTGGTCACCGGCCGGGTCGGGCGCCATTCAACGAGCGTCTGGGGCTCCTTGAACGACCTTCCGCCGCCACACGCAGCGGCGAACGGAAGGAGGAGTACCGCGAGCCGTGTGCGACGGTTCATCGTGCGACCTTCCTTCCCGACCGCGGTGCGGCAGGATTGGGCTTCACCTTCAGCGTGACGCGCGGCCCGTCGATGAGGAAGTGCTCGACCGCAGCGCCAACGTCGGCGGCATCGATCGACTGGAGATGCTTCAGGTCCTGCTGCATCGAGTTCGGCGCGCCGTGCATCTCGAGGTCGTGAAGGATGCGAAGCGCGCGGCCCTCGAGGCCTTCCATGGTCCCGATCTCGGCCACGAGCGCGCGCGTCTTGAAATCACCGAAGCTGTCGAAGGACCACTGGCGGCCGAGGCGCGCCGCGCGCGTGAGAACGTAATCGATGCTCGAGAGCGCTGTCTCCGGAGACTCGCCGGGCTTGAGCTTGACGACGATGCTCACCATCCCGCCGAGGCGTGCGCGCTCGTAATGCGTCTCGACGGTGTTCGCGATCTTCTTGTCCGTGACGAGGTGCTTGCGCAATTGACCGTACACGGCGCTGAGGCCGTAGCCGAGCTCCTCCATCCCGTCGCCGTGGACCTCGGGAGCGGGCCACGCCACCATCACGGTGGGCGCATCGACGGCGGCCTCCACGTCGATCTGCTGCGAGGACGAGAGGTGCGCGCGAGGTACGCGGCGCGTCGCCGGCAAGGGCCCCGCGGGGATCGTGCCGAAGTAGCGTTTCACGAGGTCGCGCGTGCGCGCCATGTCGAACTGTCCGCAGACGATGAGCGTCGCGTTGTTTGGGCGATAATACGTACCCGCGAAGGTGCGCGCTTCGGCGAGCGTCGCCTTGTCGAGCTCCTCCGCGCGGCCGATCGTGCCGACGCCATACGGGTGCGAGGCGCCGTAGATCGCCTCGCGCGCGATCGAGCGAAGGTTCCCGAGAGAGACGTCGTCGTAGTGCTGGCGCCACTCGTTCTTCACGACCTCACGCTCGGTCGAGAAGCCGGCTTCGTCGAGCGGCGCGAGCGGAGCGGCCATGCGATCGGCCTCGAGCCAGATCGCACGCGGAAGCGCGCTGGGCGGCACGTACGCGTGGTAGTCAGTCTCGTCGAGATCGGTAGAGGCGTTGGTGACGCCGCCGACGTCCTCGAGCCACTGCTGGTAGTCCTTCGTTCCGGTGTTCCGCGAGCCACGGAACATGAGGTGCTCGAAGAAGTGAGCGAACCCGGCGCGCCCCTGCGGATCGTCCTTCGAGCCCACGTGATAGCGGACGTGGACGAGCGCGAGAGACGCGCTCCGCTCCGGGTGGAGGACGACATGCAGTCCGTTCGGCAGGTCGAACTGCTCGATGGGAAGCGCGATGTTGACGACCAGCGTGCCGTCGGGCGGCGGCGCGGAGGACCGCGCGCTCGGAGCGCAACCCGCGACGAAGATCAGCGCAAGCGCACCAAGGCGAGATCGCATGGGCCCTGCGTTGCACGACTTCCCGGCCGCGTCATCCCCACAGAGCCGCGCTACCTTGGCCCGATAGTGCTGTCCCATTTTTCTGGGGGGACCTCACGATTCGCGTGCCGGTGGACAACTCTCGCCTCGCTAGACGATCCGCTTCGCGCGCGTTCAGGTGGGTCGACCTCGGCCCGAGAAAGCGCGCGCGCGGTGGTGGACCAACGCCCCTCGATCGGTCAGAGTTCCGCCGCCGATGCTGCCCTCGGAGCCCGACAAGACCGAGTGCTTCTCGCGTGACGCGAGCTCCATCGCGCC
>JAYSXP010000411.1:0-32348 GCA_043717125.1 Polyangiaceae bacterium | reverse complement strand
GAACGCCGCGCCGACCGGCAGAGCGACGTGACCGTCGCCTTCATGCGCGATGGCAGGGCTTCCGTTCGCGTTGGTCTGCGGCGGAGGTGGCCACTTGTCGTCGGGCGACGACGCGTAGGCGGCACCCGCCACGAGCCAAGGCAGCAGAACGAGGAGCGTCGTTCCCACGAGGTGCCGCCTCGAGAAGATCTCGCCGTGGCCTCGCGCGCGCACCCCGATCCACACGAGCGCGAACAGCGACACGAGCGTCACCGCCGCGCCGCCGAGCGTCGACCACGGAAGGAACGTCAGCGCCACTTCGTGCGTGCCCGCCGGCATGTCGACCGCGAGCAGACCCTCGTTCGACACGACCTTGCCGATGGTCGCGTGCCACCCTGGCGCCCAGTTCTGGTTCACCAGCACGCGCGCGGGGCGCGTGACCGTGACGGACAGCGCGATCTTCGTCGGCGACCACGCGAGCCGCTTCACCGTACCCGCGTTCGCGGCATCGGGCGCGAGGTACTCTTCGGCGGGCAGATCCGCGCGGAGCAGTGTCGACTGGGCGAGACGGTGGGTCTCGTAGCAGCTCAGCGAGCCGAGGTTCTGCGACTCGAGGTGCACCGTGAGCCACCGATTGCCTCGCGCCTGACGGAACTCCGCGACGCGCCCGTAGGTGACGACCCCCATCTCGCGCTCGAGCGCGACGCGATGAAATGCGGAGATCTCTCCGCCGACGGTCCAGCACACACCAAGGACGAGCACGAGGGCCGTGCCGATGCGCCATTTCCTGCCCTCGCCGATGTACGGCACGCGCGTGAGCGCTCCTGCCACCGGTGCGCTCACGAAGAGGATCGCCAGCCACAAGAAGCGCTCCGGATAACGAATGGCGGCGAACACCGGCAGCTCCCGCAGCATCCCGAACGCCGAGACGCGCGACGCATAGCCCGACGCGAGCCAGCCGCAGATCATCGCGAGGACGATCGAGGAGAGCGCGCTCCGGTGATGAGCTCCGAGCGCGGCGAGCGCGAGGAAGCCCGCACCGACGTAGAAGCTCCCGTTGATGTCCGTGTTGCCGTCCTTGACTGCGAGCACGCCGACGAGCGCGGAGAGGAGCGCTTTCGGCGCGTGGCCCGGTGTTCCGGCCATGATGCGCGGCGCCGACATCAACGTCTCCGCGACGGGCCATAGCCGGAGCATCGCGACGGTCGCCATGAAGCTCGCGGTCGCGAGCAGCATCGCCACCCCGCGAACGCGAGCCGAGCGCGGCTCCTCGACGAGCGCGCGGACGGCTTCGAAGACCGCGGCGACCGCGACGAGCGGCGCGGCGAAGAAGCCCGCGAAGCCGAGCATCGTCGCGAATGCGACCGAAGCGATCGCGATGCCCGAAGGCTTGCGCCTCGCGGCGAGGGTCACGCCGAGGAGGATCCACGGCACGAGCTCGAAGCCCATGAACTGGATCCACCCGCGGTGATACGCGACCGCGTACTGGCCCGAGAGCGCAAACACCGGCGCGACCACCAGCGCCGCGAGCGGCTCGGGCACACGCAGGCGCAGCCAGCGGTACATCCCCTCCATGCCGACGACGGCGAAGAAGAAGACGGTGAGGATCTCCGCGCGCTCGGCGCCGAAGAGCAGGCCGAGGAGGAGCGTGGGCGAGACGAAGCGCGTCTGCGGCGCCCCGACGGCATCGAAGCCGCCGCAGTAGTACGGGTTCCAGAGCGGAAGCTCGCCGTAGCGCCGGATCGTGTCGATCGCGGAGCGCTCGTACATGAAGAGGTGGTGCACGTCGCGAAACTCGTTCATATGCGCCGCCTGCGAGAGGATCGGCCACACGAACACCGCCGCGAGCACGCAGAAGAACGCGAGACGTAGCGTGAGATGGCGCGCGAGACGGGAGATCACTCGCGCCTTCAATCGAAGATGGGCCGCGGCTTGACCGGGACTGCGTTGACGTTGCGGTTGGGCCTTCTCCTGTTGCCGTCGGCGCGATGAAGGTCGTCGTCGATCGCGCGGAGGACCTCCTCGTAGGGAACGCCCGAGATGCGCGCCATCTCCTTCACGGCGGTCGCCTCATGGCCGTGGAAGGCGTCGCGTTGCGACCAGTTGTCGTAGGGAAAATCCTTCGCGGCCTTGCCGCGCCAATCATCCTCCTGCGAGGCGACCTGGGCGGCGAAGCCGGCGCGGTCCTGGGCCGACACGTGCTTGGGCGGCGGCGGTGCCGGAGCCGTGGCGGCACGGACCACCACGAGCGCCGTGGTTGCCAAGGCGAGCACGAGGCCGCCGATCTGAGCAGGCAGGTCCACGGCCGGGCAGTCTACTCAGGTCGTCTCGAGACGACGCACGAAATCCCTGAGCATCGAGAGCGACTGGCGGCGCAAACGAGCGGCGAGTTTCTCGAGGTCGGCGATCCGCACGGCCAGCGTTGCCTTTGCATCCTTCTCGCCGAGCTTGCTCGTCGGCTTCGTTCGCGAGATGTCACCGAGCGTGACGTTCTGGCCGAAGAGCGGCAAGAGCTCGCTGTCGAGCTTCACGCGCGCGTCATCGATCCTCCACAGCCTGCCCCCGACGAGCGGACCGACCGACGCGGGTCGCACCGAACGTGTACGAGCCGTCAGTGCGATGGATATGGATGTAGAGGCGTGCGGTCCCCTTCCCGCGGAACGTGCGGAGGTGGACGCGGACCGGAGCTGCTGCGGCGGGGCCCGGCGCGGCGAGCCCGAGCGCGAGGGTCAGAACCTGAGACCCGCGAGGTGATGGCGCCTCATTGCGGCGCGGGCGTACCAGAGACCCGGGAGTCGATCCCGCGCCCGATGGCTCGGCGAACGTCGGCCAGCGGCGCCTTGTCGTCGAACGTCACCTGCCCGTGCGACACTTGCACGCCGAGAGACTTGTAGAGTGCATCGAGATCGATGGGGTGCGGCGACGAGCACATGTCCGCGTAGAGCTCGGTGAGGACATGGGCGCCGGTCGCCCGATCGCCGGCCGCGAAGACGTCTTTGAGCGGCCAGCGTGACGCGTTGCTTCCACCGGCGTCGACGACGCCCCGTAGCGCGTGCTCGAGACCGAAGCGATTCTTCGTCCGCTTGCGGATCTCGACGTCCGCGACGAACCAGAAGAGCGCACCGCCCCAGTAGATCCGGCCCCACGTGTGCGTGTGATCGAGTCCGCGGTCGCCGCCCTCCGGCTGCCCGTTCGGAAGGCCTTCGACGAGCCCACGCCATGCGGCCGCTTCGTCGAGGAGCCCGGCGCGCACCCGCGCGAAGGGCTCGGCGTAGGTCGCGATCCCCTCTTCCGCCCAGTCCTGATCGCGTGCGACGGAGGGGAACGTGAGGTGGATCATCTCGTGGACGAGCACCCAATCGGCCCGGTAGGCCTCGAGCGGCGCGCGCTCGCCGATGCGCACGACGACGGTGCCGCCACCGCCCGCGAGCGTGCGGCCGCTCCCGACCCAGCGACCGCGCGAGGCAAGGAGGAGCACGAGCGCGCTGCGCATCGGAAAACGCCCGTAGTACGCGGTCACCGCGCGCGCGCTCGCATCCACCCAATGGGTGAGCTCGTCGTCGGTGACTTCGAGCTTGCCCGGTCCGATGGCCACGTCCAGGCTGCCGCCGTAGACCGGCACGCTACGAACGCGGAGCGGACCGAACGCCGTGTAAGGAGACGTCCAGAGATCGTCGATCGAGATGTCCCAGGCGCCTTGCGCCTCCTCGGAGCGAAAGACCCCGGTGACGAAGCGAGAGCCTTCCGGACACTCGACGCGAAACCGCAAGCGCAGCTCGCGAGAGGCGCGCATGGGAACGAGGAGCCAGGTCGAGGGCGGCGCCTCGACGACGTCGCCTTCCTCGCTCGCGATGTCGAGGTCGTCGATCTTCCGGGCCGCGTCGCGAAGAGCGAGGCGGTACCGCATGCGGCACGGGCCCGAGCCGCAGGCGGCGGCCTCGAACGTCCTCCCGCTGCGCACGACACGAGTCCAGAGAGCGCCGTCGCGATCGGCGGAGACCTCGATATCCTTCGCGAATGCCTCGGCACCGCGATCGATCGTGAACGACGATCCTGCCCTCGCGGTGAAGTGCGCCTCGACCTTCACGACGCCCGAGGCGGGCTCCCAGGTCGCCGCGTACTCCCCGACGATCGCGCCGGGTGGTCCCGCGAGGACCACGCGCGACGAGCCGAGTGCAGGCTCGGCGGCGCCCGCGCGCTGCGTCACGACCGCAGGCCGCGCGCTTCCGGTGTCACGCGCACACGAGACGAGCGTGCACGCAAAGAGCACTCCGAGGCACCTCGTCGCGGTCGAGAGGCGCGTCGAGAGGAGCAAAGAGCGGCTCAGATGCCGTGCTTCTCGAGGAGCTTGCCGAGGCGCGGCGCGGCCTGCTCGACGTTCTTCTTCGCGGAACCGCGCAGCTTCTCGTAGGCGGCCTTGGCGGCTCCGCTCTTCGCGCGCTCGGCCTTCGCGTCGGTGATCGCGAGGAGCGCGTCGGCGACGCGGCCCGCATTCGAAGCGAAGAATTCCGAAACGTTCTTGTTCTGGGACTTCGCGTCGGCGTAGATGGGATCGAGCGCCTTGGCGAAATCGGGGAGCAGGTCGTCGACCGCCTTCTCCACGAAGCCGGGCTTGATGCCCTTCACGGTTCCGTAGCCAGCCTTGATCACCAGCCCAGAGATACCGCTCTTGTCCTTGACCTCGGAGTCGATGAGCTCGCAGCAGTCCTTGACGATCACGGGCTTCTTCTTCTCATCGGAAAGCGCATCGGCCAGAGACATCGTGCAGTCCTCGCTGTGTGGGGCGGGTTTGAAAGGCGGGCAGGGAGACCCTGGGCGAGTAGCACAGACGCGGTCGGGACGGGGCCCCGTGACCTTGACACGTCGCGTCAATGTGGCACATCGGGCAGTATGGAGGTGGTGACCCTCGGTACGATCGACCAAGCTCCTTCGATCGTCAGGACCGAGGTCCGCAGCGACGGTGTCGCCGTGCTGACGCTCGACGACCCAGGCGAGACGCACAACACCATCACGCCCGAGCTCGGCGCCGAGCTCGCGGACGCGCTCGACGCGATGGACGCCGACAAGCGCGTCCGCGCCATCGTTCTACGAAGCGGCAAGAAGGACTCGTTCCTCGTTGGTGCGAACATCGAGTACCTCCGGACCTTTCGCTTCGCGAAGGATGCCGAGGACGCCTCGCTCGACGTCGGCCGTCGCTTCGCGCGCATCGCGAGCTCGAAGAAGCCGATCGTCGCTTGCGTCCACGGCTCGGCGCTCGGCGGCGGCTTCGAGCTGGCGCTGGCGTGCACAGCGACGGTCGCGACGGACGACCCGAAGAGCGCGCTTGGTTTGCCCGAGGTGAAGCTCGGGCTGATGCCCGCAGCCAACGGCCTCCTCCGCGTCGCGGAACGCGCGGGCCTTCGTGTCGCGATCGATCTCGGCCTCACCGGCCGCAGCCTCAAGCCGCACAAGGCTCGCGCGCTCGGTCTCGTCGACGAGGTGGTGGCTCCGGAGAGCGCGCTCGACGCCGCGTGCAACCTCGCGCTGAAGCTCGTCGTCCAGCCGCGCCTCCGCAAGCTTTTGCCCGACAAGCGCGCATGGCTCCAGCACCGCGGCCGTCCGCTCGAGCGCTCGCGTGCGCGCGCCGATCGCCTGCTGCTCGAGCAGAACGCGATCGGTCGCGCGCTCCTCTTCCGGCGCGCGCGCGCCGACGCCTCGAGCAAGACACGCGGGCACTACCCGGCCGCCGAGCGCATGCTCGACGTGCTCGAGCGCTACGGCAGCAAGGGTTTCCGCGCCGCCGCGAAGCTCGAGGCTCGGCTCTTCGGCGAGCTCGTCGTCAGCGAGACCTCGCATCGGCTCGTCGAGCTGTTCTTCGCGACGACCGCCGCACGGAAGGACACCGGGGTCGAGAACGACGAGCGGGAGCGCGCGGAGCCGTTCGCGGTCACACGCGTCAGCGTCATCGGCGCCGGCCTCATGGGCGCCGGCATCGCGTGCGTCACCGTGCAGGCGGATCTGCCCGTTCACATGAAGGACACCGATGAAGGCGCGCTCGAGCGCGGCGTCGCCTACGTGAGGCACGTCCTCGAGGAGCGCCAGCGCCTCGGCTCGATCACGCTGCTCGAGCGCGAGCACACGTTCGCGCGCCTCACCCGGACGCGCGACTACGCCGACGTCGCCTCGGCCGACCTCGTGATCGAGGCGGTCTTCGAGGATCTCACGCTGAAGCACGCCGTGCTTCGCGAGGTCGAGGCGATCGTCAAGGATGCGTGCGTCATCGCTTCGAACACGTCTTCCCTGACGATCGCGAGCATCGCGGAGGGCTCGCCGCGCCCGGACCGCATCCTCGGCATGCACTACTTCAGCCCGGTGCACCGCATTCCGCTGCTCGAGGTGGTGCGGACGAAGCACACCGACCCGCGCGCCGTCGCGACCGCAGTCGCGCTCGGCAAGCGCCAGGGCAAGATGGTCATCGTCGTCCACGACGGCACCGGCTTCTATACGACGCGCATCCTCGCCCCGTACCTCAACGAGGCCGCGCAGCTCCTGAGCGAGGGCGTGTCGGTCGACGCGATCGACGGCGCGCTCGTCGACTGGGGGTTCACCAACGGCCCGCTCCACGTCCTCGACGACATCGGTATCGACGTCGCTTCGCACGTCTCCACCATGATCCACGGGGCGTTCGGCGATCGCCTCCGCCCCCCCGACGTGACCGCACTGCTACGCGCCGACGACCGGCGCGGCCGCAAGAACGGACGCGGCTTCTACCTCTACGGCCGCGGGCGAAAGCTCGAGCAGCGCGTCGACGACACGGTCTACGAGGCCCTGCGCAACAGGCAGCGGCCCTCGCGACCGATGCCGGAGGAGATCAGCCTCCGCTGCACGATCCCGCTCGTGAACGAGGCGCTGCGCTGTCTCGACGAGGGCATCCTGCGGAGCCCGCGCGACGGCGACATCGGCGCGATCTTCGGCATCGGCTTTCCTCCTTTCCGCGGCGGTCCGTTCCGTTACGTCGACGTGCTCGGAGCGCCCGAGGTGCTCCGACGGACGCGCTCGCTCGAGCACCGCTTCGGCTCGCGCTACGAACCCGCACCGCTGCTGGTGGAGATGGCGCGCAAGGGCAAGCGCTTCTACGGCTAGCGCGCAGCGGCCTCGGCAGGCTCGGTGCAATTGGCCTGCGTGGCGCGCGGGCGCGACGGATCCCGCCGCCGAATCGCGCCCCGACTCCGCGCGTGAAGAGGCCTCAGCCGATCAGCAGGGCGCGCGTCAACGCGTCCTGGAGCTCGAGAGCCGTCGCGAACCGGGCTGAAGGCTCCTCGGCGAGCGCCTTCGCCACGACCTCGTCGAGCGCCGCCGACACCTCGCGCCGCTCGCTGAGCCTCGTCCCCGGCTCTGGCAGCTCGCCGACAAGCGCAGCGTGCAGCATCATTCCGATCGCGTAGATGTCGACCCACGGGCCCGTCACTTCGCCACGGTGTTGCTCGGGCGCCATGTAGCGATGCGCGCCGACCGGGTAAGGTGGCTCGTGGGCGGCGTCGGGATGGCCCTCGCGCAGGAACTTCGCGGCCGCAAAGTCGATGAGCTTCACGACGGGCGGATGGCGCGGATCACCTCCACGAAACTCGAGGCACACGTTGCGCGGACGCAGATCGCGATGAACGACGCCGGCCTCGTGCATCGCCCGGGCTGCCGAGAGGATCTGCCAGAAGATTCCGAGCACGTCGCGCTCGTCCATCGGGCCGGTGCGCTCGATCGCGTCGGCGAGCGTCTCGCCGGCGATAGGATCGAGGACGAGGTACGCGCGCTCATCGTCGCTCCCGACCTCGTAGGCGAGGACGATGTTGGGATGGCGCACCTCGGAGAGGAACGCCGCCTCGCGCGCAAGGACCTCCGCCGACTCGTTCGAGAGCTCGTGCGGAATCTTCAGGACGAGTGAGCGGACGTGGTCGCGCAGTGTCTCCTGCGCCACGAAGAGGTCGTTGCGACGCCCCTGATGGAGCAGTCCGACGACGCAGAACTTGCCGTTGACGAGCGTCCCGATGAGCGGATGGTCGTCACGGGTCCGAGCGAGCTGAATCGAATCCACGATGCCAGGGTACCGCGACCCGGCCCACCAGGGGTGCCCGTCAAGGAGGCGGCGTTTCTCCTTCGCTCGAGGCGCCAGCCGCCGCGTGGCAGACATCGCGTGCCCGCTCCGCCTCGGCGAGCCGTGCAGTGAGCTCCCCCGTTCGCGTCCTCAGCCAGCCCGCGTTCGAGGCCGCCTTCGAGACCGCGCAGGCCATGGCTCTTCGCGATGGGCGGCCGTTCGCGATCGTGCGTCTTCGGCTCGACAAGGCCCGAACCGAGGCGGTCCGCGCCAGCTCGACGAAGCGAGGGAGCCGAGACGGCCCCGCGATCGATCCGGTCGAACGCGTTTTGCGCGATGCGCTCCGCACGACCGACGTGGTCGCGAGCTTCGGGGCAGCCGACTACACCGTTCTGTTGCCGGCGACCGAGCCCGAGCTCGCTGCGCGCCTCGCCTCCCAGCTCGGCTCGCTCCTCAAGGAACGAGGCGTCAAAGGGAAGGTCGGGCACGCGTGCCATCCGCGCGACGGGCTGACCCTGCCGGACCTCGTCGCTCGCGCAGAGAAGACGCTCCGCGACTCCGACGACAAACCGGCACCGCCACTCGGCGCAGACCTCGAGCAAGGGGCGATGAAGCGCCTCGAGCCGCTGATCACCCGCGTCGCCGCGAGCACCATCAACGTCCTCATCCTCGGGGAGACGGGCGTGGGAAAGGACGTCCTCGCCCGTCGCCTCCACGAACGCTCGCCGCGCGCCAGCGGCCCCTTCGTCACGTTGAACTGCGCGGCCATCAGCGAGTCGCTCCTCGAGAGCGAGCTGTTTGGTCACGAGCGCGGAGCGTTCACCGGCGCGCAGCAAGCGAAGCCTGGTCTCCTCGAGTCCGCCCAGGGAGGCACGTTCTTCTTCGACGAGATCGGCGAGATGCCAGCCGCGCTGCAGCCGAAGCTCTTGCGGGTGCTCGAGCAGCGGGAGGTCCTGCGCGTCGGATCGCTCAAGCCTCGGTCGATCGACGCTCGCTTCCTGGCGGCGACCAATCGCGATCTCGAGCGAAAGGTGGAGCATGGCAACTTCCGGCGCGATCTCTTCTTCCGCCTGAACGGCGTCGCCATCGTGCTCCCGCCGCTGCGCGAGCGGGTCGCGGAGATCGAGACGCTCGCGAATGGCTTCATCGCCGCGGCGTGCGAAGGCCAGCCGCTCGGCCACCGCCCTCGGCTGTCGGCGAAGGCGCGCGAGCTCATGCTGCGGTATGCCTGGCCCGGGAACATCCGGGAGCTCCGCAACATGATGGAGCGCGCGATCCTCTTCTGCGACGGGCCGGAAATCGAGCTCGAACATCTGCCCATCGATGCGATGCGCGGTCCGGTCGTTCCGCTCGGGATGCCGCCTCCCGCCGGAGCGGCCGACGTCGAGAGCGCCCCGCGTGCCGTCCTCGCGTCCGAGGACGAGACCGAGCGCCGCCGCATCGTCGAGGCGCTGGAGAAGTGCGCGGGCAACCAGACCAAGGCGGCGGAGGTGCTGGGCATCTCTCGTCGAACGCTCGTGTCTCGCCTGAAGGAGCTCGCCGTTCCGAGGCCCCGCAAGTAGCCGCTCGTCCTCGCGTCAGCCCGCTTCGCGAAGTCGGTCCGACCAGCGAAGGTAGAACGACAGATACGGGTCGGGGATCTCGAGGATCTGATCGCGGTCGTCCCACGTGAGCACGCGCGTGGTCGGGAGCTGCTCCTCGGCGAGCCGTGCCATGTGCGCACACGCGCCCGTGACGCTCGAACCGCTCGGCGCTTCTCCGTCGCAGAGGACGCGAACTCGCCGCAGGATCTCCTCGTAGCCGAACGCGAGCACGAGCGGTTCGTCGGCGATCGCCTTCAGGATCGCGCGATACACGTCGCCGCTGGTGCCGTCGACGAAACGGTACGTCTTGCGATCGCCGGAGCGCGCGCGCGGCCCCGCCTCCAGGGCGTCGACCAGCGTGCGGAAGTCGGCGATGGTCGACGTGAGACGACACGCCTTGACGTGATCCTCGTCCTTGAGGCGCTCGCTGATCCGCTTCGGCATGCGGTCCGTCGTGCCGAGGACGAAGCACGCGTAGAGGCAGAGCGCCTGCATGAGCTGAGGCGAGCCCGAGGCCTGGTGAGCGAGGCGCTCCGCCGACGCCGCCTCGATGTCGATGTTGAGCGCGTCGAAGCCCGCCTGCGCGATGCGGGCGAGATCGCGCGGCCGCCAGTAGCCCACGTCGATGACCGTGACGCGGCCCTGCAGCTCCGGGTTCGCGCGGATGACGTCGTCGGCGCGGTGCGGGACCGCTGCCGTCACGATCTTCACCTCGCGGCGCGCCGCCTCCTTGAGCTGCTTCGCGACCTCGGCGCGCACCTCGCGCGGCATGTAGTGAAAATCGTCGACCAGGACGACGAGCTCGGTGCCTGCGAGCTCCTCGATCACCTGCTCGAGCCCGCGACGCGCCTTTCGCTCGGTGCCTCCTTGCCGGCGCGTGAAGGCGGTGTCGACGTCGCCGGAGGCCTCGCCGCTCGCGACCACCACGTTCGTCTCGGCCCTCGCTCCGATGCGCGCGCCCGTCTTCAGCTGCCACGTCTTCATCGAGGTGCTGTCGCTCGGGGCGTCGATCCAGTCGAGCACGCGTGTCCACACCTGATCGGGCTCGCGGATGCCCGCGCCGACGACCGGGACGAGCTTGTCCTTGCCCACGACCTTCTCGACGAGCACGGTCTTTCCGGACTTCGAAGGCCCGGAGAGGCTGACGATCTGTCCCTTCGTCTTCAGCGCGAACCGGAGCTTGTCCTCGAGATCGTCGCCGCCGCGCGCGATGTACGTGTGCTCCGGAAACGAGCTCGGCACGAAGACGTCATGCGCCGTGAGTGCCTTGTTCTTCGCGGGCTTCGTCATCGACGAGGGGATCCTAGCCGACCTTCGGGAGGGTGTGTCGTGTGCGTCGCACACGACGTAGCGCGGCGTGCATGCTCTCCGCTGCGCGATTCTGCTAAGAACGCGGTCCTCATGATCCCGCGCTACACGCCCCCCGAGCTCGCTGCCCTCTGGTCCTCCGAGCGCCGCTACCAGATCTGGCTCGAGGTCGAGCTCGCTGCGTGCGACTCGATGGAGGAGGCCGGCGTCGTCCCGAAGGGCGTCGCGGATCGCATCCGCGACAAGAAGCTCGTGCTCGACGCGGGGCGCATCGAAGAGATCGAGCGCACGACCAAGCACGACGTCATCGCGTTCCTCACGCACGTCGAGGAGCTCGCCGGTGACGACGCCCGCTGGCTCCATCGCGGCATGACGTCGAGCGACGTCCTCGACACGTCGTTCGCGATCCAGCTCCGCGACGCCGCCGACGGTCTCGTGAAGCGCACCAGCGCGCTCCTCGCGTCGCTCGCGAACCGCGCGCGCGAGCACGCAAAGACTCCGATGATCGGCCGCAGCCACGGCATCTTCGCGGAGCCGGTGACGTTCGGTCTCGCGCTCGCCGGCCATCACGCCGAGCTGGCGCGCGGTCGCGAGCGCCTCGTTCGCGCGCGAGAGACGATCGCCGTCGGCAAGATCGCCGGCGCCGTCGGCACGTACGCGCACCTCTCGCCTGCCATCGAGGCGCGCGCGCTCTCGGCGCTTGGCCTCCGCGCCGAGACGGTGAGCACGCAGGTCGTCGCGCGTGACCGTCATGCCGAGCTGTTCTGCGCGATGGCGCTCGTCGCCGCCGGCATCGAGCGCTTCGCAACGAACGTTCGCCACTGGCAGCGCTCCGAGGTCGGCGAGGCCGAGGAGGCGTTCACTGTCGGCCAGAAGGGCTCGAGCGCGATGCCCCACAAGCGCAACCCGATCCTCAGCGAGAACCTGTGCGGTCTCGCGCGCGTCGTGCGTGCGGCGTGCATCCCGGCGCTCGAGAACGTCGCGCTCTGGCACGAGCGCGACATCTCGCACTCGTCCGCCGAGCGGATGATCGCACCGGACGCGACCTCGACCCTCGCCTTCATGCTCGACCGCGCGCGTGGCCTCGTCGAAGGCCTCGTCGTGTACCCGGATCGCTTGAAGGAGAACATGGGCCGCGCGGCGGAGCTCTACTTCTCCGAGGCGGTGCTGCTCGCGCTCGTCGAGTCGGGAATGGCGCGGCAGGAGGCGTACGTCCTCGTCCAGCGCAACGCGATGCGCGCGTGGCGTGGTGACGGCGCGTTCCGCGACAACCTCGGCGCCGATGCGGACGTGTCCTCGAAGCTCTCGAAAGACACGCTGGCGCAGCTCTTCGACCTCGATCACGCGCTACAGCATGTGCCGGGCATCGTCGAGCGTGCGCTCGCCACGGCACCGTGAGTCAGGAGTAATCCGATGGCCAAGCAGCACCCACGAGACTTCTCGTTCTCTCAATGGCTCTTCATCGTCACGCCTACGCCCGTGGCGATCGTGGTCACGTGGTTTGCTCGCAAGGAGATGGAGTTTCCGATGCCGCTCTACTTCGTCGGAGCCGGCCTCGGCCTGTCGCTCCTGGTCCTCTTCCTCATGGTCTACGGCGAAGACCTCTGAAGCAGCGGTACTAGTACCAGAGCTTCGGATTCTCCGGATACGACGGGTCGCAGCCGGAGCGGAGCTCGGTGCTGACAGGCGACGGGCCGGTATAGGCTTCGTGCAGCCACGCGCTCTTGTCGAGCACGAGGACGCCGTTGCGAACGGGCACGTAAAGCCGCGGCCCATCGAAGAGCGCCTTCAGCACGACGTAGAAATCGCCCTCGAGCGTCTCGTTCACGATCATGCTCGGTCGCTCGGTCTTGTCGTAGTCGAAGCGGAGGAGCGTGAGGCGACCGTCACGACCTAGCCGGTACGCTTCGGTGTAGCCCTTCCAGTTCGCCGAGCTCTCGACTTCCGCTTTGCCCGGCTCGGCGCGGGACACCCGCGCGAGCGAGCCGTCCGCGGCGCGATCACCCCAGCCGTGATTGTCCTTCGTGGGCGCTCCGCGGATCAGCGCGACGAGGCGCCACGCTCCGGGGTGAAAGCTTGGATGCTCGTTGTCGAGAATCTCCCACGACTGGGTGGTCATGGACCGAGGATACCTCGCGGGCCTGCGAGCACGACGCGCACCGCCATGAGGAACGTGGTCGCCGACGCGAGCAGACACAATGGACCCCACGCGCGCATGCACGAGGCCTAGCCGTACTCCGGGTCTCGCGACCTCAGTGCATCGCGAGCACGGCGATCAGCACCGCGCTCATCAGGCACATCGTGAGCGCCGTCATGACCGTCAGCGCCCAGCGCGCGTCGCTCGAGTACCGCTTGCTCGACCACACCGCGGCAAGGCCGATCGGCGGAACGAGGATGAGGAGCGAGCCGAGGGCGATGGGGTCTTCCCACCAGGCCTGCGCGGGCTGCGAGGCAGCGGCAACGGCGGCTTTCTGTGCATTGTGCAACTGAATCGCGCGCGCTTGCATCATGGCCGCGTGTCCGGGCACATAAGCGGCGAACTCGCGCACGTCGTTCCGCGGATCACGGCGAGAAGGGACGATCTCCGGCTCGGGACGCGCGCTCACGAACGGCGCGACCGGGAGCAGCGCAGCCTGCGAGATCTGCGGGGCAAGCCGGCGGATCTCCTCCGGAACGGGCATGAACATGCACTTGCGGAGGAACGACTTGCTGCGCGCCTGCCACTGCACGTCGGCGGAGCGTTCGCGGGGCGACTCGCGGAGCCAGCCATTGCCGATCAACGTACCGATTCCACCGCGAGGGCTCGAACGCATGGGCCTGGGCGTGTGTCGCATTCGTCCACTTCAGGATGATACGCCTCAGCCGTTGCGCAAGCCCCCTGACGGTCGGTCATCCCTTCAGGGGACACGTTTTCCGGGTCGAGCCGCACGACGACGCACCGCAGCACGACCGATCAGCCAGAAGATGGGTGGGAGGTGTCGGAGCCGCAGCTTGCTGACCTCGGCACCATAGATGGCCCGGACGGGGACCTCCTGGACACGCAGGCGACGCGCCGCGAGCTGACCGAGCAGATCGTTCGGGTACCCGAAGCTCGGCCAGAGCCCGACGAGGTCGAGCTGGGTCGCGGCCCCACGGCTGAGCGCGGTGAAGCCGCACTGGCTGTCCGAGATGGACTGGCCAATCGCCGCAGAGGTCAGGCGGGTGAAGACCTGACCACCGACCCAGCGAGGCATTCCCATCGATGCGCGGACCGCGGGATCGGTGAAGCGGTCGCCCTTCACGTAGTCGGCCAGCCCGCGCACGACCGGGAGCGTGACCGACTCGAGCTCGTTCGGATCCATCTGTCCGTCCGCGGCCATCACGCACAGGGCGTCCGTCGGTCGCTCCGTGAGCAAGAGCGCTCGCGTGTACCCGGTCGTGAGCGCCGCACCGACGCCGCGGCGGCGCTCGTGCCGTTCGATGACGAGACGCGGGTCGCCGATCGAAAGCGCCCGCTCCGAGGTGCGATCGGGGCTGCCGTCGTCGACGAGGACGATGGAATCGACGAACGCAGGCATGGTGGCCACGACGCCCGCCACGTGCGCCTCCTCGCAAAAGGCAGGCACGACGACCACGACACGTGAGCCAGACAGCACTTTCAAGGCCTCGGGAGTGAGAAGACGCGTCCATGACACCCGGTCGTCACATGGCTAGAGTATCGCCGGATCATGGCGAGAATCTTGGTCATCGAGGACGAGCCCGACATCCAGCAGATCCTCGACTACAACCTTCGGGAGAAGGGGCACAAGGTCTTCATTGCCGGCAAGGGCGAAGAGGGCCTGCGGCTCGCGCGCGAGAAGCGGCCCGACCTCGTGCTGCTCGACCTCATGCTTCCGGACATTCCAGGCACCGAGGTCTGCAAGACGCTCAAGAGCGACCCGCTCACCCGCAACACGCAGGTCGTGATGCTCACCGCCAAGGGCGAGGAGATCGATCGCGTGGTCGGCTTCGAGCTCGGCGCCGACGACTACGTCGTGAAGCCCTTCAGTGTCCGTGAGCTCCTCCTCCGCGTGCAAGCGATCCTCCGTCGCTCGCAAGGCGAGCAGGAAGCTTCCCCCGGGATTCGCTTCGGCAGCCTTCGCGTCGACCGCGAGGCGCACCGCGTCTGGGCGAACGACACCGAGCTCGAGCTCACGGCGCTCGAGTTCAAGCTGCTCGTCACGCTCTACGATCGCAAGAACCGCGTCCAGACGCGCGCAGCCCTCCTGAGTGACGTCTGGGGCATCGACGCCGACATCACGACGCGCACCGTCGACACGCACGTGAAGCGCCTGCGCGAGAAGCTCGGCGAAGCCGGCGCGTACATCGAGACCGTGCGCGGCGTCGGGTATCGCTTCGCCGACAACCCCGAAGAGGCGACAGGGTGAGAGGCCGGGTCCGCGTCCGACTCCTCGTCGCGACCTGGATCCTCGTGGCGTCGTTTGTCTACGCCTCGCTCGTGGCGCTCGGCGGGCGCGACGGAGCGAGCGCGGTCCTGGCGGCGATCGCCTCCGGCGGCCTCGTCGGGTTCATCGTCAGCGAGCTCTCGGTGCGCTGGTTCGACGAGGCGGTTCGCCCGCTCACCGACGCCGCGCGGCGAATGCACGAGGGCGATCTCACGGTGCGCGCGCGGGTCGAGCGCGAGCAGGACGTCGGCCAGCTCGGCGCAGCGTTCGACCAGCTCGCCGGAAGCCTGTCGCAGACCGTGGGCGAGCTCCGCTCCGAGCGCGACCTCGTCAGCCGCATCCTCGACGGGATGCAGGAGGGGGTCCTGCTCCTCGACAAGGACGGCAAGGTCGCGCTGATGAACCCGGCGCTCCGCGAGATGCTCCTCTTGCGCGCGGACTTCGTCGGGCAGCCGCTCCTCGAGGTCGTCAGGCATGCCGAGCTGAAGGAGCTGCTCGATCGCGCCCGCACCACGCGCAAGACCTGCTCCGGTGAGGTCGAGCTCGGCGGGCTCAAGCCGCGCAGGCTCCTCGTGCGAGGCACCGCCTTCACGCAGACGCGCGAGAACGCGGGCGGTCTCCTCGCTGTCTTCTTCGACGTGACGGACATCCGGCGCCTCGAGTCGCTGCGTCGTGACTTCGTCGCCAACGTCTCGCACGAGCTGCGCACGCCCGTCACCGCCATCCTCTCCGCCGCCGAGACGATGGTGATCGCGCTCGCACGCGATCCGGAGGACGCGAAGCGTTTTCTCGGCATCATCGAGCGCAACGCGGCGCGCCTCCAGCGCCTCATCGAGGACCTCCTCGACCTCTCGCGCATCGAATCGCGCGAGCTCCGCCTGCGACCTGAGCGCTTCGCGTTCGAGCCCTTCGCAACGCACCTCCTCGGCATGTTCCGCGAGCGCGCCGACAAGCGACGCATCGCGCTCCGGCTCGAGACGACCAAGGGCATCGAGGTCGACGCCGACCGTCGCGCGCTCGAGCAGGTGCTCACCAACCTCGTCGACAACGCGGTCAAGTACTGCCCGGAGGGATGCCTTGTCACGCTGCGCGCGGAGCGGAGCGACGGCCCGGTGCCCGGCGTGCGCCTCCGGGTCGAGGACGACGGCACCGGCATCGAGGAGAAGCACCTGCCGCGGCTGTTCGAGCGCTTCTATCGCGTCGACGCGGGGCGTTCGCGCGAGATGGGCGGCACGGGCCTCGGCCTCTCGATCGTGAAGCACCTCGTCGAGGCCATGGCAGGCACCATCGAGGTCATCAGCTCCGTCGGCAAGGGTACGACGTTCGACGTGAAGATTCCCGACGCGAGCACGCGCGGCCGCGAGAAGTCGTCGAGCGACGACGTCTCACGAGACGCAAAAGAGGACGCGGCTTGATGAGGGCGCTCCTCCTCGTCCTTCTCGCGACCAGCCTCGTGCTCGCGCCGGGTTGCTCGCGGTCGAGCCCGGCGGGCACGGAGTCGTCGCCTCGCGTGCTCGTCGGTGCCGGCGCGACGCTCCCCTACCCGCTCTACTCGAAGTGGGCAGCCGAGTACGCGCGCGTCGACCCGACCGTGCGCGTGAACTACCAGTCGATTGGCTCGGGCGCCGGAATCCGCCAGGTCGAAGGCGGCGTCGTCGACTTCGGCGCGACCGACGAGCCCATGAACGAGGAGCAGCTCAAGCAATCTCCGATCAAGTTGGTCCACGTGCCTACGACTGTCGGTGCCGTCGTGTTCGCGTTCAATCTCCCCGGCCTGCGCGACCTCGCGCTCACCGCCGAGGTGGCCGCTGCCATCTTCCTCGGCACCGTACCGCGGTGGGACGACGAGCGTCTGCGCGCGCTCAATCCTGGGCGAGCGCTCCCCTCCGGGCCCATCATCGTCGTGCACCGAGCCGACGGCAGCGGCACGAGCGCAGCGCTCACCACCTATCTCTCGATGCACGACGAGACGTGGAGCACGACGGTCGGCTCTGGCACCTCGCCGCGCTTTCCCGTGGGCGTCGGCACCAAGGGGAACGAGGGCGTCACCGCATTCGTCAAGGCGACGCCGCTGTCGATCGGCTACGTCGAGCTCGTCTATGCAAGACAGGCCAACCTCTCGATGGCCCAGGTCCGAAACCGCGCGGGGCGCTTCGTAGCGCCGACGCTCGACGCGCTCGACGCCGCCGCGAAGAGCGTGAGCGCGTCCGCGGCAACCTCGAGTGAGCGCGTCATGCTGCTCGACTCGGCCGACGCGAGCGCGTACCCGATCGCCGCGCTCTCGTACGTGGTTCTGCCACGCGATGCCCGCGAGCGTGCCAAGGGCGAAGCCCTCGCGAAGTTCCTCTGGTGGGCCATTCATCAGGGTCAGGCCTTCGCTCGTGAGCTCGACTATGTGGCGCTTCCGTCGCCCCTCGTCGGCAGGGCCGAACGTGCGCTGCGCGAGCTGCGCGCCGACGGGCACGAGCTGCTCCCGGCGGGAAGCTGACCGATGAACGAGCCCGCCGCTCTCACGCCGCCGCCAGCGAGCAGCTCGACGCGCGCGCCACGTTTGCTCGGTGAGCCTTCGCATGTTCTCGTCGATCGTTCGCTCGTCGCGCTCGGCGGCGGCGCGGCGTGCATCCTCGTCCTCGTGCTGGTGATCGTGGCGGCCGTGGTCCTCGAGCTCGCGATGCCGAGCATACGAGCGCTGGGCTTCGGGTTCGTGACGGGTCGGCGCTGGGATCCCGTGCACGGAGACCTCGGCGCGCTGCCGTTCCTCTACGGCACAGTCGTGACCTCCCTCGTCGCGCTCACGCTCGCGGTGCCGGTCGCGCTCGGCGTCGCGCTCTTCCTCTCGGATCTCGGCCCCCTCGCGCTTCGTCGGCCGGTGGCCGCGCTGGTGGAGCTCCTCGCGGCGGTCCCTGGCGTCGTGTACGGCCTCTGGGCCGCGATCGTCCTGGCGCCCCTCCTCCGGACCGCCGTCGAGCCCGCGCTCGAGAGGCACCTCGGCTTCTTGCCGTTCTTCCGAGGCCCGAAGGTGGGCGTGGGGCTCCTGTGCGCATCGCTCGTGCTCGCGGTGATGATCCTGCCGACCATCGCCTCGCTGTCACGCGAGGTGCTGCGCGCGGTGCCCACCGAGCTACGCGAGGGTGGTCTCGCCCTCGGCGCAACGCGCTGGGATGTCGTCCAACACATCGTGCTCCCGCACGCTCGATCAGGCGTTCTTGGCGCTATTTTGCTTGGTTTTGGGCGCGCAGTCGGCGAGACGATGGCCGTCGCCATGGTCGTCGGAAGCCGCGCGGACATCACGGGGTCGCTCTTCTCGCCCGGCTACACGATGTCGAGCGTGATGGCGAACGAGCTCACCGAGACGACGAGCACGCTCCACGAAGCCGCCCTTGCCGAGCTCGGCCTCCTCCTCTTTGCGATCACGTTCGCGTTCAACGTGGCGGCGCGCCTGCTGGTCTCGCGCGTCCGCGGGCCCGAGGCCGCGCCCGTCCGCGTGGTGACTGCACGCCTGGGGGGGCGCACGTGAGGGCGGAGCTCGATGCCGCGTACTCCGGTCGCACGCTCGCCGCGCGCGCGGCGACGGCCGTGAGCTACGTCGCCGTCGCAATCGCGATCGTCCCGCTCCTCGCGATTCTGATCTACGTGGCGCAGCGCGGGCTCGGCGCTCTGTCTTGGTCCTTCTTCACCAGCCTCCCGAAACCCGTCGGCGAGAGCGGCGGAGGGATGGCGAACGCGATCGTCGGAACCCTCGAGCTCGTGGGTCTGGCGAGCTTGATGGGAATTCCCATCGGCATCGCCGCCGGACTCTTTCTCGCCGAATACCAGACGACGATACTCTCACGCGTCGTGCGGTTCAGCGCGGACGTCCTCGCGGGAGTGCCTTCGATCATCGTCGGCGTCGTGGTCTACGCGACGGTCGTGGTGAGGATGCATCGCTTCTCGACGCTCGCCGGTGCGCTTGCCCTCGCGGTCCTCATGCTGCCGCTCGTGACCCGCACCACCGACGAGCTCGCGCGCACGGTCCCGGGATCGTTGCGTGAAGCGGCGCTCGCGCTCGGCGCCTCCCGCTGGCGCATTGCCATCCACGTGGTGCTCCGTACCGCCGGGCCTGGAATACGTGCAGGTTGCATGCTTGCCGTCGCGCGGGTCTGCGGGGAGACGGCGCCGCTCCTCTTCACGGCGTTCAACAATCGGTTCTGGAACGAGAGCCTCGAAGACCCGACGTCGTCGCTCCAGGTCCAGATTTTCACGTACACGATGTCGCCGTACGACGACTGGCACGCGCAGGCCTGGGCCGCGGCGCTGGTGCTGGTCGCGATCGTGGTCGTGCTGAACCTCGCCGCGCGGCGCGTGCTACGAGGGGCCAAGGTCGTATGATCTCCCGAAGCATGCCTCCGCTCCCCGAGCCGGCCTCCGGCGTTGCGAAGATGCGCGCCGAGGGCCTCTCGGCCTGGTTCGGCCAGAAGCGAGCGCTCAAGGACATCACGCTACCGCTCGTCGAGCACAAGGTCACGGCGGTGATCGGTCCGTCGGGCTGCGGCAAGTCGACGTTCATCCGTTGCTTGAATCGCATGCACGAGGTGGTGCCGGGCGCGCGCTCGGAGGGCCAGGTCCTCCTCGACGGCAAGAGCATCTTCGGCCGCGAGGTCGACCCGGTGCGCGTGCGCAGGCGCGTCGGGATGGTGTTCCAGAAGCCGAACCCGTTTCCCGCCATGAGCGTTCGCGACAACGTCCTCGCCGGGCTGCGCCTCAGCGGGATCGCGCCACCGGAGCCAAACCGTCTCGCCGAGGAGGTCCTTCGCCAGGCTGCGCTCTGGGACGACGTGAAGGATGCGCTCGACCTGCCCGGCGGCGCGCTCTCCGGCGGTCAGCAACAGAGGCTATGCATCGCGCGCTGCCTGGCGCTCGAGCCCGAGGTCGTCCTCATGGATGAACCGTGTTCTTCGCTCGATCCCGCGGCGACCGCGAAGATCGAAGAGCTCATCCACGAGCTGCGCGAGCGGTACACGATCGTCATCGTCACCCACAGCATGCAGCAGGCTGCTCGTGTGTCG
The DNA here is from genome assembly GCA_043717125.1 of Polyangiaceae bacterium. Lineage (GTDB taxonomy): Bacteria > Myxococcota_A > Polyangia > Polyangiales > Polyangiaceae > Labilithrix. Next base: position 11,941 of record JAYSXP010000411.1, on the reverse strand, counting down.
GACTACACGGCGTTCTTCTACGTCGGCGAGCTGGTGGAGTACGATCACGCAGACGTGATCTTCACGAAGCCTTCCGACCCGCGGACCGAGGATTACATCACCGGCCGCTTTGGATGACCTGACCCATGCCGCCCCGCCTCCACACCGACCTTGCCTACGAGGGTGAGCTGCGCCGCATCCGCGAGATGCTGCTGATGATGGGCGCGAAGGTCGAGGAAATGCTCGGCCAGGCGATGAAGGCGCTCGTCGAGCGCGACAGCGAGCTCGCCGACCGAACCCTCTACCTCGATCGCCAGATCAACCGCCTCGAGCTCGAGGTCGATGATCTGTGCCTGCGCGTGCTCGCTCGCCGGCAGCCGGTCGCGAGTGACCTGCGCTTCATCACGATGGCGCTCAAGGTCGTGACCGATCTCGAGCGCATGGGCGACCTGGGCGTCAACATCTGCGAGCGCGTGCTGGAGCTCAACGAGGAGCCACCGCTCAAGCCGTATGTCGAGGTCGTGGACATGGCCGAGGCCGCACGGGAGATGCTCCGCGAGGCGCTCGACGCGTTCGTCGCCGGAGACGCCGATCGCGCGGCCGCGATCGTCGAGCGCGACTCCAAGGTGGACGCCTACTACGCCGCGATCTTCCGCGAGCTCCTCACCTACATGATGGAGAACCCGCGCAACATTTACCGTGCGACGCGCGAGCAATCGATCGCGAAGTACATCGAGCGCATCGCGGACCACGCGACGAACCTCGCCGAGATGGTGGTGTTCATGGTGCACGGCAAGGACATCCGCCACGTGGGCAAGCTCGAACGCCGCGCCTCGACGCGCCCGGCCCCTGCCGCCGCGAACGCCGACGACAGCGATGCGTCGCTCCGCGACCTCGCCAAGACCGCACGCCAGAAGCCCTGATCCGGCCATCTACTGCAGCATCCGCACATCGTGCAGGTCTCCGACTTCAACGAGGGACCGCCGCCGTTCCTCTGGTCACCACACGCGGACGCGGCCCTCGGGCGCGAGGAAGAGCGCCTCGCGGGGCTTCGGGTCGAAGGCCGCGTACCACGCGTCGAGGTTGCGGACGGTGTCGCCGCGGTACTCGGGCGGCGCGTGACCGTCGGTCACGAGACGGCTGCGCGCCTTTGCCTCGCGAACCTTCGTCCGCCAGCCTTGCGCGAACGCGATGAAGAACTGCTGCTCGCCGGTGAAGTCCTCGACCTCGGGCGCCGGCTTTCCGCCGAGCGAGAGCTGGTAGGCGTCGAACGCTGCCGACAGCCCCGCGAGGTCGGCGATGTTCTCGCCGAGCGTCTGCTTTCCGTTGACGGATGCGTCCGGAAACGGCTTGTACGCGTCAACCTGCTTTGCGAGCGCCGCGCCGGACGCCTTGAAGTGCGCGAGGTCCTCGGCCGTCCACCAGTTCGACATCTTGCCGGTCGCGTCGAAGAGCGCGCCCTGATCGTCGAAGGAGTGGCTGATCTCGTGCCCGATGATCGCGCCCATCGCGCCGTAGTTCGCGGCCGCGGAGCGCGCGGGGTCGAAGCGCGGCGGCTGCAAGATCGCCGCCGGGAACTGGAGGGCGTTGCGCACGGGTAAGTTCACGGCATTGACCATCTGCGGTGTCATCACCCACTCGGTGCGGTCGATGGGCTTGCCGAGCTTGGCGAGGTTGCGACGGAGCTCGAAGAGCTCTGCGCGCTCGAGGTTGCCGAGCGCATCGCCACGCGCGATCGTGAGCCCGGAGTAGTCGCGGAAGCGATCGGGATAGCCGACTCCGACCTCGAGGGTCGCGAGCTTCGCCTTCGCGCGCGCCTTGGTGGTCGGGCTCATCCACGCGAGCGCATCGATGCGACGACCGAACCCCGCGATGAGGTTCTTCACCATCTCCTGCGCGCGTGCCTTCTCCGACGCCGGGAAGTGGCGGTCGACATAGAGCTTGCCCACCGCCTCGCCGAGCGCGTCGCTCGTGACCTCGACGCCGCGCTTCCAGCGCTCCCGGAGCTCCTCGGTGCCGTTGAGCGCCTTGCTGTAGAAGGCGAAGTGCTCGGCGACGAACGCCTTGGGCAGGAACGGCGAGGCGTGGTCGAGCGCGTGGAACGCGAGGTACTCCTTCCAGACGTCGAGCGGCTGGCTCGCGACCAGCGCCGCGAGGCCGGTGACCGCCTTGGGGCTCCACGCCACGAAGGCCGTTTGCTTGGCGAGACCGGCCGCCGCGAGGAAGGCGTTCCAATCCATCCCGGGCGCCTTGGCGTCGAGGTCCTTGCGAGCCCAGTGGTTGTTGCCCTTCTCGGCGTCGCCCGCGTCCTCGCGTGTCGCGTGCGTCGCGGCGATCTTCTTCTCGAGGTCGACGATGCGTGCCGCCTTTGCAGCGGCGTCCTTCACGTGCGCGAGCTCGAGGACCGCGGCGACGTGCGCCTGGTACTTCGTTCGCATCTCGGTCATGCGCGACGAGGCGTCGAGGTAGTACTCGCGGTCAGGCATGCCGAGCCCGCCCTGGAGGAGAAACGACGCGTAGCGCGTCGGGTCATCGAGATCCTGCGCGACCCACAGGCCGAGCACGTTCGCGGTGTGGAGCTCTGTGGCGTTGAGCACATCGACGTCCGCGCGGACGGTGCCGCCGAGCGCCTTGGCGAGCGCCGGCTTGCTCGTGATGGCGGCGATTGCCGCGAGGTGCTTGTCGAGCGGCGCCAGGCCCTTCGACTCGATCGCTCGTTCGTCCATGAATGCCGCGAAGTAGTCGCCGACGAGCAGCGCATTCGGGTTCCCCTTCGCCTCGCCGATCTCGCGAATGAGCTTTGCCGTGCGCTCGTCGGTGAGCTCGGTGACCTGCGCGCCGACGCCCCAGCTGCTGCGATCCTTCGGGATCTCGGTCGCCGCGAGCCATGCGCCGTTGGCGTACCGGTAGAAGTCGACACCCGGCGGCACCGACGGGTCCATACCGTCACGCATCGAGCCAGCCTTCACGTCCTTCCACGCTCCACCCGGGCTCATGCGAACCTTCGTGCTCGCTTCCGCGCCCACGGCTGAGGCCGAAGGTTCGAGGGGCAGCGGAGCAGGCGGCGGGCTCGCGGCCGGTGAGCATGCGGCCGCGGTGACGAGAACGAGCGCCGAGAAGCGGAGGGAACGCATACCCGCTCATCGGCGCACTCTATGCGGGCGTCAACGCTCGCGGCTCAATGCGGGCGGGTGGCCATGACGACCGGCAACTCGATGCCGCTACCCTCGAGCATGTAGAGCCTGCAGCCGTCGGGAGACAGCCAGGTCGGGTACGCCTGGAGCTTCTTCGCCGGGAACTCGCTCATCACGGTGACGTCTCCGAACGGCGCCGTCGTCGACGTTCGCGTGGCCGTGACGATCGCGCCCGCGGCGCTGTTGTCGAGGGTCTTGCCGTAGATGATGCGCTTTCCATCGTGGCTCACGGCGGCCATGAAGATGCCACCCACGTACGTACTCCCTGCGAGCGGCGCGTTGAGAGCGGTCTCTGCCACTCCTTGTCCCGAGAGCGCGTTGGTCGGGAATCGATAGAGCGAGCCGCTCGCATAGCGTGACATGTAGATCGCGGAGCCGTCGGGGCTCACGGCAGCAAGGCTCTGGGTGTCCACGTCCTCGGTTCCGTCACGGACGATGGTCCGGACACCGAAGGGATCCGCGACGGAGGCCCGGGTCGCTCGCATGAGTCCCTGGCCGTAGTGGTAAAATATCGTGAGCCCATCGGCGGTGATGGCCGGGCCGAACACGGGCTGGTCCGCCGCGGCTCCCGTCAACGAGGGGACGAACGTCGGGGCGCCAAACGGCAGCGAGCGATCGGCGCGGACAGCCTGGGCGATCCGGAGCGTGCCCGTCGACGGGTCGCGCATCCCGAGAAACATCACGCGCTCGTCCGGAGCGAGGCTCACGTTGAAGCTCGCTCTCGGGATGCCCACGACGGGCGCCGCCTTCCCGAAGGGCTTGGTCGGATCACAGTCGGGCGGACCGGAGGGAATCGCCCACGTGCTCGCCGAGGCGCCGTCGCTCGCTCCGCCGTCGGTATCGGCCGAGGGGTCGCCATCCGAAGCGGGCGCGGGCGACGAGCCGTCGAGAAGCTGCGTGCCTCCGTCCTCGATCGACGCGGGGCCGAGCGTCGCGTCGGCGACCGCCGGGCTCGCGCCACATCCCACGAGAACCGGGCTTGTGGAGACACCGAGCGCGAGGGCAGTCCCGACGCCGAGAAGGAGACGCGTGAACGAAGAGTGCAAAGGAGACCTCGAGTCGTTGATACGCCGAGGGCCGGAGCCTTCTCCCTTACGATGTAAAATAACCGGATTGCGCGCGTTTCCAGCTCGAAAGAGCAGCAGGGCGCTAGAGCGCTTCGGCTTCGATGCCGGCGCGGATCGCCTCGAGCGGCGGGATGTTTCCGACCTTGTAGTTGAGGTCGTAGGCGGCGGCGCGGATCGCGCCGATCTGCTCGTCGACCCGCTCGGGAGCGGTGCCGCCGGCGCTCTTCTTCGCGCGCACGGCGACCTTCGGGTCGAGCACCGCGAGAACGTCCGCATCGAACTTCGCGTGGACCGAGACGGCGTCCGCGAGCGGCAGCTTCACGAGGTCGAGCTTCTTCTCCTTCGCGAGGTGGACGAGCTGGCCGGTGGCTTTGTACGCCTCACGGAACGGCACGCCCTTGCGGACGAGCGCCTCGGCAACGTCGGTCGCTTGCGTCGAGCCGTCGGAGACGGCGAGCAGGCAGCGCTCGGGGTCGAACGCGAGGTGAATCATCGCTGCGCGCACGGCACGGACGGCGCCGCGGACGAGCGGGCCAGTCTCGAGCACCGGCTGACGGTCGTCCTGGAGATCACGCGCGTAGCCCGAGGGGAGCCCCTTCACGAGCATCATCATCGCGTTCAGGTTGCCCACGCCGCGCGCCGTCTTTCCGCGGACGAGCTCGAAGACGTCGGGGTTCTTCTTCTGCGGCATCATGCTGGAGCCGGCGGCGATGGCGTCGCCGATCTTCAGGAAGGCGAACTCGCTGGTCGTGAAGTCGATCACATCGGTCGCGAGCCGGCTGAGCGCGAGGAGCACGCGCGCGCCGCCCCATGTCCAGTCGAGGACGAAATCGCGGTCGCCGATCGTGTCCAACGCATTGGAGGTCGTGCCATTGAACTGGAGAAGCTCGGCGACGATGTCGCGATCGATCGGGAGCGACGTGCCCGAGCACGCCCCACAGCCGAGCGGCGAGACGTTCGCGCGATCGAGCGCGACGCCGAGCGCATCGGCACCGCGCAGGAGCTGGTTCGCCCACGCGGCGATCAAAAAGCCCGCGGTGATCGGCTGCGCGCGTTGCCGATGCGTGTAGGCCGGGAGCACGATCTCACGCTCGTCCGTGGCGCGCTCGGCGAGCTCCGTCACGAGGTTCGACACCTCTCCGAGCGTGCGCGCCGCCTGATCGCGCACGTGGAGGCGCAGCGCGGTCGCGACCTGATCGTTGCGCGAGCGCGCCGCGTGGAGACGCTTGCCGACCTGACCGAGCTCCTTCGTCAGCAGGGACTCGATCGCCATGTGGACGTCCTCTTCGCCGTCCGCGAGCACGAGCTTGCCGGCCGTGGCCTCGTCGAACATCCGGAGCAGCGAGCCGCGGAGCTTCTGCGCGTCCTCCAGCTCGAGGAGACCGACCTTGCGAAGCATCGTGACGTGCGCGGCGCTGCCGAGCAGATCTTCGCGGACGAGCGAGCGGTCGTGCTCGAGCGACGTCGTCCACGCAAGGAGCTCTGGCACCATCTCGGTCCGCCCCGTGGCGTCCGTCCGAGCGATGCCTCCCTCGTTCGCACAGCAGGGGTCGTCCTGCGCCGGAGTCTCGGTGTTCATTCTCGCCTTGGGTATGACCGGCGCTTCACAGTCGGCCGGTCACGTGCGGGTCGCGTGCGGGTCGCGTGCGATCGGGTCCCCCTGACGGGACGATCGTTCGCGCGGTTCGGGCCGGGATCAGTGCGCGCCGCGCGGATCGGCCCCGCCAGGAGCGGCCCGGGCGGTCGCCGTCGTGGTCGCCGTCGCGGTCGCCGTCGCCGATCCGGCAGGAATCCCCGACAGATCGGTCGTTTCCTTCGCCGGGGTGCTCAGCGCCCAGACAAGCCCGACTGTGAGGAACAGGAGCGCACCGACGGCGGGCAGCCACATCGGCGTCTGCGGCTCGGGCGGAGACGGCGGGCCGTGATGGCCGTGCGCTTCCGCATGTGAATCCGCCTGATTTCCCTCACTTGCGCTCATGCGATCACCCGGCCTGTGTGTCCCATCCTTCCCTTGTTCGTGTCAAGGCATGGCGGCGGCCGACCCTCGCCATCCACCCCGGAGGAGTTGCCGGGGAGGGGTGCCGTCGAGCAGGCACGGCGGGTGCTAGCTTCAAGAGAACGAATGGCGCGCCCGGCACTCCTCGCAAGTCGCTTTGTCCTGTCCTCGCTGGTCTTCGCAAGCGTCGCCCTCGGGGCGCTGACCGGCTCGGCCGCCCCTCCGCCGCCGCTCCCGTCGCTTCCGGGCGGTCAGGCCCCCGCGGGTCCGCCCGCCATCGGAGCTTTGACCGGCGCAGCGACGCCTCCACCCGCGCCCGATGTCGCGGGCTTCACGGGCGAGCAGGTTCGCCGCGGCATCGTGCAAGTCGAGCAGGCCGGACGCCCGCTCGCGGTCGGCACGGTCCTCCTCAAGGACGGACGCGTGCTCACGGCGCTCTCCCCCCTCGCGACGATCGATCAGCCGGAGATCCGCTACGCGGACGGCACGGTCGTGAAGGCGAAGATCGGCCACAAGGACAAGGCCTGGGACCTCGCGCTCCTCATCCCGCAGGCAGGAAAATGGGACGGCGGTCTCGTTCCGACCGACGCCGATCCGCAGGGCGCCGATCTCCGATCGTTCCTTCCCAAGGCTGGCAAGCTCACGCCGGCTCCGGTCGCCGTGAAGGGTCGCTTCGACCCGAAATCGAAGGACGGCGACGTGCTCCGGAGCGCGCTCGAGATCGATCTGAAGGGCAGCGCGAGCACGCCTGGCGCCCCGCTCATCGACGGCAACGGTCGCGTCGTCGGCATCCTCGTGAAGGCGTGCAAGGACGCTGGAGCGCCTCCCGCGGCCGCTCCCGGCGCTCCTCCAGGCGCCAGCCCGCCCTGCACCGCGATCACCGTCGGCGCCCCGGTCTACGCCCTCCGCGGCTTCCTCGTGAAGACCCCCGCCACCGCGATTCAGCCTGCGCCTTGGCTCGGTCTCGGCGGCGCGCCGAGCGAGGCCGGCCACGTGAAGGGTGTGAAAGTGATGGGCCTCGCCCCCGGAAGTCCCGCAGAAAAGGCGGGTTTGAAGGCCGGCGACACGCCCGACACGATCGTCGCCGTCGACGGTGTTCCGGTGGAGACCCCCGAGCAGCTGGCCGATGTCATCGCCAAGCGCGCGATCGGGCAGCAGGTCAAGCTTCTCGTCTTCAGCGGAGGCAAATTCCGCGAAGCGCAGGTCACGTTGAGGCCGGCTCCATAAACCTCGGTTGACACGGAGGGGTCGCGCCCACGACCATCACCTCCGTGGGACTCCGCATCGAGGTTGCCGGCGAGACCAACGTCGGCATGAAGCGCACGCACAACGAGGACAACTTCTCGATCATCGAGGACAGTGGCCTCTATGTCGTCGCAGACGGAATGGGTGGCCACGCCTCCGGCGAGGTCGCCAGCAAGATGGCGGTCGATTCGCTGAAGGAGTTCTTCGCCGCGACGGCGCAGGATCCCGAGCGGACCTGGCCGTACAAGATGGATCGCGCAAAGGGGTACGAGGAGAACCGGCTCATCACCGGCATCAAGCTCGCGAACCTGCGCATCTACGAGACCGCCCAGCGCGAAGCGGGCAAGCGCGGCATGGGCACCACCATCGTCGTGATGTTCGCGGTCGAGGAGGGCGTCTACGTCGCGCACGTCGGCGACTCGCGCGGCTACCGCGTCCGCGATGGCAAGCTCGAGCAGCTCACCGAGGACCACTCGCTGCTGAACGACTACATCAAGATGAAGCGCCTGACGGCCGAGGAGATCGCGAACTTCCCTCACAAGAACGTCATCGTGCGCGCCCTCGGCATGAAGGACACCGTGAAGGTCGACACGCGCTTCGAGACCCCGCGCGCCGGCGACATCTACATCCTCTGCTCCGACGGCCTCTCCGGCCCGGTCGAGGATCCCGAGATGCTCGAGATCTGCACGAAGTACAAAGACCTGAAGGTAATCGCGTCAAAGCTCATCGAGCACGGCAACCTGAACGGTGGCCCCGACAACATCACCGTCATCCTCGCGCGCTGGGTCGACGACTCGACCGTGTAACAGCGTATGCCCCGGGGCCGCCGGTGTCGGCGTCTGGCCGCCACCCGACCCGAAGCATCGACGACGCACTCGGGGGCCCAGTGATCCAGGTCAAACGGTCGCAGAGTGCCCGGAGGCAGTGGGGGCTACTCCCTACCTTCACCCGATCTCCTCAGGCATTCGATGGCATCCGAAGTTGGATGATTTTTGATCCATCGGGCTACACGCGCCGGCACGTAAGGTGCGAGGGAGGTCGTTGTCATGTCGAAGCGCCCGCACCAGCCCAGCAGTGAGAAGTCTTCCGGCACCTGGCCGATAACCTTGGTGTCCATGGCCGCAGCAGGCCGTACGGACGGTGGGGTCGGTCTTCAGAGCCTCCTCCAGGAAGCCGGATTCGCCGAGAAGCCCGCCATGTCGATCATCGTGAAGCGTGCGCGCCCGAAGGCCGAGAAGGGTCGCCTGAACGACCCGTACGTCGACGACGTTCTCGACGCCCTGCGCGCGCTCTGTGCGTGATCGCTACCGAACCGCCGTCGTGGCGCGACGCATGCGGAGCCGGGCCTGCGCCTCACCCTCGCAGCGTCCGAGGTAACCCTTCGCGAACGACGCGAGGAACGCCGCCGGTCCGCGCAGGCTCGGGTTGATCGACGCGAGCTCCGCTTCGCTGCTGAACGCGCGGTTCTTGTTCGCGTAGGCGGTCACGGTCGCATCGGGATCGGCCGAGAACACGAACGCGGCCGAGTCCGTGCCCCAGACGCGTGCGGCGGGCCGCGCGTCGAACGCGAAGTGAGGGCTCGTCGCCTGGCCGCCGTAGGTGTGGAAGCGCCATGGGGCAGGGATGCTCTCGAGCTCGTGTGTCGACGAGAGGAGCGACGTGACGAGCGTGGGCGAGTCCGTCAGCGAGACGACCTGCAGAGCCGCGCGATCGTGGAGCCGCTCGAGCAAGAGGCGCGCGGAGTCGGGGCGTGACGCCGACGTGCGCAGCTCCTCGGGGACGATGATCAGGTAGGGCACGTGCGCCCGCACCTTCTCTTCGGCGGCACCGGGCCAAAGGAACATCTCGCTCGTCGCGTGGTCCGCGGAGACGATGACGAGACTGCGCCGGGCGACAGGCGACTTCGCGAGTTTGTCGAGAAACTCACCGAGCGCGTAGTCCGCGTAGGCGATCACGCCGAGGCGACTGCAGTCGTCCTCGCGCGCGAACACGCTCTTGCGACACGCAGCGGCGGTGCGCGCCGTGACGTCGGGCGGCATGTCGGTCGGCGCCGAGAACGGCGAGTGGCCGCTCAGTGTGAGCACGAACTCGTAGAGCGAGTGGTTCGACGAAGACGCATGCGCGAGCGCCTGATCGTAGAGCGCGCGGTCGGACACGCCGCGCCAGCTGCCGATCGGCAGCCCGGCGGGCATGTCCGCGGCCTGCGTCGCCTCGACCCCGTGGTAGCGGAAGAACTCGAGCATGTTGTCGTAGGCGAGGTCGGACGCGTAGAACGCACGCGTCTCGAAGCCGCCGTCGGAGAGCACGTCGGGAAGGCAGCGAAGCGGGAAGTGGCCCATGTCGCGGGCCGTCGCGATGTTGAACGGCAAGCTCCCGATGCCGCAATGGAGCGACGAGAGACCCTGCGCCGTGCGAAACCCGCCCTGGAAGGCGCCCCGAAACCCGATCACGTGCTCGCGGTCGTCGTAGAGACGCGACATGACCGGCGTGAGCTCGGCCGGGGCCTCGGGGTGCAGCGCGTGGATGTCGTCGCCACGGAAGCTCTCCATCGCGATCTGCCAGACGACGACGGGCTCCTCGCGTCCAACGAAGAGCGCGGACGAGAGCGACTCGAGGTCGTCGAGGAGAGCGTCGGCCTGGCTCCCCGGACGGCGCGCGAGCGGGCGCGCGAGCGGATGCGGCGACGAGCACGGCTCGTCGCCTTCGAACGCGATCAGGGCATCCGCGTTCTGCTCCGGGTAACCGAGCGCACGGAGCCCCGCGATCTTTTGCTCGCGCGGGTATTCGTGGGAAGAGAACACGCGGCGCATGCCATCGGTGATCGGCGTGTGGTTTGGAAACGGAAAGCGCCCGAGCGCGACGGTCTCGATCGGCGAGCGCGTCTCCGCGTAGCTTCCGGTGCGCGGGAACACGACGCGCCCGAGCTTCACCACCTCGCAGTCCACCGCGAACAGCAGGATCGCCGAAACGGCAAAACCGATGACGCCCGGAACGGAGCGGAGGTCACGGTGCGCGCGGCGACGATGAAAGAAGAGCAGCGCGGCCGAGAGCAAGAGGACGAGCCCGCTCGTGTAGCGATAGCGCTCGAGCAGCAGCGTGGGCAGCTGACCGATGACGAACGACGAGCTGCCGAGGGCTGTCATGGTCTCGAGGTAGGTCGGGTAGAGGCCGCGTTCGAGCTTCGACTCGATGGCGCCCACCGAGAACATCCACGCGCAGACGAGCCACGCCGCCGCGAGCGCGGTCGTGAAGAAGCCGACGGCGGCCGCGACCGCGTTCGAGGTCTCGCCGCGCTTCTGCTTTCGTCGCTCGAGGACCGCTCCGATGGCCAGCGGCACGATGAAGGTCGCGAGGACGGGGGGACCGACGTAGAGGAGGTCGCCGGAGATGCCCGCCCACAAGAACTGCCAGCCCGGGCGACCGTGCATCGCCTCGTTGTCGGCGAAGACGTGACGTCCGGGGAGATGGGCGAGCACGACGAGCGCGATCGGAATCCACCCGAGCTTCAGCCCGGGCCACATCGCGCGAGCCACACCCTGCGCTCGCACGACGAGCGTGGGTGTGCGACGAAGGACGGCGCTCGGGCTCACGCGGCGCATCCTAGCGGCTCGTCCGCCAGACGCTAAGCTGGCGCGTCTTTTGTCGCACGCGGGCAGGTTCCGTCGCGCTCCCACGTTGGGTCATCAGGTTCGCTCCGCCTCGTGTACTTTGAAGCAAGCAAGGAGATCGACATGGCGACGAAGAGCGAGCAGGCGAAGGCCGAAGCGGCGAAGAAGGGCACCAAGCCGAAGCGCGCGCGCAAGCTCGCACGGCGCAAGACGAAGGAGGAGCAGCAGCACCACGAGCCGATCGCGGCCGGGAAGAAGGCTACGTACGAGAAGGAGCCCGCGCCCCCGAAGGGCAAGCGGCCCTCGCGCAAGTCGACCCGCGCCGGAGCGAACCGCTCGAAGCCGGACACGAACCTGAACCTTCGCTCGGAGCGCGCGAAGAGCTCACCGAAGGCGCGCGCTCGGGCGAGCGAGGCAAAGGCCACGACCGTGCGCGGCAAACCCTTGCGCGGCTGATCCGATCAAGCGCTCGACGTGACGACGCGCTCGATGCGCGCCGGCACGTGCTTGTGCCAGGGCGTACCGACGAGCGCGCTCGCCTTGCAAGCGCTCCGCAACCGGAACGGGCGATCACGTTCGGCCGGCCGGGTCACGCGTGACGCGGTGTACGCTAACCCGCAATGAGCTTGCCCACGATTCCCACGATCACGGCCCTCTACGGATCGCTCAACGCAATCGTCAACATCGGACTCGCGATGCGCGTGTCGACCCTCCGTCGGCGTGACAAGGTGTCGCTCGGGACGGGGGAATCGAAGGACCTCCTCGTGGCCGTGCGCACCCACGGAAACAGCGCCGAATTCGTGCCGCTCGCGATCGTGACGCTGCTCCTCTGCGAGCTGTGTGGAGGGTCGA
>JAYSXP010000042.1:0-7133 GCA_043717125.1 Polyangiaceae bacterium | reverse complement strand
GGATGCAGCCTCCTGTCTACCGCATCGAGACGCCGCGGCTCGTGATCCGTTGCTGGTCGCCGGAGGACGCTGCCCTCGTGAAGAAGGCGGAGGACGAGAGCCGCGAGCACCTGAGAGAGTTCATGCTCTGGGCGGAGCGCGGCCCCGAGACGATCCTAGAGGTGGTCGACAAGCTTCGCCTGTTCCGCTCCTGGTTCGACGCCGGCGAGGACTTCATGTTCGGCGCATTCACGAGGGTGGATGGGGCGTGCGTCGGTGGCTCGGGCCTCCATCCGCGCGTGGGCAAGGGCGGGCTCGAGATCGGGTACTGGATCCACGCGGACCACGTGCGGAAGGGCTATGCGACGGAGATGGCGGGCGCGCTCACGCGGGCGGCGTTCGAGCTCGGCCGCGTGCGCTGGGTCGAGATCCGATGTGCGACGCGGAACGAGCCCAGCGCTGGCGTGCCACCGAAGCTCGGGTTCGTCCACGAGGCCACGCTGAAGGAGCGGCTGGTGCTCTCGAGCGGCGATGTGGACGACGCGCTCGTCTTCACGATGCTGTCGCGTGACTACGCCGCGAGCGCGGCCAAGCGCATCGCGTTCGCGGCGTTCGACGCGGCGGGACGCACGCTGACCTGACAGCCTCGCGCGTGTGAGCGACGCGCGACGTCTTCGCCGTCATGCGCGCCTCTCAGCCACCTTCGTCGCCCGCGTCCGCGACGTCCTCCGCGGCGTCCGCTGCGTCCGCTGCCGCTGCGTCCGGCGCTCTCGGAGCATCGAACTGGAACGACCCATCCGGCAAGTCGGCGCTCGTCTCCGGAAGATTGTTCAGCGCCTTGCATCGCGCCTGCGACGGATCCTGCTCGCACGTGCAACCCGGACCCGTGCACGGCCCCAGATCGCTGTACCCGGCGCTGTTGCAGCCCGCGGCGGCACGGAGCCCGAGAACCGTCCCGAAGACGACGGCGACACGAGCGAGCAAGCGAAGGTTCCTCGAGCTTACGGCCATTGGCGCAGTCTACCGGGATCCGAGCCCGGGCGCCTCAAGCCAACGCCTCCAGCATGCTCTCGAGCATCCGATACGTCATTCCCCACAACACGAGCTGATCCGGCTCGAGGCGATAACAAGGCAACTCGTACGGCTTGTCCTCCCACGTGAGCGCGTACGTCCCCTTCCCTTCACCTCGCGCAAAGCTCGCGAGCGGGACCCACAACGTCCCCGCGACCTCGTAGTTCAAGGTGGGTGTGACTTCCTCCCGCACGGCGAACACGAACGGGGTCACGACGAGACGGCCGCGCTTCGAGCGGATGAACGCCGGCACGTCGGGCAACCGCGCCACGAGCTCGGCCCGCGTGAGGTCGATCCCGACCTCCTCGCGCGTCTCGCGGACCGCCGTCGTGAGCAGGCTCTCGTCGGTGGGCTCGTGACGACCACCCGGGAACGCGATGTGCCCCGACCACGGATCCTTCGGCGACTCCGCACGGCGAATGAAGAACACCTCGGCGCCGTCCGCGCCCTCGCGCAGGACCGCCGCGACCGCCGCACGCGGCAAATCGTCTTCACGCGCGGCGACGTCGGCCGCGCTCCCTAAAGTCGCGAGCTTCTGCACGATGGCGTCGAGCCGGTACACGCCCTGCACCCTAGTGCGCGCCCGTCCTGGCGCACAGCCCTCGCGCTCAGAACTCGCCCCGCACGCCCGCGACGACCCAGAGCGGCGCACCAGGTCGCGCTCCGAACGGGCGGCGCGAAGCGACGTAGCGATCGTTCGTCAGGTTCCGGCCGTTCACGTAGAGCTCGACGTGGTCGAGCACCCGGTACTTTGCGCTCGCATCAAGCAGGAAATACGCGTCCGTCTTGTCGCCTGGCAGCTCTTTGCCGTGCCCCGCGTGCTCCCACATCGCGTCGACGAAGGTGCCGCTCACGTTCAAGCCCAGCTGTTTTTTTTCGATCCCCACCGAGGCGTTCGCCTGGTGCGCCGGCACGTACGGCAGCTCGTCGCCGTTCTTCACGTTGCCGAACTGCGGGTCGCTCGAGGTGAACGAGCTGAGGAACTCCGTGTACGTATACGTGTAGGATACACGCGCAGGAAGCAACCATCCACCGGGGAGCTTCACGTCCGTCTCGCCGAAGACCTCCGCGCCTGCGATCCGCGCGCGCCCGCCGCCGAACTGCTTGTCGAGGTTCGCCTGCGAGCACCCGTTCGACTCGGTGCAGATGTCCGTGAGGTTCGAGTAGTCGTTGTAAAAACCGATGATCTCCGCGCGTACGCTGCGGCGCGCGAAGCGGAAGCCCGCCTCGTAGTTGACGCTCTCCTCGGGAGACGCCGCACGCGCCTGCTCGGGCGGCACGGGGCTGAAGCCCTTGTGAACCCCGGCGAGGATCCCGAAGTCGCGACGGAGCGCCCAGTAGCCGCTCACGCCGGGGATCACGACGCGGTAGGTCGCGCCGTCGTGCCGTCCCGTGCGGTTGTCGCGATAGGCGGCGTGGATCGCCTCGACGCGAACGCCGGGCGTGATCGTGAGGGGCCCGAAGGTCATCGCATCGACGGCCCACATCGCGAGCGCGACGGTCTGCGCCTTGTTGTTGGCGGTTATCTCGGTCGGGCGCCCGTCGGAGACCAGCTCGCCCGACGTCATCAGGAAGCCGTCCTGCGTGTGCAAGCGGACGATCTCGTCATTGTGCGCGCGCACCCCGTACGTCACGTGGTGCTGGATCGGGCCGGTCTTGCCCGCGATGCGCGCCTGCATCTGCACACCCTGCGAGACGAACTTGCGGTTGTTCGGTCCGACGAGGATCGCCTGCGTCGCATCCTGGGTATCGACCTCGCCCGTCAGGTTGCCGCGATAGATCGCGTTGCGCGGCGTCTCGGGGTGCGCGAGGACGTCGCCGATGTCGGCGCCGCGGATCCCGTTGACCTTGCGCCAGATGCGCGCGAAGTCGTGGCGGTACGCCGTCGTCGTCACGTCGATGTCGGACGAGAACCGGAGCTTGTGCGAGAGCTCGATCAACGTCCGATGGTTGTCCATCTTGTTGTCTTTGCTCGCGAGGTAGCGCCGGTCGGGAGTCGCATCGAGGTCCGCGTCGGTGATCCCGAGGTACGTCTCGTTCGACTGCTCCTCGGAGTAGCCGAGCTTGAGAAGAAACTCGTTCTGCACCTCGGCTTGCGGATCCGGGTTGTAGGCGGCCTTCGCCATCCACTCGTTGCGCGTGAAGCCGGTATCGCCGCCGCCGTCGAGCTTCTTGAATCCGGAATTGTCGAGTCGCATCCCCTCGAGGAGGAACCCAGCGTGCTCGTCGCTCATGCCGTAGGTCACGTGCTGCTTGTTGAATCCGTACTGACCGAGCGCGAGGTCGTAGGTGCCGGCACGCGTCGTGGGGATCGAGCGCGTCACGAGATCGATCGCGCCGCCGACCGTCTGCGGCCCGTAGAGGATCGAGGACGGGCCCTTGACGACCCGGACCGTGCTCATCCGATTGATCAGCGGAAAGTAGTAGGCCGCCGGCGCCGAATAGGGAGCCGGACCGCTGAGGACGCCGTCCTCCATCAGCGTGACCTTCTTGCTCCGATCGGAGTTGGCGCCACGAATACCGATGTTGGGACGGAGCCCCATGCCGTCCTCGGGACGCACGTAGACGCCCGGAACTGCGAGCAGCACCTGA
The DNA here is from genome assembly GCA_043717125.1 of Polyangiaceae bacterium. Lineage (GTDB taxonomy): Bacteria > Myxococcota_A > Polyangia > Polyangiales > Polyangiaceae > Labilithrix. Next base: position 3,491 of record JAYSXP010000042.1, on the reverse strand, counting down.
TCCGGGTTGTCGTACGCGAAGCGGCGTAGCTGCGCTTCCTTCACGACGTGAGCGGAGCCGCCCGTCTCGACGAGACGCGTGCCGGCGACGTTCACGTCGTCCGTGTCGTCCTCCGCGCGCGCCTTGACGGGCGCCAGCAGGGCTACGACCCCGAGCGCGATGCCAAGCGGGCGGCGGACCATGCGGGCCTCAGATGGATGGGCGGACCCTGCGGCTCGGGCAGGATCCAGGGAGCCTTGGAGAGGCCGTCTTCGATGTGTGCGAGGTCGACGGTCGGATCGATCATCGGCGCGGCCGAGCGACCGTTGAGCGAGACGATGGCCTCGACGCGCACGGTCACGTCGTCATGGCCCTGCGCGTGGAAGTCGTCGCGGACGTGGTGCGCGAGCTGGAGGACGAGATCGGGCTGCGTGGAGAGCTCACGCTCCTGGCGATCGGTCAGGTACTTGTGCGGGCTCACGTACCACGTGCGGTGCGCGCGCTGGGATTCGACGATGTACGTGATGCTTCCGTTCTTCTCGCGGACCATCACCTTCCACGAGAAGCGCATGCCTTGTTCGTGCCAGAGGACGTTGCCGCCGTAGAGGTGGTGACGGAGGGGGGTGAGGAGCTGGAGGAGGGAGAAGGAGGCGGCCGCCGCGATCAGGAGGGGATGCACGCGCGGGAACGACGCGGTCGGGAGAAGAGAGCAGGCTCGTGCTCGTGCTCGTGCTCGTGGGGAGACGAGATTCAGGGCGCGCGTCGGCCAGGTGGGGGACATGAAGACGAGGGCCGAGGCGCACATGATGAAAGGGAAGAGGCCGATCGGGAAGAGCACGAACGTCATGGCGTGGAAGGCGAGCACGACGACGTAGGCGTAGGCGCGGGTTCGCTTCCAGAGGAGGAAGAGGACGATGAAGGTGTCGAAGAGAAAGCCCGCCCAGCTGAAGGCGTAGGCCGCCCAGCGCTCGTCGAAGACAGCTCCGATGACCGGCATGCCCGTGCGCGCCGAGAGCCAGATGTTGAGCGGCTCGGCATGGAAGAGCCAGTCGCTCGTGGCCTTCGCGAGGCCGGCATAGACATAGACGACGCCCACCTGAAAGCGGAACAGATACGTGCACCATGCAGGGAACGCGTCGAGCTTCGTCTGCGGCCGGAGCCACGCGTCGACCGAGCCCGCGCGACCGAGCGGCATCGTCGCCGAGAGGAGAAGGAGCAGGCTGACGAGGTAGTAGTGGTTCAGCCAGTTCGTCACGTCGAGCAGCTGCACGTACGCGAAGGCGACGAAGAGCACGAGCGCCACTGCGCGGTAGAGAAGGCCTGCGGCGAAGCAGACCCCGAGCACCACGAGGCCCACGAAGAGGGCGTGCATCCCGGCCGCGGGAAGCGGCTTCACCCAGCCGAATCCCCAGTACGTGAAGAAGAAGGTCGGCTTCACGAAGAGCTCGTCGACCCAGCCGTAGGCGAGAAAACGCAGCGCGCTCACCGACACGAGCAAGCCGAGCGCGACGCGAAACGCGACGAGCGCGCCCACGGGCTTCGGAACCGAGAGCCGTTCAATCATTGTCGCCCTCGACGCGCTTCGGAAGCTCGAGATCGAGCACGGTGATGAACTCGGTCTTGAGGAGCACGACGATCACGCGCAGCGAGTCGTAGAGCGCCTTCACGCCCGTGGCGTCCTTGACGAGGTCGTCCTCGAGCGTGGGCTCCTTCAACGCGTCGAGCAGGCCGCGAGACACGTCGAGCGCGTCGGTCAGCTTCTTCGCGAGGGCCGCATCGCCCACGGCGGTCAAGAGGTCGTCCCAGCCGAGGCCCGATCCGTCGGCGGCGCAGCCGCGGAGGAGCCGGTCGAAGCCGACGAGGTTGTTCTTCAGGTGCTCCTTCGAGCGATGGGCCCACGGCGACTCGACGTCCGCGACGCATGGCGGCGCCGCGCAGCCGAGGTTGAAGCCGGCAGGCTTACCGAGCTTCATGTTCTTCACGAAGTCGTCGACATAGAAGAACGCGTTGCTGACGGCGTTGAACGCCATCTGCTGCGAGACGAACACCTGCCCCGCCCCGGCGCTCGCGAGCGTCGCGACGAAGTTTCCGCGCGCAGGGTCCCACGCGGCGACGAGGTCGTGCGAGCGCGTCAGCGTGTCGGCGGCGATGGCGCGTGCGTAGGCCCGCTTGCGCGTCGCGATCTCGGCCGCGCCCAGCGCAGCCCAACCGCCGCTGCTGTTCAGCGACGCGGTCGCCGGACACGCGTTGTCCGACCCCTCGTAAAAGAGGAGGTACTCCGCGGCGCCGAGGCCGCGCGTATTGACCAGAGCCGTCGCGAGCTCGGGCTTCTCGTAGACCTTGTCGAACAGCTGCTGCTCGATGAGGCACCGGTTCACCAGCGGCCACGCGTAGATCGGATCGCGCAGATCGCGGCCGCCGGGAGAGCCCGTCAGCGCCGCAGGCCCGAAGCCGAAGAGCTCCGCGCGCTCCCAGGCGTCGATGCTCGTCTTCCACGACTCGCGCGCGGCGTCGCTCGCGGCCGGAGTGGTGTCGGTGAGGGCGCGGGCGGCCGATGCGTCGAGCAGGGCGGCGCCGGTCTCGACCTCGCGATACGTATCGAGCGCACATTGCCCGAACGCGCGGAGGAGCGCGGATTTGTCGAAGCCGCCGGCATCGACGCCGCCCGAAGAGGTGCTCGTCGTGCCATCGCTGCCGCCGCGCTTGCACGCGACGAGCACGAAGGAAGTGACGAGCAAGGCGGCAAGAACGCGACGAGCCAACATCGCTCAGTACGCTTTCTTGGCGTCTTCGATGTCGGTCTGCGTCATCCCGTAGATGGCGCCGATCTCTTGAAACGCAGTGTTGAACGCGACGACGCGCTCACCTGTCTTGGTGACCAGCTGGTAGGGCGTGGTCGCGCCGATCCGCTGGAGGATGGCGTCGATCTGCACGTCGGTGATCTTGCGGCGATCCTGCGGGACGCCCTTGAAGCTTTGCGCGAAGCCGAGCGCCTCGCCATACCCATGGAGGGCGAGCTGCCCCTGCGCCGGGATCACCGTCGCGCTCGTCGCCGCCTGATTCAGGTAGTAGATGACGGTCGCGAACGACGTCTTCTCCCACTCGAGCAAGAAGATCTTGAGCGCGCCGTCGAAATCCGCGCGGCACTTGTCGCCGTTCGCGGCCGCGGCCTTCATGACGAAGAGCGCAGTGCGGATCTTGCGGTAAGCGCCGGACGCGCCGATCTTGCTGTCGCGCTTCGATGCGTACTCGGCAATGAGCTCGTTCGCGTCCACGCCCCCGTCGGTCGCATTCAGGAGGGCCGGCGTCGCGCCGTAGAGCGCGAGGAGACGATCGACGGTCGCCTCGGTGATCGCACCGCCCGCGAGAGCGAGCGCGTAGTTGTAGAGTGAGCCGTTGATGAGGATCTTCTCGGTCGCCTCACGGAGATCGACCCCGACTGCGTTCACGATCGACGCGTTGTCGTACTTGCCGCCGACCGGAACGCCGCCGTCCGTGCCGCCATCCGCGCC
>JAYSXP010000410.1:0-1293 GCA_043717125.1 Polyangiaceae bacterium | reverse complement strand
CCAGATCCATCCCGAACCTGGCAGTGAAACGTTATAGCGCTGACAATAGTTAGCCTGCAGAGGCTCGCGAAGATAGGCCGCTGCGGCTTTTTTCTTTTTATATCTTTTACCCCCATTATCTTTTATTATTCATTTCTATTTTTGTACATTCCTCTTTCTTTCAGCATTAACCACCCATACTTCCATTATTTGTATAAACAAAATAAAACTGACCCGGAATAATCCAGGCCAGAGGGTCGATTTGAGGTTAAGTTAGCTGTCCAACCTGGCTATTTGTTTCTGCACCGTGTAACTTACAGTAAATTAAACAATGCAGATGTTAAAACCTATTTTCTTAAATGCCTGGCATATGGCAGAGTATATAGTGGATGAAGATACTGCGCCAGGAACTGAAGTCGTTCCACCGCCTGGAGTTGAAGCTGTTCCACTGGTTTTAGCCTGGCCGCTGTTCGGGTCAACCTGTAAGCTCGACTCGTCTATCGCCTCGAAAGCCGAACCCGGTACGTCTTTCAATAAGCCCAGCATATCGTTGTCCCAACGTTCGTCAGTTTCACCTGAAATGAACCAGTTCGAACCATTATCGGCCATGAACATTCCGTAAGTTTTAAGCGCGGTCAGTATAACTTTTACATCCGGCGTGAATTTCGAAGTATCGAAATTTGCTTTGAGCCTGAAACGCTGGCCCATTTGAGGTAAGTTCGAGCCGGTCGAGCTGCTAGCCTTGTGACGGGCCGGCCAAACGTAGGAATTACGTGAAGTCTTCACTGTGAAACGCAAGGCGTGGTTAATTACCCCGGCCTTCACCTCGTCGTAGCGGATTAAGCCTGGAAGAATCGGCATACCAGCGGCATCGGCTGAAGTCCAGTCGGCTGGCCTCAAGGCGTTGCTATTCAAGTCATAAACCGCACCCGACCCGGCTTTCCAGCTATTGTCAGGCTGCTTTTCCGCATCAAACATTTCGTAAAGCTTGCAAGTACCCTCCTCCATCACTATAACATGGCGATCCCCTGAACCGTTCGGGCCACCCTCGGTAGGTACATTAGGGGGGATGGGATACGGACCTGGATCGCTCTCGTCATCATACTCAAAACTGACCTTAACTTTGGCTTGTCCGGCTGGAACAGTGGTAAAAGGAATACCAATAGTTTCACCCTCATAATTGCCCGATCCAAAATCAGGGTGAAGCCCGGTGGTAGCTCCGATACTATTGATGTAAGCAGCGGATTGAGGGTGCACCGGCAAATTGTTGATAGGAGTATTCCAGATATTATTGGCCGGGAAAATGGAGCAACC
>JAYSXP010000409.1:0-1294 GCA_043717125.1 Polyangiaceae bacterium | reverse complement strand
TCTTTGCTGTTTGGGCCAGCCTGTACCAGGGTTGCACCCGGAGGAATATCGGCAGTCGTTGCCGTGGTGGCCCCGGCCAAAACTGAAGTCGCCGGGATAGTCGTCACCGTGGCGCCAGCCTGTGTTGTTGTGGTTGGGACAGAAGTTGAACTAGCCGTCGGGGTAGTAGCATCGCCACAGGCAGACAATATAAGACTAACCAACACTAAAAAAGTTACACCTGAAATTGTTCGTTTTTGCATTCTCAACCTCATTCTTTAGACACATCCCAGGCTTTACCATCTCTTTTAACTCGAAAGTAGAAACAGCCGGGATAGGAACCCCCTTCAAAGTAGTTTTAGAAATTATTTTACCGGGTAAGGAGCAGTTTCCTGCAAGATGGATGTTTCTTCTTGCAGGAAACCCTTTATTTTGCGGTTTGTATTACAGAACAGTAGTTATTTCACTACTGGAGATGGACCGATAAAAGCAGATTGAGGGGTTTCCCGTTTATCCCTGATCCGCCCATTAACTACTACGAAGATTGCGCCTAGCAGCAGCAAAAGCTGGGGAATGGCCGTTTCCCAGGTCGGGTAAAGACCAAAAAAACCGTTTTCGGGTAGATAACTGGAAGGCGTTGCCGGGATTATTTTACCTACCTGTAAAGCATGGAGGCCCACTCCTACGAACTTGAAGCATAGATAAAAAACCAAAATACTGGCAATCAGGAAGAATGGCCCTATCGGGATTTTCAAACCGGCTACCACCAAAAAGAAACCAATTATCACCAGCGCCACCGTCCCGATAGCTAATCCAATTAGCAGGTCACTCAGACTGATGCCGGAACCCATTCCCAGGAAGAAGAGTACACTTTCAGCGCCTTCTCGGAAGATTGCCAGGAACGAAAGGAAAGCCAATCCAAACAGGCTGCCTTTTGCCAGGGCGGCGGTGCTCTTTTGTTTGATGTAACGGTTCCACGAAACGGCGCTTGATTTGCTATGCATCCAGTAGCTGATATAGATAAGCATGACCGCGGCTACCAGACCGGTAATTCCTTCAATTACCTCCCGGTTGCTGGCATTAATTGCGCTGCTGAATACGACTTGAATAATTATCCCTAACACAATACTGAGAGCCAGACCGGCACCAACCCCGCTCCAGATCCAGGGCTGTTTTTCGCTATTGCCTGATTTCTTAAGGAAGGTCAATAGGGCAACTACCACCAGTAAGGCTTCCAGCCCTTCTCTAAGGAGGATAATGGTGGCATCAAAGACTCCATAACGGCTGGCTTGCTTGTATGGTTCGAGCCTGGTGA